>JAHDDV010000167.1:4439-11636 GCA_020629205.1 Chitinophagales bacterium | reverse complement strand
TATCAGTAGCTTATGCTGCTTTTCTCACAAATACTGGTCGGGAATTTGCCGGGATCTTTTAAGACACGAAAAGTTTCCAGTGCACAACATTAATCAAAAGCCCTTTAATGTAGTCAAATTCAGAAGGTGTCAATGTAATACACTATTTTTGATCAATCCAGCGCCCCCATTGGGCATCAGCAAAAGAAATCAACATGAAATCCAGGTTACTAAACGGACTATTGGCTATCTTTTGTCTCAGCTTCAGCCTTCAAGCTATAGCGCAGACTATCAATCCATTCGACGAAAAGAAAAAGACAGATGTAGGTACGCCTGTCTTTGATGTGCCACTAACAGCTATCAAAGGCACAGACCTTACTTTTAGCCCCTATGTGAAAGACTTCAATTCTTTGCCACATTTGGGCAGAGGCCTGTCTGCAGCTCATCGACCGAAAAGTGAATTGACTTATGACGAGGATTCTTCCGTTCCTATTTTTGCCAAGGGTCCACATTTGGCAGAACAAGCTGGGGTATCCAGTCAAGCAGAAGCTGAAGAAGCTGCCTACCAGTATCTTGAATTGATCAAAGAAGACCTTGGCATTGAGAAGCCGAGACAGGAGTTTCGCTGCAGTAAGATGATCAAGGATGAGCAGGGCAATACGCACCTGCGAATGCAGCAGTACTACGGCGACTATGAAGTCTACGCGGCAGACATGGTGGTCCATTTGTATGCAGACGGCCGTAGAATGCTGAACGGAAGATTTCAACATACAGCAAAAGGCAAGAGTTTTAGCGCAAGCCTGAGCGAAGAGGAAGTCAAGGAGCTACTGGTAGAAGAATTAAAACAAAAGACAGATTACACAGAGCTTACCGAAGAGGCAGCTCATATGCTTCACTATCACGGACCGGAATCCCAATTGGTGATCTTCTACAAGCAAGCCTATGTTAGCATTCCCACATTGGCTTATTACATCGTGATGCGCCCTAACTTTATGGAACGTTGGGAATACATTGTGGATGCAGTGAGTGGAGAAATTTTGCAAGAGATCAATTCTACTTGCGAATTTGGACCTACTACCGCTACAGATACTGATCTCAACGGCACAACCCGGACCCTACAGGTATACGAGGATAACGGCACCTACATCATGCTGGATGTTACTAAGAATATGTATCAGGGACCGAACAACTCGCTTCCGGAACTGGGTGATGGCCTTATCCTAACCTATGATATGGGCAACAATCCGCCTAACTCCGGATCCAATGTAAATCCAGCAACCAGCAACAATAACAATTGGTCAAGCAAAGAAGTCTCTGCACACTGGAATGCCAGCAAGGCATATGACTACTTCCGAAGCACCTTTGGCAGAAACTCGATAGATGGTGATGGAGGCGATGTCTACTCCTTTATCAATGTAGCCGATCAGAGTGGCAACTCGATGGACAATGCCTTCTGGAATGGTGTGGGCATCTACTATGGGAATGGAGATCAGGCTTTTACTCCGCTTGCTGGTGGTCTGGATGTGGCAGGACATGAGATGTCTCATGGTGTGGTAGAGCACACGGCAAATTTAATCTATCAAAACGAGCCCGGAGCCCTGAATGAATCCTTCGCGGATATCTTTGGAGCGATGATCGATCGGGATGACTGGCAAATAGGGGAAGATATTGTCAACAATTCCGTATTTCCTTCAGGGGCGATGAGAGACATGGCCAATCCGAATAATGAAGGAAGCAGTTTCAGTCAGTTCTACTACCAACCGGACAAGGTTTCAGATATGTACACTGGTTCGCAGGACAATGGAGGGGTGCACTTGAACAGCGGTATTCCAAATCATGCCTTCTATTTGTTTGCTTCTGCAATTGGTAAAGACAAAGCAGAGGATGCTTTCTACAGAGCACTTGAACAATACTTAACAAGATCTTCACAGTTTAAAGACCTTCGATTGGCCGTTTTGCAGGCTTGTGAAGATCTGTATGGCGCTGGTTCGACAGAGCTTAATGCTGCCATAGACGCTTTTGATGAGGTAGAGATCTTTGGCCCCAATTCAGGTAATGGAGGTGGGGGTGGCAATGTTGGTGATCTTGATGAAAATCCAGGACAGGAATACATCATCTTCACGGACACCAACGTCAACGACCCGAATACGATTTATGTCACAAACACAGAGCTCACTGAATTCATTCCGATCAGCACCACTGCTCATACGCGTAGGATGAGTATCTCAGATGATGGCACTGCTGGCGTATATGTGGACTCGGAAGGTCATATTCGTGTAGTAACGATGGACCTTGATAATCCGACAGAAACGGTCATCAGCACTACTGCAGAGTGGGACAATGTGGCCATTTCTAAAGACGGAGACAGAATTGCCGCAGTACCAAACTACGTTGACAATAGGATTTACGTATACGATATATCTGGAGCGAGCGTAGAAGCGGCATCCTTTGAGCTAAGTAATCCCACTTCAGCGGAAGGGGTAAGCACAGGCGAAGTACTATATGCAGATGCCATTGAATTTGATCATACTGGAGAATACATCATGTATGATGCATTCAATGAGATCAACACTTCACAATGGGATGAAAACCTTGACTTCTGGGATGTGGGCTGGATCAAGGTCTGGGACAATAACAGCAACAACTTTGGAGACGGCAATATTATCAAATTGTTCACAGGTCTGGAAGAAGGAGTAAGTCTTGGAAATGGAGTGTTTTCGAAGAATTCACCCTATATCATCGCATTTGACTACTTCGATTTTGCCAATGATGTGCAGGTCGTGCTAGGTGCAAATGTAGAAACCAGTGATATTTCTGAGATTCACAACAATGATCGACTAGGGTATCCCAACTACTCTGTTGACGATGGTGACCTTTTGTTTAACAGCAGTTCGGACGGACAAGATTACATCTATAAAGTCGGTTTGAAAAGTAACAAGATTGAAGCTGAAGGTAGCCCACAGACTTTCATCAATGCAGCTCAAAACGGTGTTTGGTTTGCCAATGGGTCGCGAAATCTCGAAGTGGGAACAGACGACTTAGCTGCAAATCTGGGATTAAGCATCTATCCAAATCCTTTTGCCAACCAGATCAATATTGCTTTCGAGCTGGAAAAATCAGGTGAAGTGCAGGCCAATCTACACGATCTGCAGGGAAGGCTAATCTGGCAAGACAATTGGAATGCGGCTGGCGGCTCGGTACAGAAGTCGCTCAGACTTCCGGCCATGGCTTTTGGAGCCTATATTTTCGAACTACAAACGGCTGAAGGAAAAACCAGCCAACTGATAAATCATCTCTCTGAATAGCGAACCAAGCGAAAATAAGCGAATCAACGAGGGAGGCCATTTTGGCCTCCTTTCATCCAAAAATCATGCACCATGAGAACGCTCTTCACTATCGCTCTATTCGCCATGATCGGCAGCTTTCTGGGTACAGCAAATGCTCAAGTCGTAAGCCTCACCGCCAATCTAACCACTGTAAGCCTAGACAATTTTGAATTTGATCAAGATGATCTCTCTGTCAATTTTGATACGAAGAGCAATATCAGCGGCAATCTTCGTCTTTATACCAGAAAGAAATGGGCGCTCCGGCTAGGAGGTGGAATTGAGCAGTTTGAATATACTGTTGGGGGCAGTAGCATAGAGCAAGCCTATGAAGCACAACGACGAGACGTTAAGGGTCTTGTCGGCCTTGAGAAGCACTTTCAACTGGGCAACTCATTGACACTATACCCAGGCCTTTTGATACCAATTACCGTAGTTGGTGATGACGAGATGATCACGGCCAACCTTTCCGACATTGAGAATGGTCATACGCGGGCAGGCTTGGGTCTGGTACTAGGTGCTAACTACGCCTTGCTAAACTTCTTTCGTGTAGGCTTGGAAATAAACTATAACTACAACAAATTCACCACTGAGGTCTGGCAAAACATCAACATGCTGGAGGACGTAGGAACTGAGGGCATGGATTTCGATACCGCTCTTACGATTGGAGTTGCATTTTAGTCCGGCTGGGTATGGATGATGCTCAGCAATTCGATATTGGCTGTTGAGGTGTAGTCGTATTGGTACAGACCATCTCTACCGATTACTAAAACCAGCTTGCTACCATCAATCTCAAACAGCCTTACATCAGAACCAGTAACATTGGGCAGCCGGTTCTCTGACATTTGATTGATAATAGGATTTGACACGTCAAAGATGTGTAAACCATCATCTTCATCGCAAACGAAGAGTTGGTTTCCATCAATCCCCAATCCTACCGGATTGGTCATGAATGTGGAACTCACGGGTTGAGGTAGATGTAGTGTATCGATCTGAAAAATCTGGAGTTGCGGATCAACGGATGAACAAGCATCACTGCCAAAGTTTCTCGAAGTGACATAAGCCCGGTTGTCATCGGCGATCACATTATCGCATCCCGTGAATGATCTGGTCTTTCCAATGTTATGCAAATCTGCAGTGGACCTTACTTCATAGAAGAAAGTGTTTGAGCCTGAGCCTGCAAACAGATAGTTGACATTGTTTCGATGATATGGTTGTATAGAACTTAAGCCCCAATCAACAAAGGTAGAGTCGATTTTGGAAATATTCATTGGGTTAAATATTCGGTAGCTGGTAAGATATCCTTCATCCACGGCAAAGAGATAATCGTCGACGATGCTGAACTTCTTTGAACTTCCGCTGAGAAATGCCGGCTGCCACTCGTCATCTGCGCTGATAGTACCCAGCTCTTCCAGCCAATCATCTACGACCCAAGGCTCCCAATCAATGTCTGCTTGATGAGGTGTACTATCACAAGGAAGCACTGCTACTCTTTCGGATTCGATAAATTCCAGTATGACTCCCAAGGTTTGATCAAGCGGTGCTTCCAGTTTATAATCAGGTATGAAGCTGTAATCCCGTTTAGGAAAGACATCTTCTACTCGGCTTAGATAATCGCAATTGTATGGATCTCCAACATTGAAAGTTACCAGATCTGTGAAGCTGTCTGCGTATAGGGTATTTCCCTTGATCCCCAGGTCCATAGAGCCTGGAACGGCAAGAAAAGCTATAGGTACAGGGCTATTGGGGTCACGATTGTCTATCACATGGATACCCTGATTGATCTCATTTGCAAACAGGTATCTGTTCTTGTAAGCGACCTTCCCAATGTTTTCCAAGGGCCTTGGGCCTTCGGCTACTGCACCAGATCGAAACTCCCCATAGGTCAGATACACTGGCTCTAGCACCGTGTATGAATACACTTCTTCGCATTTATCCTTGGTGCATGAGGACGATAACATCGCAACAAGAGCAAAAGCCAGAAAGCTAAAGATGATGACAATAAACTTCTCCCGCATAAGATTCAGTTGACTTCAAAGAAAACGTCTAAAGTATATTCGACGTTGCCTGCTTACAGGACAGCAATTATCAAGCCTGTACAGTGAAATAGCAGGTATTGAGCTTTGGAATCCTACTAAAGGTCTGCTGGATTAATCTTGGCAAAGCGCACATGCCCTTCCCAACGGCCATTGATTTTGAGATATGCCGGGGAATATCCCTCTTGTATAAAGCCAAGTTTTTCAACTACCCGAATGGAAGCGACATTCGTTGGGATGATGTTTGCCTCGACTCGATGCAACCTCATGTCATTGAATGCGTAATGTATTGCTCCTTGTAAGGCCTCGGTAACATACCCATTGCCAACATATTCGCGCCCCACTTTGTAGCCAACAAAACAAGATTGCAGAGCCCCGCGAACGATATTGCTGAAACTAATGTCACCGATCGGCTCATCGCCTCCATGCCTGTGAAAAATCCACAATTTGAGATTTCGACCTTCTTCCATCAGTTTCTGTTGATCGTCCATCAATTTCCGATGGTATTCGACACTAAAAAAATCCCGATCAAAAGACGGCATTGAGTAGCGAAAATGGTCCTTATTGGTCCGGTAGTAATTGAGTATTGCAGCGGCTTCAGTTGAACGTAATGTCCTCAGTATTAGTCGCTTTGTGTTAATCAGTGTTTGCATTGCTCCTCTAATATACGACAACAAAGGAAATTGTCATTCATTGAGTGGCATTAACAAGCAGAAGGGTGGCACAGCCTACTGTATTAGCAATTTGCCCGAGGCTGTTTGTCCTTCTTCGTTTAAGACATTAAAGAAATAGATTCCATTCGGCAAATCACCGACTGGCAATTCAATCGTCTGAAGCCCCATTTCCTGAACTTGTAAAGAGTGTCTGGACAGTGACTTCCCAGTTACATCCAGCAATTCGATTTCATGTTTTCCAATCAGGCTGCTCTCCCATTCAAGTCGCACCGCTGCACCTGAGGCAGGATTAGGATATACATCGATAGATAAGTAGCTTGATTTTAATCTGCCAACCCTGGAACAGGAGACCCAATAAGAACCAGTGGTGGAGATCGCAGGAGTGCTACTATCCGTTACAGTAACATCATAGAAACCTGGAAGTAATCCACTGGCATCTTCTGTCTGGGGACCATGCGACCATGTATATGAATATGGAGGTAATCCTCCCTCAACAGCAATATTGATGCTTCCATTTCCATTAGTACAGTCGCTTGCCGGGGCAATCGCAAAGGAACTGATGTCGATCAAAGAATCAGCAACACCACCATCATTCGCATAGGACATCTCACAGCCATTCCCATCAGTGATGGTGATCCACCATTCAGCATTGTCTGCATAGACGATACTATATTCAGTATTCTCATAGCTATCGATACGGACATAACCGAGGCGATCCCAAGACAAGACATAAGGAGGGGCCCCACCTGAGACCAAGATTTGGGTATTGTTGTAGTAGAATGGGGTGATCGTCTGTCCCCCTTGCGCCTGCTCACTAACTGTGTAGTTGAGTGGTGTGCTTGTCCCTTCCACGCGGAAGACTTCCTGAATTGTACATCCACCTGCATTGGATATCAGCACTGTATAGTAGCCGGGTTCCAATCCTTCCAGATCCTCCGTAGTAGCACCATTTGACCACTGGAAGCTAAACGGGCCCTGTCCGATTACATCGAGCTGGATAGCACCATCCTCCCCGTACCCACAGATATCATCGGTGACTGTAGAATTGACCGTAATACCTTCACAGGTAGTGATGCAAAAGAAGGATCTTGGATCAATGCCACCATAGCCATCCACCAAAATGTAGTAAGTCTGGCCTAACTCTGCCAGAAAGCTAACTTCTGGAACCAATAGGGCAGCATCATC
>JAHDDV010000167.1:0-4339 GCA_020629205.1 Chitinophagales bacterium | reverse complement strand
GCAGGGTAAGGACCGAATGCATAATTGCCAGCTCCAACATCAGTGAAGACCGTCTCAAGCCCATCGTCAATCGTATAGCTACCAGTTCCCGAGAGCATCACATTGAGCGAAAAACTCTCCGTAGATTCGCAGACATTTTCGACTTCGACTTCAAGATCGCAACTATTGCAGGCTGCACATTCGCCTCCGCAATCTATTCCGGTTTCTCCCTGATTTTGGATTCCATCAGTACAGGTAGGTGCCAGAAATTCTTGTGAGCAGTCGTTTGACAAAGGAATCTTACAAAGGTCGCCTTCTGCATCTGTGATCACGAGGCGATCAAAGAAGGTATTTGTTACAGGCCCAAGAGTGAATGTTCCACCTGTGCCTGCATCAATGGTCACCCCCCCGCTTTCAAGCGAAAGCTGGTAATTGCTACTTCCGGTGCCAGTAAAGGAAAAATCAATATTGTAGGCATCTGGACTGATGCAGTCATAAGACACTGCAAAATTATTGGCATCACATTTTGGACAAAACTCCGTGAATGCTTGACTATCTGCCATCTCCTGAATGTCTGTTATTGCTCCATCACTGCATGCCGACCACTCTGCACCAGTAATCTTTATGTCAAAGGGGAGACACTCATCGGGATCACCTAACAAAGCCCACAAAAGGTCGTCAATCGTCATGATGCAACCCAAAGTGATAACGGTGCCACCGCAATCTACTTCTCCGGCAATGTTGTTTAGTGTTACAAGCACTGAATCCTGTGTACCAGCAATAGATTCAGGTAAGACCTCAAAGTCGCTGAAGCAGCTGTTCTTTGATTTCAGCACCATTCCAGGACTGCTAAACAATCCTATGCTGGAATGCAACCAAAACTCCAACCTGCACATGTCCTCTATGCATCCCGGCACATCCTCTTCGAGAACAATATCAAAGCTAATATCAAGGGAAGTGTCTGTGTACACGAGGTTTTGTGGCTGGGCCTCCAGTCTACCACAGGCCATTGCCGCTTCATGTAGAAGTAGGCATAAGGCCAAGACACAGATTATACGTATGGCTAGTCTCATAAGGCAAAATTGAAGATTCATCGATTTTCCTGCATCATCACGATCGCAGCCGCAAAAAGCATACACCAATCCAGTGGTGCAGCTTTAGCTGCATAAATCATATTAGGCGAGAAAAGATTGAGATAGTGGAGACGTTACTGCTGGTTACACAAGATAACGATATTAAAGTTGGTATACAAGACTTAGGGACGGCCTTAGCTAAGTAAGCACAAAACAATGCTGTTTTAATCACAATACCGACCTTAATTGCTGTCATTCAAAGTTTTGTGCTGCTTTTCTATCTTTGTATTGTTAGCCGATCTGCGCCTTATTCCACGATTCTTTAAACAACATATCAGAATAGTGACAAGAACAGGAGAAAAGCGTCACATTTCTGAACAACAGAATGTATAACAGCAAACTCATAAGACTACTAAGGAGCATGTCAAAGAACGAAGTCAGTTCTCTTGGCAAATACCTCGTTTCGCCCATTTTCAATACAAATGAAAAAGCTGTGCGACTTTTTCAACTGGTGAAAAGGCACTATCCTCGATTTGACGCTCCAGATCTCTCGAAAGATGAAGTCTTTCGCCGTATGTTTCCAGAGAAAAAAGTCATGGATTCATCTCTGCGTGCCCTGATGTCGCAGCTTACCAATCTTGTCACAGAATTTTTGTCCTTTCAGGAGTACAACAGGCGAAAATTTCTAAAAAATGAACTGCTGGTGCTCGCACTCATGGAGCGAAACCTTATCGATCTGTTTAGAAAAGCTCTGCAGTCAGCACAAAAAGAACTCGAAAAGCACAAATATCGGGATACAGAAATCTACCATCACATGTTTCGACTTTCCATTATCTCTTTCGAGCATGACATCGTCTACAAGAATCGAGAGCCGGGAGAAAGTCTAAACAAGGTGGTCAACGATCTGGACACCTTCTTCATCAGTTCCAAATTGCGCTACAGTGCAGCAACTATCAATCGGCAATTGGTGATCGATGAAGCCTTTAACCTCAGCCTCTTCGAAGAAATCCTCAGCTTTGTCCAGGATAGCCCACTCAGAGAAACTCCGCTGGTCAAGCTGTACTACCTCATGTGCTTGATGCTTCTCGATAGAGAAAGTGAAACCCGCTTCTACGAGCTCAAAGAATTGGTTGAAACCCATAAGGATTCGGTAAGCATCATCGATACTCGTCAAGTTTATACCGTCCTCATAAATTTCTGTCTCACACAAGTCAAAATAGGTAAAGAAGAATTCCTACGTGAAACTTTCGTACTATACAAGCAGATGATCCAACAAGATTTACTGCGAAAGAGCAACAAATATATGTCTGTTCACCACTATCGAAATATCGCCATGGTAGCCATCCGACTTAAGGAATTTGAATGGGCAGAAGATTTTATGGAATCCTACAAAAACAAACTGGAAACAGAAGACCGAAAGGACATCTATGCCTACCTAAAAGCAGCCTTGAGCTTTGAAATGGGTCAATATGAAAAGGCCAAGGAATATCTACTCGACTTTCATTTAATCGACGTCTTCTATCATCTGCATTGGAAAATCCTGATGATTAAGACCTACTATGAGCTCAACGAAAACACCGCCCTGGAATCTGCTATCGAAGCCTTCAGGATCTACCTTCTTCGCGAAAAATCGCTGGCTCGCAACAACATTACAAGCTGCCAAAGATTTGTCAATCTTGTCAAGAAGGTGCATCGACGCAAGAACGCCGTTCAGACGAAAGACATCTCCGATCTTCTGGATGAAATCAACAGCAATACTAATACCGCTGAGCTTGCATGGATACGGCAAAAGGCTACAGAATTGCAGAAATAGACGGGAAGATGGTATCTTTCGCAAAAAATCACTAACCTATGCCAGCTTTAGAGACAATCCAAATCCCATTGGGCTTTCAAGCCCCTGACTTTCAACTACTTAATGTTTGCACAGGCCAGAAACAGAGCCTCGCTGAGCTAAGCAAGGGTGCAAAGGCTACCGTGATGATGTTCATCTGCAATCATTGCCCCTACGTCAAGCACCTTCAGGCAGGTCTGGTCAGCATAGCCAATGATTATGCAGATAAGGGCATCTCATTCATTGCCATTTCCAGCAATGATGTCGAAAATTACCCGGCAGATAGCCCTGAAAAAATGAAGGAAGAAGCGGAGCACTGGAACTACCCTTTCCCCTACTTATACGATGAAACTCAGGAAACGGCCATTGCATACAAAGCCGTGTGTACACCTGATTTTAGCGTCTTTGATTCCGGGCTCAAATGTGTGTACCGAGGTCAATTTGATGACTCTAGACCGGGTAGTGACAAGCCTGTAACTGGTGCAGATATTCGCGCCACACTCGAAAGCATATTGCAAGAGAAAACGATCTCGCCGGAGCAGAAGCCAAGCATTGGCTGCAGCATTAAGTGGAAAAACGGAGACCCCTACCAGTAGGCCGATTAGAGGCTTGACATTGCGGTGAAAGAACTTATTAGAAAATATACCAACAGAGCATCTCGCTTTGCGCCGGTGCATGGGACACTTGTACATTATCGGGATGAAGGCAAGGGCAGTCCTCTAGTGCTGATCCACGGAGCTTTTTCCAGTTTACACACCTGGGATTCCTGGACAACTTACCTGAAAGAGCGATACCGAGTGATCCGATACGATCTACCTGGCTTTGGCTTGACAGGACCCAGTGCTACGGGTCTGTATAACATGTCCACGCACCTTCAACACCTCATGGAGTTTCTAGACATGCTGGGCATCGAGAAATTTCATGTAGCGGGCAATTCTCTGGGTGCCTGGATAGCCTGGGAATGCGCACTCCGATATCCAAAACGAGTCCTTAAGCTCGCCTTACTAAACTCGGCCGGTTATCTGGAAGAAGACTCCATTCCCCTACCCTTTCGCGTCGCCCGCACGCCATATCTCAGCAAGGTGGTCAAATATGCCATCAAGAAGAATCTATTGGAGCATTTCCTTTGTCAGGTATACTACGATGAGCGCAAAGTAACGCAAGTCCTGATAGACAGATATTACGATTTGCTCAACCGCCCTGGTAATGCAGAGGCATTTCTGAAGCTCGTCAAGTCACCTTATATCGACCACACTAGATATTTACAAAAAATCCAAGCCCCTACTCTGGTGATGTGGGGAGCAGAGGACCAATGGATTCCAGTTTCCTATGCGGAGCGCTTCTTTCAGCAAATCCCTCTTGCTGAAAAGCTGATCTATACCCACTGTGGCCATCTGCCGATGGAAGAATTGCCTGAAGACTCTGCCAAAGACCTCCACCTATTCTTCAAAATGAA
>JAHDDV010000166.1 GCA_020629205.1 Chitinophagales bacterium | reverse complement strand
TCCACATCCAGCATACAGGACGGTGTTCCTGTCCCAATAGACACATCGCCGTCCATGTAAAACACGATTTCCGGTGGCGTTAGATGATTCCAGATTGGCTCTGCGTCTTCGCCCGGATCTCCCTGGACTCCAGTCAAACCTTGCGGTCCTTGAGGACCGGGTAGACCAGCGGGGCCACTTGGCCCTTGTGGGCCGGGAGGGCCCATAGGACCTGGAATCGAAAATGGTCCTTTAGGACCGACTGGGCCCTGACAGTCTGCAATACTAAAGCCACCGTCTAGATTAACATCCTCAGTACTCATGCTGTAATAGCCATTCTGATTCAAATCCCAGCAAGGGGTTCCCTTGGGACCACCTGATGGACCTTGCGAACCTGGTGATCCCTGAGGGCCCTGGGGGCCGGTATTTCCCGAAGGACCACTCGGACCTTGAAGACCGGCCATTCCAGCGGGCCCTGGGGGACCAGGAATACCTGCAGGCCCAACAAGACCACAGGTGCCAGATACACCTTGCAGACCAATAGGACCCGATGGACCGGGAGGGCCAGCTGGACCTATTGGACCTTCTGGACCAGCAGCTCCGGTAAGATTCTGAGCTACCAGTGCAAAAGGTACGGCCAATAACTGACTGGTGCCCATCAGTACAAAGTCGCTATCGGTGACTTCCTTCCTGGATATTCTCAGATACAGTGTTTGAGTCTCCCAAGGTATGTCTTCAAAGTTTCCCTGTACAAGGTCTCCCATTCCAACAAGAAAATTCAATAGCCCCTTTTCGCTCGAAAGCAGCTGGTGAGTTTCGGCATAGATGGGCTCATTTGTTATGGTCTCCGGCAAAAGCTCGACCAACAGATCCAGCTCTTTGTTAAGGGCAGGCTGTCCGTTCTCATCGCTGATGAAAGCCTGCCAGTTAAATGCCTGAGGAACTTGTGCACTTACGTGACAGACAAAAGAAAGAAACAAAAAAGTGGATATCAATAAATCTTTCATATCATATACTTTTGGAAGATCATCCTACTCAGCAAGGCAGTTGGTGGGCATTAGGGCGTTCAATCGACTTTCTGTATTCAGAAAGTCCTCACTGAGATCTTTCATGCTTGCCTCAAGTTCCTTCACAGCTTCTAGCACTAAAGGACTCATTTTAGCATAGTCAACATAATGATATGCCTGCTGATCCTTTTCGACCAGGTCAGGAAAGAGCAGTTTCAATTCCTGTGCAATCACCCCTGTTTGAATTTGCTTCGGGAAGCTAGCATGAGGGCTCTGATCTTGCTTGTATCGGTAGTTTACAACACGAATTTTCTTAAGTTTATCGAGGCTTTCTTCGAGGGGCAATATGTCTTGTTTAAAGCGTCTGTCTGAGTTGATGGCTATTCCATTGCTACAGATCTCGCCGCTCACTTCCAAGGCGTGGAAGGGCTGCCTGTTTCCGATTGCCACCCGGCCATTGAAATATATTGCCTCGCCGTTTTGCAGCCAGGGAGATTCAAAGTCGGCACCTGGCAAACCAGCTGGACCTGTTTCTCCCTGTAAGCCCATCAAACCTACACCCATCGGTCCCTGCTCTCCAATCGGACCAGCAGGACCTGAAACACCAGCTGGCCCCGAGCCCATTGGTCCTTGTGGCCCCTGACAATCCAATGGAGAAAATAATCCATCCTCATTGGTATCTTCTTCTATGTCGTTTTCGCCGTTATTATTGAGATCCCAACAATGGAATCCAGGACCGTCTTCGCCCGGTGGACCTGTAATTCCAGTAGGCCCCTGAGGACCAGTAGCACCATTAAACCCCATGGGACCTTGAGGACCAGGTGCTCCAGCTGGGCCTTGCGGCCCAGGTAGTCCTGGAGGCCCCATGCCTCCGGTAAAGCCTTGAGGGCCTGATGGACCAACTGGCCCTATTGGGCCTTGTGGTCCTGCCGGCCCAGGCTGTCCTTGAGGCCCCTGAGGTCCAGCAGCACCTTTAGCATAGAGCGCATAAGGCACAGCAGAAAAGAAGCTGGTATTGTATGATTCAAAATTCCCGTTACCTTCAAAATCAATGGACACATGAAGTTCAGGAGTTCCGGCATCCCAGGCAATTTCTTCAAAGAGTCCGCTCTCGGGATCACCCTGTCCCAGCGTCAAATCAAAAATGCCGTTTTCGTCGGTAAGAGCATGGTGGGTTTCGACATACACAACTGCAGCTGACTGTAAAAATTCGACTCTAATTTCAATTTCCGAATCGCTCACCAGCTGACCTTCGGGATCTACTGCACATGCCTGGTATTTGATGGCCTGAGGAACTTGAGCGTTCAGGGCATTGGATGAAAGCAGAAGCCAAACAACAAGGCTTACAATTAGACTCTTCATAGTTTTATTTTTTGCAACAAAGTCATCTAGCAAGGTATTGAAGGTTTAGTGCAAACTGCCAAGCATTTTGTGATATGCTTGCACTTGACTAACACGGGCCTGAAAATCTGCCTCGCTCAAATGCAGTTGCTGCAATTCCTCTGACAGCTCTTTCAGTGCAGCTATCAGAACGGCGGCAAGTCTGCTGTAGTCGACAGATAAATATCCATTGGAGGACTCTGTAACCAGCTCAGGAAAGACGGCCTGTACTTCCTGAGCGATGAGCCCAATTTGTCGATTCTCCGAAAATCCACGCTGCGGAAAATTCTCCAGATCATAGTCGTAAGAGACGCCTCGAAGCTGGGACAGCTTAGCCAGTGCATCGTCTATTTCGGCTATGTTCCTTTTGTATCTTCTGTCGGAGTTGCTGGAAATAGTATAAACACAAAGTATGGCTGCAATATCCAACTCACATTGTGGATCGCTGGTCCCAATTCCTACCGGACCCGGATGCTGAATATAGGTACCATGTTCTATCCAAGGAGAGAATACTTCACCATCAGGACCATCTGGCCCCTTGTAGCCTGTCTGCCCTTGCACTCCCATTGTTGTTCCTGTAGGACCAGGCGGCCCAGGAGGTCCTGGCGGACCCATCGGACCTTGCGGACCAACAGCGCCCATCGGCCCAGGTTCTCCGCCTGGGCCATGGCAATCGAAAACATCAATCAGTCCATCTGCATTTTTATCCTCCTCCGGATCATCTATTCCATTAGCATTGCTGTCCCAACAGTGAAGGCCGGGCAGTCCATTGCCGATTGGACCTACTGCACCAGTGTTCCCTTGTGGCCCCATTGCTCCCGGGTAGCCCTGGGGCCCCTGCGGTCCATTAGCACCTTCGGGGCCTGGCTCTCCCATCACTCCGGTAATTCCAGGTTGACCCGGCAAACCCGGATCCCCCTGCGGCCCCTGATCGCCCTGAATCCCTGCAGCTCCTTCAGGCCCCTCCGGACCTGCTGGTCCCTGGGGACCTTGAGGACCAATCTCCCCATCAGCCACCAGGGCATAGGGCACACTGTACAAGGGCATCTCATGAAATGGGATAAATTCATCCGGGCTTCCGTCCGGATTTACTGAGATTCTCATTCTGGGAAGTCCCGCTCCCCATTCTATATTTGCAAATTCTGCAGATGGGTTTTGACCCCGGCCAATCTCCAGGGAAATGACACCAGTGTTTGATGTTATCAAGTCATGCTGCTCGCTGTAGATGCTTTGCCCGGATTGAATGATCTCGATCAATGCCTTTATTTCAACTTGGTTCAATGCTGAGCCAGCATCATCATAGAGGACAGCTTGGTAGCTGAATGCCTGCGGCACCTGAGCCCGCATAGGCAGCCAAAGGAGGAACAACAATGGCAGAACTATCAGCCAGTAGCCATGGAAGCTGAACTTGTTTCTCATGAGATTTAGTTTATAAGAATATGCTTGTATGCTATGCGCTTCGCTTGTTTGTCAGATAGTTGAAGGTGGTACCATCCGGAGGACAAGGAAGGTAATTTCAACTGGCGCAGCAGCTCTCCCTCAATCATCTGCCATTCGGCAATCAAGTGACCAGCCTCGGAAAACAAGCTAAGCATGTGATCAGCATCCAATGCCTTGCTGAGCGTAATGGTCACATACTCTCTGCTTGGGATAGGGTGAATCCCAAACTCAAACTGTAGCTGCTCTATGCTTTCGACTGAAGTAGAAATCGATGCTAAAGTGGGCTGAAAGCCTTGCAATAAGGAAGGGGAATCTATATCTGCTACAGCTTTCCCTACGATCGGTTCTCCCATAGTGAGCGTCATGTTTAGACCAGAAGAGGTGAAGTGTTTGCCCAGATTCGAAGTTACTTCGCTATGGATGTGCATATCCTGTGCAATAAGATGCTCACAGACACAGAGGGCAATAACAATTATGGCTACAATACATTTGTTCATTCCTCAGGATTTAATGTTTGAGCGAGTGTGGAAGATAAAAACAGAGGCAGTCAGATCGCTGCTACAATAACTGTTAGACGATTTGGCGAAGGTCTTCGGACAAATTCTATATATAAATTGCCGACTCTGGAAAAGTGGCCCTTGCTATAGCGTCATTGTATTGTTCCCCACGAGCCAAAGCCAGTGAAAATTAGCCCCGATGGAAGAGGAAATGCAGGTGCCAGGAAGCGGACTGAGAGTGCCGCTAGCGAGGGCTCGGAGCGCAGGCGGAGAGACCTCGATAGTGGATACTCGAAGCCGCTTCCTGGTGCCTGCATTGGAACGGACAGCGGGACGGGTGCTGCCACGAGTCATTCTGCTCGGCTCCAAAAAAGAAAAAGCCCGATACATCAATTGTATCGGGCTTCCTCAATAAGCTAATTATTCTTTTTAGCCCAGTTGTCTCTGAGCGTGACTGTTCGATTGAAGACCAGCTTGTCTTCTTTGCTGTCCAGATCGACGCAGAAGTAGCCTTTGCGCATGAACTGGAATCGATCTCCTGGCTTTGCAGCGGTAAGGGAGGGCTCGACATATGCCGTGATGATCTCCATAGAGTCTTCATTTAGAAACTCCGTAAACTCCTTGTCCTTGTGCCCGTCAGGTGTCTCATCTTTGAACAGGCGATCGACCAGTCGCACCTCTGCCGGTACGGCGTCTTTGATGCTCACCCAGTGCAAAACACCTTTGGCTTTCAGGCCACTGGTATCTTCTCCGCTCTTGCTCTCCGGGAAGTAAGTGCAATGCACCTCGGTCACCTCGCCTGTCGCTTCATCTTTAATGTACTTGTCGCAGCGAATGATGTAGGCATTTTTGAGACGTACCATGGCATCCGGCTTAAGGCGGAAGAACTTCCTCGGTGCTTCCTCTCTAAAGTCCTCTTTCTCGATGTAGATTTCTCTGGAAAACGGCAGGGTACGCGAACCCATGCTTTCGTCCTCCGGATTATTGATGGCTGTTAGTTCTTCTGTCTTGTCTTCCGGGTAATTGGTGATCACCACTTTGAGCGGATTCAGGACTGCCATCACGCGTGCAGCGGTCTTGTTGAGATCTTCGCGCACGCTGTACTCCAACAGTGCCAAATCGATGATACCGTATCGACGAGCGACGCCGATGCGCTTGGCAAAATTGCGGATAGAGGCGGGCGTGTAACCACGACGACGCATACCGGAGACCGTCGGCATTCGTGGATCATCCCAGCCACTAACAACGCCTTCCTCGACCAGCTTTCGAAGGCGACGCTTGCTCAGCACGGTGTAGCTCAGAGACAAGGGTGCAAATTCGATTTGCTGCGGTCGATAGATTTCCAGTTTCTCTAGAAACCAATCGTAAAGCGGGCGATGCACTTCAAACTCAAGCGTACACAAAGAGTGAGTGATGCCTTCGATTGAATCGCAAATTCCATGCGCAAAATCGTACATAGGATAAATCACCCATTCATTTCCTGTACGGTGGTGCTCCGCTTTGAGGATGCGATACATGATCGGATCACGCATGTGCATATTGGAAGAAGCGAGATCAATCTTTGCACGCAGGATCTTCTCTCCGTCTTCATACTTGCCAGCTTTCATCTCTTCAAAGAGGCGTAAGTTTTCTTCTACCGATCTACTTCGGTACTCATTGGCTACGCCTGGCTCCGTTGGGGTCCCTTTTTGTGCTGCGATTTCTTCAGCGGTGGAATCATCTACATAAGCGAGTCCTTTTTTGATCAGATCGACCGCATACTCGTAGAGTTTGCCATAATAGTCGGAGGCAAAAAACAGGCGATCATCCCAGCTGAAGCCGAGCCATTTTACATCTTCTTGTATGGAATCTACATATTCTACGTCTTCAGCCACCGGATTGGTGTCATCAAAACGCAGGTTAGAGAGTCCCTCGTACCGTTGTGCGATGCCGAAGTTGAGGCAAATCGACTTTGCGTGGCCGATGTGCAGGTAGCCATTCGGCTCCGGCGGGAAGCGCGTATGCACTCGTCCTTCATATTTATTGGTACTGAGATCCTCTTCGACGATAGCTTCGACGAAGTTTATGGGCTCTTTAAGCTCTGTTTTGTCCATATCTTGAGATTATAAGATGAAAATTTCTTTCCCTTGTGGCTGAACCAAAGCGCGAAATTAATGATTTAAAGAAAAGGTAGAAACTCCCCAAAAAGTTCCCTGCTCTTTTTTTTCAGAAATCCGGGTTCAGAATCTGGATTTGGAAAGTTTTTTGATGTTGCAGGCCCGTGCTGGAACTTGACCGTGATTGTCAGGAATTGTTACTTTAAGACGGTAAAATTGTGTAAAGTATTCAAATTAAGGTGTTTCGGAGGCTGAAAATGCTGGCTGAGGCCATGATTCATGGCCGAACCGAAAAAATTGTCGTATCTTAAAAGATTGTGGGACAGCTTTGTACGTTACTTTGCACAGCTTCTTCGTAATAGAATTGAAAATTCGAGAGAATTTTCTAAGACCTGAGAATTGCTTTGGTCGAAATAAAAACAATAAAAAATTACATTAACTAACCAAAACTCCAACTAAATGTCAATCAATCTTGTAGACATCGTTCAAGGTTACATAGGTAACCAAGTGGTAGAAAAACTAGCTGGCACCCTTGGTGGTGATGCTGGCGCTACCAAATCCGCTTTGGGCGGAATTATTCCAGGTATCCTTGGAGGTATGATGAAGCAATCATCTACCACAAGGGGTGCTGAAGATCTTTTTGGAATGGCATCGAAGGCAGACAGCGGAATGCTGGATGACGTGATGGGCTATCTGGGAGGAAATAGAAATGATATCGAAAAGGCCGGCGGCGGAATGCTGGATGGTATTTTCGGTAGCGGTCTGGGTGATATTACAGGCGCTGTGAGCAAAAGCAGTGGTCTTAGTAGTATGCTTACCGGATCATTGATGAAGATGGTTGCGCCTATTATCATGGGTGTGATCGGACGTACAATCAAGAACAAAGCACTTGATGCTATTGGTCTTGGAAAATTGATGGGAAGCCAGAAAGATCACATTGCGCGAGCAACACCTTCTGGTTTGAACCTGGGCAGCCTATTGGGCGGTCTTGGATCTGCTGGTGCTTCTGCTGCAAGCTCATTGAAGTCTGGTGCTTCTAATGTAGCAGGTGGTGTATCTGATGCAGGAAAGTCTGTAGCCAGTGGAGTAGGTAATGCTGGTCGCGCTACTGCAGGTGCGGTAGGAGATACGGCTAAAGCAGGTGGTGGATTGCTGAAGAAGCTTCTTCCATTGCTACTATTGTTGTTGCTAGGTGCTGTTGCACTATCTATGTTTGCCGGCAAAGGCTGTGCAGGGGATACTGCAAAATCTACTAAGACTACGATCAAAGAAGGAACGAACAAGACTATTCAGTCCGGTAAGAGCGGTGCAAACGCCGTTAGGAAAGGTGCTGGTACTGTAGGTGGTACAATCAAAGATGGTGCTAACCGAGTAGGTGGTACTGTGAAAGATGGTGCTAACCGTGTAGGTGGTACTGTTCGTGATGGTGCTAATGCTGCAGGTGGTGCTGTAAAAGGTGCTGCAGGTACAGTAGGTGGTGCTGCTAAAGATGGTGCTAATGCTGTCGGTGGTGCTGCTAAAGATGCTGCTGGTAAAGTGGGCGAAGGCGGCAAGAAGCTTGGTTCTGGCCTAAAGAAGGTAATCAAGAAAACGGGTGAAGTTGCCAAAGATGGTGCTGAAGCTGTAGGCGACGGTGCTAAGAAAGTTGGTAAAGGCATCAAGAAGGTGGTGAAGAAAGGCGAATAGTCAAGTACCTTACCGATTCGCTATTTCATAGCGATTGAATGAAAAAGAGGGCCCGCTCATTGATTGAGCGGGCCTTTTTTTTTATATTATGGATCATTCAAGTGTAGTACCAGCAAATTGAACACGGAATATTGTGTGTGGCACTGACAGATTAACCTTAGAAAAAACTGGGATTATATGAGGCAACTCCTACTTTTCTTACTTGTTCAAAGCATCTTTCAGATGTCGGAAGCCCAGATATGTCCAGAAGGAGATTTACACTTCAATCGGCAGGAACAAATCGACAGCTTTTCCATAATATATCCAGAATGTCAGCACCTTCCCGGATCACTTGCTATCTATGATGATGAAACATCTCCAATTGAGAACCTTGAAGGCCTAAGAAATATTGCGACAATATCAGGAAGCCTTATCGTATCAGGCAATCATCACTTGATGACGCCAGGCGGTTTGGACTCCCTGAGTTCTGTGGGAAATCAACTCTCGATTACAAACAATTCTGCACTAAGCAATCTTGATGGTTTAGATAACCTGGTCTCAGTATCCGGTATTGTAGACATTCGAGGCAACAGCTCATTGATCAATATTGACGGGCTGGCACAGCTTTCGGGTACGGTCTCCAACTTCTTTCTGATAGAAAATGAGGTTTTGGCCTTTGCTGCTTTGCCTGCTCAAGTCCAACACATTGAACATCACCTGATTGTTAGGGCAAACCCAAACTTATCGGAGCTTGTAGGTAATTCGCAGCTGCTCAGTGTAGGTGCCTTGATGCAAATAGTCAGTAATGAACAACTGGTGAAGATAGAGGGCTTCGACTCTCTTCAGATTGTATCGGACGACCTGCTTATCTCTGATAATCAGCAACTCTTGGAAATCCATGGTTTCGAAAGTCTGAACCAAGTATCAGGGCGTTTTGAGATTTCACAAAACACTTATCTTACCGCGATCTCCGGATTTGAAAATCTGGAAAGAGTAGATATTGAATTGCGCATTCGAGAGAACGATAGATTGCAGACCCTGCATAGTTTCGACAACTTGAAGAAAGTCCATAGCCTACATATCGTGGCCAACGAATTGCTAAGCGATCTGGGAGGTTTTTCCCAACTGGACACAGTCTGGCACAAGCTCAGCATTCAAAACAATATACAGCTCCAGAGCATAGCCGAATTCCCAAATCTAGTGTATGTTGGCGAGGATATTGACTTGTCCAATCTTCACCTGGACTCTCTGAATTCATTCAACCAACTTAAGAAAATACAAGGTACGCTTAGCATCTCGAATTGTAATCAACTGACCTCGTTGTCCGGATTTTCTGAGCTGCAATACATAGAAGGGAATTTGCATATTCGTTTACTGGACCAACTGCAGGAACTTGAGGGTTTTGGGCAGCTAGAGCAAGTACTTGGCTCTCTACTCATGGAACACAATAATGGGGATTGGAATTGCAACACTTTCAACAATCTCCAGACCGTTGGGGAAGATCTGCTTTTCTATTCAAACTCAGGACTCAAGCAAATCAATGCTTTCGGTCTTGTGGAGCAAGTGGGTGGAAAAATATTGCTTGACCAACACAGCAATCTGGAAAGCCTTATGGGCTTGGAAGCTCTCGACTCATTGGGAAGAGATTTGATCATAAGCGAGAATCCCTCTTTGCAAGAAGTAGCGGGATTTTCCCAGCTGAAATCTATGCGCAATTTAGTGCTTGAGCAAAATTACGAGCTGACTACTGTATCTGGCTTTCCAGAGCTCCGAAAAGTTCAGGATATTAGCATTGAATCCAACTATGCGCTCTCCGGCTTTGGCCCATTTAGCCATCTTGAAAGCCTGGATGGATCCCTTAGCCTCCGACATAATCATGACATGTTTATGTTACCCTTTTTCCCAGCATTAAAGGACATTGCAAATGACCTGTCAATTACAAACATGGAATCTCTGCAGGTACTCAATGGGCTGGAAAGCTTGGAGCTCATAGAGGGCTCCTTACATCTGATAAACATGCCTTTGCTCCACTCTGTAGAAGCCCTTTCGGCTCTTCAGGGGCATCAAATTGAAGTACTCCGCCTAACTGATTGCCCTCTCTTGTCAGAGTGCGAGGTATCCTTCTTATGTGATTACTTGTTGAACGCCCCAAATTCACAGGATATCAAACGAAACGGACCGAACTGCAAAGATGTAGATGCGCTTGGACATTTGTGTGGTATACTGGAAGATCATGAGTGCCTTTTGCTCGGAGGAATCTGTGACTCCAATTATCCCCTGGACAGCTTGCAAGCAGAATATCCCGAATGTACCAGTATTTTCGGGGATCTTGACTTGAGATTCAACTATGCTTCGGAAATGCTCAGCGATCAAATCCAAATCATACAGGGAGACCTTTCGATTTTATCTACCTCCTTCGAAGAAATACGAGGATTAGATGAACTCGAGGAAGTACATGGAACGCTTCGGCTGTTCAATAACGGGAATCTGGAGAGTCTTCTGGCCCTTGCAAAACTTAGGACCGTCGGTAGGAATCTCTGGATTGAACGCAACTGGGCTCTTGAAAACCTGGAGGGGCTTGACTCCCTCCGACAGGTGGCGGGTAATCTTGTCATCAGCAACAATGGAATTAGCTCCCTATCGGGGCTAAATCAGCTGGAACACGTTCATGGTTACACAAACATTGTTCTTGAATCTGAGCTAGTAAATCTCTCAGGCCTGGATAAGCTGCTCTCAGTTGGTGGATCCCTGCTGATCGCCGACAACACACAACTCAATAGCCTTCAAGGACTTCAGTCGCTTAGCTCAATCGGAGACCATTTGCATATCTACGACAACAGCAATCTCGAAAACCTAATTGACCTGACCAGTCTTAATAGCATTGGTGGCTCCCTGCACATTAGTGGCAATGATTTTCTCCAATCTCTCCAAGGACTGGAAAATATTGAACCAGAAGGGATCAGCGGATTACAGATTGTCAATAATGCGGAACTAAATGTCTGCTCATTAGGCAATATCTGCCAGTTCTTGCAGACAAATCCCGGATCAGCAATCGTCTCATCAAATGCCTTCGGTTGTGCTTATCTTGCGCAACTTAATTCACACTGTATGTCATTAAACAATTCCACACTCGCGCAGGAGGAAGAACCGATCGCTTACCCGATCCCAGGCGCCGACTATTTGTACCTACAAACCTCCAACCAGAGACAGTATTCTTACAAGCTTTATGATCATTTTGGCCGCGAGCTAAGGAAAGGAATCGTGACTGACAATCGGATTCCCATTCAGTTTCTACCCAAAGGCAATTATCTTCTTCTTCTGCAGAGCAATAAAGGGCTAGTACATAGAGAGCGGTTTTTGGTGCAATAAGACCAGCCAGGAAAGCAGCGCTTTCAAATCTCAATCTTCATCAGAGAGCAACATACCAGGGATGATTGGCTTTGACTTCTGATCAGGATTGAACTATCTTTAACTAAGGGATAGAGAATCCATAAGCAATCCTAATGTTACAAAAGTCGTCATGATCAAATTCTTCACTACTCTGCTTTGCCTGTTTGCCTTCGCAATTCTAAATGCACAAGTCTGCGACCTGGGAGACATCAACCTATGGACCCAATCAGATGTCGATGAATTTGC
>JAHDDV010000165.1:4304-11709 GCA_020629205.1 Chitinophagales bacterium | reverse complement strand
GGACGATTGATGGGACCAAGCTCGCCAAGCGCAGCGCGTTCCGCTGAAAGCACAAAGCTTCTGTTATTGAGCTTTGTCTTCTCACTTATTTGTACATCCGCATGCAAGGCAGCAAGATTCCAATTTACCTTAAACCAATTGCGGTTTCGTTTAGATTCTTGTGCCATTCCTGGAAACTCAAAGTCAAGCAAGCCACCCGCTTGCTGGGCGAGGTATTGCATGTAGGTATATTCTGCTCTTAGTTCCAACTTGCCTAAGTCCTTCTCTAGGCTCAGATAAGCTGTCTGCTGTTCGAATTCCGAGTTAGCTCTCCAGGCATCGCCTTGCTTATGTTGCAGAAAAGCGCTGTAGCCAAAGCCGCTGATCGTTCCACTGACTCGGTTAAAGGTGCTGAAGAAGCGATTGGAACCAATGCTCTGTTCGGATTCCAGAGCCAGCACTTTTTTCGCAGGCTCTTTAAAGACAAAGTTCAAGAGCCCACCAAACTGCGGCCCGTATTGCAATGAAGCAGCTCCCCGAACAATTTCGATGCGCTTTAGGGCTTGCGTCGGCGGAGTGTAATAGCTCTCTGGATACCCAAGGGC
The DNA here is from genome assembly GCA_020629205.1 of Chitinophagales bacterium. Lineage (GTDB taxonomy): Bacteria > Bacteroidota > Bacteroidia > Chitinophagales > UBA2359 > JAHDDV01. The sequence goes on along the minus strand of JAHDDV010000165.1, from coordinate 11,125 downwards.
ATCCGCACTAATGTCATAACCATTTTGCCGCGTATTGAAGTTGGAGCTTCGAATTGGGTCCAGACCTCTGGCTCCTATATTTAGCTGCAATCCGGCTCCATCTGTTTCCCAGATATTCAATCCAGCGATACCCTTGTAGATTTGTCGGGCATTGTTGCTGGCCTTGTTTGCCAAGACCTGCTCAAGTTGGATGACTTCCGTTTTCTTAGCTGCGTAGATAGCAGTTCCTTCCACCTTTCTCAAGCTGCGCATGGCTGATTGTTCTTGTTCAGCTTCCACCACCACAGTTTCCAATGTGCTGCTAAGTGCCGTCAACCTGAAGGCGAGTTGCATGGAGGATTGACGAAGTTCAACCAAGGTGTCGATCCGTGTATAGCCTTCCTTAAAAACGGTGATTTGATACTTGCCCTCCAGTAATTTTTGTGTTTCAAACCTTCCATGTCGATCAGTGTGCAGCAGTCGGCCTGTGGGGTTGATGAAGATGCTTGCTTCCGATACTGCTTCATGTGCTTCATCTTGTACTGTTCCGAATAACTGCTGAGCGCAGAGCCGATCAGCAGCTCCAAGGAAGACCAATAAGAAGAGAAGAGCGAAGAGATTCTTCATGGTTGATGGTTTTGAAAGGGAAGAATCCAGGTTTTGGGAGCAAAGCCTGAGACCTGCTTTGCCAGATTTATTTTTGGGTCTATGAACTGCTGACTGATTCTACCATTTAGGGATACATGTGCATCGGCTGTGACGATTGGATTTTTCATTCCGTGCTTTTGTCGAAACTCTTCCGCAAGATGATGCGCGAACTGAAGGATGAAGTCGGGTTGGATACTCATTTGCTTTTCCTGAAAATCGCTCAGGTATTGTTCATTCAAGATTTCTGTGTGGCGGCCTTGCGCCTCATCGGCTACACGAAATGTCACATGACCAGATTTCTCCAGCAGCATCACCCGCCAGGAAAAACGATATCCCTCTTCTGTCCATAGCACATTACCCGGATAAAGTAAATGTCTCATAGGCGTGGCCAACTGAATTAGGAAAAACAAAGCCAGACCCGCAAAGATGGATTTCTTAAATAAGGGACTACAATCGTCCAATTTTACATTTTGGCTGGGGACATAGTTCAGGGGAGCCAGTAGTCGATTGTGGAAAGATCCCGGAAAGAAAATCAGGGTACTGAGGATCATGATGATGGGAAACAAGCCAATATTGAACAAAAGCCAGGTCATCAAATGAAATCCAAGCACAGCCAAATAAGCCAGCCCTCGGGTTTTGTCCAACCACAGCCATACGGCAATGCTGCAATCGTAAAGGGCGCCTATCCAGGAAAAGATGTAGGCTGTTGCCGGCTGAGCTAGAATGGGGCCAATGATCGCTGTATCTGCGCGCTCTGGCAACCAGATGGCCAATGGTTTTGCCTCAAGCAACCAATCCGGATTCAGTTTTGCCAGACCAGCATAGCTGTACACTATCGACAGCTGAGCGATCAGTATCAGAATGGTCCAGACTGGAACCTTGCCTGTTTTCATGGCAGGCTTTCTGAGTACATCGAGACTAAAGGCACGATTGGCGGGTATGAAGAGTAGCAGGAAAGCCAGCAATAGGGTGAGATAATAATGGTTGAGATAGTTGCTGGCGTCAATCAGTTCCAGGTATCCAAATGAGCCAAGAAAGAGCAGTAGAGCCAATCGGTAATAGAGACCCAGGAGGATCATGAGTGAAGACAAACAGATTAATCCCATCAAGGCATACATTCCAGCTTCTGGCAGTACTTGCACCCATTCAAATCCGTAATACTTAAAGTGAAAGCTTGTATCCAGATACAGTTCTTTGAGCCATCCTTCGTAGAGGAATCGAAGACTACCAAGAAGCATGATGGCCCCGAAACAAATTCGAAAAGTAATCAAGGGGCTGATATCGACAAGCTTAGTCACTGTCGCTGGGATTATCTATGTAGGTGATTGATACACAGAGCACAGCTGGCATGTCGGTCTTCAAATGGATGACTTGCCGGGAGATTTCATTGTAAGCATTGACCACTGTTTCATTTTCGTTTTCAATACTCGTTGATAAAGGTGAATTCAGTGCTTCAACCGCTTGTAAAGCCGTGCTAAATTGATCTTTGATGGCTTGGTCCAGTGATTGCTCATTCTTTTGCGCGTCCACATGCTGCAAGAATTCTTCCAGACCTGGCCCGTCACTGCCAGCCCGCGATTTTCCCTCATAGAAGGCTCGCAATGCCTCCAGAGATTCCACTGCCAGTTCCTTCGAGATGCCGCTGAAATAGGCTTCAACCTTTTCGGGAAAAGCGAATTGCAGGCTTAGCTCGCCAGAAGGAAGCCCGATGCGTTCAGTCTTAATTCGCTCATATTGTTGACTAAGCTGATTGATGACTGCGCTTAGTGAGCTGCCAGCTGCGGTGCCTGTGTTTTCAATAAAGCTGTTTCGGTATCCCGTATTCCAGGCTTCAAGGCTGTGCTCTACATTGCTTAGCATTTGCTGAATGATTGACTCAAGATACACAGTGTAGAAACTGTGAGTCTGCATTTGCTCCAGTATCCATTCTGGCTGTTGATGGAAAAGCAGGTAGTCCAAAGCGGGAAAGCCTCTATCGAAACGATCACTTGCCGCTTCATCAAAATGCTCTTCACTCAGGTTTTGCTCAACAAGATCTATGTTGACTGGGAAATTGTTGCAAGTGCTTCGAAGTAGTTGGTTTTCTCCGGGACCAAATTCAAAAGCCGCTACCCATTGCCAGTCGATATAACAGCGCTTAAACTGCTCGCGCAGAAGACCCACTGATTCTTCCGTAGGTTCTTCTTGTAATACCTGCAGATCCTCATTTAGTTGCGTCAGGCTACTGGAAAGCTCTGTATAACCCGGAATGATCAAGTGGTCGGCCAGATTAGCGAACATGGCTTCTTGATCAAAACCAGCTCCGCAATCCGTACTTCCATTGCCATCTCCTGCACAGGAGAAGAGCAGGGTAGCGAAGAACAATAGGGTAGAAAAAGAGGATCGTTTGATTTGGTAAGGCATATTATAGTTCTTCCTTTATCAGCTCCATGTTATAGTGCTCAGCGAGCTGCTGGCGAACCTGCATTAGCTCATCAATAGTGGTTTCATAGAGATTCATGTGGCTAAAGTCTTTGGACTTAGCCAGTATTACAAGTAGCGTTTCAACCTCTTGTTTGGCCAATTCTCGATCAGGATTGAATTGTAAGCTATAGATGAAGCCGATAGCTTCCGACAGCGCGTGCATGGCAATAGCTTTGTCTTCAAACTCAGCGATACCTTGATTGAGGTAATGGATGGCGCAAGCAGCAACAAGACGTTCCCATTGAATCCTGGCAGTCTCGATGGCCTGATCTCTTTCTGCAAGCAGATTTTCTCCAATTGCCGCTCGGCCAGTAATCATAGCTTGCATCAAGTGACGGGCATTGTCAAGTACTGGATTACGTTTGTTAAGGTATGATCCCCAGAAACGAATGCCTTGTTTGTTTTGCGGATAGCTATTCGGTACTCCTAGATATCCAAATGCCTCATCCCAGTGGTGTTCCATTTCAGTGGCACTGCCTGCTTCGCTGGCAGTATTGTCTGCATTCATCTTCTCCGGGCCAAAATAAACGGCCGTGGCTTGGTAGTAAAGACAGGCTCCCATAAGACCTTTCTCGAGTAGTTGAGCTCGATCCAGTCCCGTCTCACTGAGCAGATAAGTTTTTTCCGGATTTGTTGTACTGGTGATTCTTCCGGCTATTCCTGGAGAAGCCTGCAATTCGGACTGACTGTCAGCTGCCAAATCGATGATCAACTGCTCGAAGTCCTCCTGAACGGCCTCGAATGTTTTGGACTTGATGGTCTTGCTTCCGTCATAGCTGGCGGACCACTGAGCTGATTCTGCATCATTTCGATACATTGCCGAAAGTCGTTGAGCATCCAATGTAAATCCGGGCTCCTGGGAAAGTCCCGTGTATGTCTTGATCTCCTGCAGCATGTCCAGCCTTTGCGTTTGGCCTGAATAGCTTACATTTTCAAAAGAGTAGGTATCCGGAATGACTAGTGAAGTATCTTCCTTTGAGCAACTCTGAGTCAGCATCAGGAAAGAGACGAGCATCAACAAGCAGATAAGTGTTCGCATTCTTTGCTTATTTGGAATCGATCTAAATAATAGGCCGCTAAAGTAGGCCTTATTTAGATTCTTTCTAAATAAGCACGAGATTTTCCTTTCCGAATTCTTATATTTAGAAATGCAGCAATGGAGTGCTAAGCAGTGGAAAGACCGGGGAAAGTTCGTGCAGCTGGGACGACACAGGATTTTTGTGATCGATGAGGGCAAAGGAGAGGAGACAATTATCATAAGTCATGGCTATCCAAGTTGTTCTTTCGACTATTGGAAGGTCTTGGGGCCTTTGAGCGAAAAATACCGCGTAATTGTACACGATCATCTAGGTTTTGGTTTCTCAGACAAACCACGCAACTATAGTTATACCTTGATTGAGCAGGCACAGCAAGCGATGTCGCTCTGGGAATACTTAGGTGTTAGTAGGGCCCATCTGATCGGTCATGACTATGGGACCAGTGTGGTTTGTGAGATTGTTTATCAATGGAATCAGGGAAACAGACCGATTGAATTCGATTCGGTCACCGTAGGAAATGGTTCGATGTTGATTCAAATGGCCAATCTTCTCTTATCTCAAAAGCTTCTGATGCACCCAATAGCAGGCAGGGTCTTGAGTGCCTTGGGTAATCGCCCTTATGTACACCATAACTTCAAGAAGCTTTGGGGGGATAAGTCCAGATATGACAGGAGGGAGGTAGATGTCTTATACGATATTGGATTTGGAAAAGAGGCTCGACGTGTCCTTCCCAAGATTACTCAGTACATCCAGCAGCGGTACGAACATTGGGATCGATGGCTGAGCAATGGCCTATACGAGACTGGCTTGCCTGTCAACATATATTGGGGTGACAAAGACCCGATTGCTGTGGTAGATATGGCATATGAGCTGCAGAAGCAAATCTCAAACAGTCGCTTGTCTGTCCTGGATGGGGTGGGACATTATCCTATGCTTGAGGCACCTGAGCGATGGCGCTATGCCATCGAGACCATGCTTGCGGCTCCGGGAAGGCAATAAAGCCTCAGAAACAGGGCAAACGAAAGACGATTTACCAGATTTAACCACAACTACGAAATATATTGACTCAGAAGTGAGATTTTAAGGTCAAATTGAACGGCTATGAATCGACTCTTGCTACTATCTTTACTTCTGCTGCTTTCGGGTTTGTCTCACGCGCAGGAATATACATGGGCAGAAGACATTGCTCCACTGATTTATACTCGTTGCTCCCATTGTCATCACGAAGGGGCCATCGCACCCTTTACTTTGATGAGCTATGAGGAAGTGGTATCTGTAAGTCATGCCATCAAACATTCTTTTGAAGAAAACAAGATGCCGCCCTGGCCGGCAGATCCGAATTATCGTCACTTTGCTGATGAGTTCTATTTGACGGAGCAGGAAAAGCAAATGGTGTATGACTGGATAGATGCTGAACACCCTCCGGGGGATATGAGTTTGGCCCCCTTTCCGCCGACCTTTCCGGAGGGTGGTACCTTATTGGACACGATCGACTATGTATTGCAGATAGACCCCTATACCTTGCCTACTGATGTAGATGAATATCGATATTTTGCCATCGAAAACCCATCTGAGGATACGATCTATGTACACAGGATTGAGGTCATTCCGGGCTTGCCGGATATTGTACACCATGCCGACTTGTTTTTTGATGTCACAGGAACCAATATGGAACTAGATTTGGCCACACCTGAGCCCGGTTTTTCTGCCTATCCGACTTCTAGCTATTACATGAATGCCTGGCAGCCGGGAGCCAATATTGTTGAATATCCTGAGGGCTGGGGAATCGTGGTGCCGCCACATGCCGACTTTGGTTTTGAAATTCATTATGGGCCCGGTGGGATCGGTCGTACAGATAGCACCAAGATGAACATACAGATATTGAGAAATGTGGAACAGCCAAGACAAGTGGAGGTGTCTTGGCATCTTAATCAAAATCCGGGTAATCTAATCGATGGCCCCTTATTCATTCCCGCTAATGAAATTGTCACTTTTCATCAAATCGGACCTCCATTGCCCTACGACATGTCTGTGATTTCGATTTGCCCGCATATGCACTTTCTGGGCAAGTCCTACAAGGTTTGGGCGATCACGCCTGAGAATGATTCTATACCGATGATCGATATCCCACATTGGGATTTTCATTGGCAGCGGTATTATGTTTACCCAAACCCACAACATTTACCTGCCGGCACTCGACTATATAGTGAAGGTGTTTATGATAATACTTCTTATAATCATGACAATCCAAACATACCGCCGATCGATGTGGGAGCAGGAGCCAATACAACCGATGAAATGTTTCTGTGTTTTTTAATCTATTCTGAATACCAACAAGGAGACGAAGAACTCGTAATGGGAAATCCTATCGAATTGGAGGTTCCAGCTGTGGGGGTGCAGGAACTGGAATTCTCCTCCGCTACTGTGGCTCCAAATCCCGGTAAGGGACATTGGCAGTTGAATTGGAAGGAGTCTCTGCAATCAGGCAAACTGACAGTTTGGAGCAGCGAAGGACAGATTGTTTTAGAGCGGGAGGGAATAATTGGCAGGAGCTATGATTTGCGCTTTCCTGAACTATTTGAAGGACTGTATTACTTCAGGCTGAGCGATGGAAAAAATAGCTATCGGGGTAGTTTTGTCGCTATGTAAGAAGAAAAAAGGCTGCCACGTGTGATGTTGTGGCCATCTAGCCCT
>JAHDDV010000165.1:1984-4204 GCA_020629205.1 Chitinophagales bacterium | reverse complement strand
AGAAAAAATCAAAAACCCAGTATATATATATTAACCCAAAATTTAGGTATATGAAAAAGGTATTAGTCATTGGTGGTTCCCAGTTCGTAGGAAGAACCCTAATGGAACAGTTGGTGAAGTCGGCTAAGTACGATGTGACAATGTTCAATCGCGGGAAAACGAATCCAGATTTGTTTCCAGAAATTAAGCGAATACAAGGTGACCGTTTGACAGAGGACATGAAGAAGATGTGTGCTGAGGATTGGGATTGTGTCTTGGATATCTGTTGCTATTATCCGGTTCCATTTCGGGAGCAGTTGCAGATGATGAAGGGAAAAGTGGGCCGTTATGTATTGGTATCTACCGGAAGTTCTTATGATATGGAGGGAGGGAATGTAGTGCCTATGACAGAGGAGGCTACTACGGTGGCCTGCACCGCAGAGCAAGCTGCGGAGAAGAGCATGGCAACCTATAATGAGAAGAAGGCGGAGTGTGATCGTATCCTGTTGGAACAGGATTCCCTTGATAAGATTATCCTCCGACCGGGATTGATTGTGGGGCCTTATGATCACACAAATCGTTTGTATTATTGGTTTCATCGAGTGATGACTCAGGACCGGATGTTGTTGCCGAATATGGGACGGGATCTACTATCTTATTCAGATGTAGATGATTTTGCTCGAATGCTGATTCAGTCGATCGATCAGGAGAATACATATGAGGTTTACAATGGACATAGTTATTCGGTAGGACTAGGCAGATTTGTGGATGCGATTATGGACCAGACGGGTCGGGAGCCAGAATTGCTGGAAATTGATTCGGCCTTTTATGAGGCGAATAGTCTGAATCAATGGTCTAGTTTACCGCTATGGTTAGAGGGTGATGTATTGGTGATGAGCAATGATCGAATTGTGGAAGATTATGGTTTGCAATTGAGTACGCCGGAGGAAACCACGGCTCGTTTGATTCCTTACTATGCGGAAGCTTTGCAATGGAAGGAGCCGACTGTGGAGCGGCGGGCTGGGGCTATTTCTGTGGAACGGGAAGCGGAATTGCTGGCTCTGTTGGCTTCAGGGGAGGTTTAGTATTTCGAACAATTTCTATATATTGAGGAATACCCAGTACTCGATGGAAGAAGACATTAGACAAGCGCCATTTTGCTCTGTTTGTGTTCGTGGCGATGCTTTCTGCGATATTGGCAACCTTCGAAGTGGGAGTGAAATACGGTGTTCCCGGATTTGCCTTTATTCTTCTAGGGCCCTTGTGCCGCATCCATGCTGTGCTATCGGAGAATCATGGTTGGTAAAAAGAAAAACCGCCTTCAAGCAATGAGCCTGAAGGCGGTTTAGCATTTGATATTTAGCGCTTTCTAGAAGGCATAGCCAAGAGATAGTCCAAAACGGAAAGAAGGCAAGATGAAGCCTTTGAGCTCTGCATCCAATCCATTGTCTCTTGCGGTGGCTTCTACTCTGTCATCGAAGTAATCACCCAGATCACTAAACCACTCCTGGGCATCCGCGGCCTGTTCTTCAAAGTCGATGCTTGTATCAGTGGAGCTATAGTCGCCTGTAAATTTGGCAAACCCAACTCCGGCACCAGCGATGGTCCAGTCGATGATGAAATTTTCCTTTTCTCCTACTCTCCATTGCACACCAAGCTCAAGACCAACATTGGTATTTTTAAACTTGAAGTTGCCGTCGTACTCGAAGTCTTTTTCGTCATGCGCTTCCAGCTTTGTGCTTCCGAGAGAATGATGAACGATATAGGGTCCAAGATAAAAGCCGCTGCCAGCATATTTTTCGCCTGGATAGTAGCGGGCGGTTAAACCGATGTAATAGCCACCTAGATTCATTTGGTCAACCGTCACAACACGATCGTCAAAAGTGATACCGGTTAGCGAGTGCTTGACACCATCATTGTCTTCTATTTCTACATCTGCGAATCTGTTTGTAGCCTTTATTGGGAAATAGAGTCCGAAGTCGGCTTCGAGAGAAAAGTCCTCTGAAAGTGTACGTTCATAGGCGAGGTGCAAATTGCTGAAGGCAAAGGCTCCTAAGCCCAGCTTTACTCCATTGTCTGTCTGCGCAGCTGTGTCGCGGGTGATCCCCATAAGCATTACGAGCAACAGTAGTGCAGGTATTGTTTTACTAAAACTTAGCCTTGGCATAGTCCGTATTTTGGTGAAAGATGATGTAAGGTAATAAACAGCTAGGAAAAAGCGCTTTTTATTAACATCTCAAG
>JAHDDV010000165.1:0-1884 GCA_020629205.1 Chitinophagales bacterium | reverse complement strand
CTATTGATATCCTGCGGCCTGTAGGCTAAACAGCTCTGCATATTGTCCGTCCCGCTCCATCAGTTGGTAGTGTGAGCCGGACTCAATCACCTGCCCCTTCTCCAATACAACGATTCGATCTGCCATCCTAACGGTGGAGAAGCGGTGCGAGATGACAACGGCCATCTTGTCATTGGTGAGTGTAGTGAAGCGCTCGAAGACTTCTTGTTCCGCCCTTGCGTCCAGCGCAGAGGTAGGTTCATCCAGGATCAGGACATCTGCATCATTCATAAAGGCTCGAGCAATAGCAATCTTTTGCCATTGTCCTCCCGAAAGATCTACCCCATCATCAAATCTTTTTCCGAGCATCTGCTCATAGCCTTTTGGGAGATCTTCGATTACATATGCAGCCAAACTCTTTTCGGCTGCTACCGTAATGCGTTCCTGATCCTCTTTGGCATCTATATCACCGATGGCAATGTTGATGGAGGCCGTCATATGGAAGCGAACAAAATCCTGAAAGATCACGCCCATATTCTTGCGAACTTCTGAGAGCCGATATTCTTTGAGGTCGATGCCTTCCAGTAGTATTCGACCTTCAGTGGGATCGTAAAGACGGCAGAGCAGGCGGATCAAGGTTGTCTTTCCAGCACCGTTTTCTCCAACCAATGCGACCTTTTCGCCAGGGAAAATCTTCATGGACACATTGCGTAGGGCCCAGTGCTCAGACTTTAGGTACTGGTAGCCAACATTTTCAAATTCAATGCCTTGTGTGATTTCAGATGGCCAGGCTAATGAGCCTTCTTCTTCCTTGATTTTTGGCTGTATTTCGAAGAAGTCGAAGAAATCCTGAAGGTAAGTAAGTCGTTCCTCTGTTTGCACTAGTCCGTACATCAATCCGGATATGTCCATTCCAACTTTCATTAATGCTCCAATCCAGAAAGTCAGCGTACCTACCGAGATGATCCCCTTGATGGCTTGCACTGCAAGGATGACATAGCCACCGTACAAACAGATCGTAATGAAAGTATTCAAAACCACATTCCATGATGCTCTTTTAATGATGAGCTTTTTCCATGCCTTGTAATAACTGCCCGTCTTATCAAGATAATCATCTCTTAAGAATTCGGATAATCCGAAAATCTTGATCTCTTTAGCTTTTTCTACATCTGTGCCAAGGTAGTAGTTATACCACATCTTTCGACGAACGGGAATCCATTTCTTGTGAAATTGATATTGCAAGCGGCTGAAGTAGCTTTCGCTCAGCACAGCAGGAATAGCTGCCACAATGATGGCAAGGAAGAAAAATGGATTGAAGAATAACAAGGCTACGGCCAGCACAGCCATGGTAATGAGAGAAGTAATCAGATCGAGAATGGTGTAGAGTAGCAAGACCCTTCCATAGCTTTGCTTTTTCGCTCTTTCGAGTTTGTCGTAAAACTCATTGTCTTCAAACATCTCCAGATCAAGCAGAGCGGCATGCTCGATCAAATTGGCCGAGGTCTTGTATTCGAAGAGATCTCCAAGTAGCTCACGAGAGATGTAGTTGAGCCGGCCAATCAGAAACTGGATGATGCTCACGAAGGCAAGCACCACCAAAAGGCTATAGAAGTAGCTCAGCTCCGGTTTGTCCATGCCCACTTGCAAGACCACCTCATCCACCAAGAGCTTTCCGGTGTAGAGTACGATTAATGGAAAGATCGACCTGATGAGGACCGTGAAGCTACTCAAAAGCGTCAGTTTGGGACTCGCCTGCCAGACTAGCTTAAAGAATGGTGGCAGTAGCTTTAGCAGTTTAAGGCGCTGCCCAATTTTCTTTTTGGGTTTAGGTTTCTCTTTGCTTTCGATGGGATTAAATTTGATCTAGATGTATAATCAATCTTTGTGGGAAAAGGTTCAAATTGG
>JAHDDV010000164.1:6651-11723 GCA_020629205.1 Chitinophagales bacterium | reverse complement strand
GAGCGAGCTACAGACGGTGAAAAATAGCCCTGATGGAAGAGGAAATGCAGGTGCTGAACAGGGGACTGAGTGCCCGCCAGCTCTGGCTCCAAGAAGAGACAGAGCTGGTGGTGCAACGAAGCCCCTGAGCAGTACCTGCATTGGAACGGACAGCAGGACGGGTATGGCCACGTGTGATTCTGCTGCGCTCCAAAAAAGAAGCTTATATTATGCCTTTATATTAGTACAAGCTTGCCAGAGGTCAATTTTCCTTCGGCATTAGAAATTGTGTAGTGATAGATTCCTCTCGGCAATTTGGATATGTCAATTGTGGTAGAAGCTGCATTCAGGGTCTTTACAAGAACTGCAGTCCCCAGCTGATCAAATAGCGTCAAAGTAGAAGTAGAGCGAGGTAAGTCTGTGAAGCTCACGGTAAAGAAGTCATTGGCCGGATTGGGGAAAACACAAATATCCTGATCCAGCAGTTCTTCTTCAACGCCTACACCAGGAATGGAAGGCTCTAAATCGATGACTTGAAAGAGATCAAAACCTCCTTCAACCAAATGGCCTTCCGGCTGATCACCGACAGCGACCATCAGAACCATCGAACTTGTAAGTGGAATGTCATCATCTATGATAAAGGTCTTTTCAGTCCAAAGGCCCAGATCAGGATCATTGGGGCCAGCGATGTCGAGAACGATCAGTTCCTGGCCGTTGTATAGTCGGACAGTTAGGTCGTCATTTGGCGGACCACCGTTTCCTCCTCCGTTGAAGAAATAGCGGTGGAAACTCAATTGTGGCTTGTTGTAATTGCTGAGATCCATTGTGGGCGAATTCATTACGGTATAGCCATCATCGACATCATCGGCTCCTGCATTGTTTCCGGGAGCATTACCTGTGACCATGGCATAGTCTCCAATATCCCCTGACACATCGGCATTGGCGTTGGAATTTATCCCTTGGAAAGTCGTTCCGTTGGGAATACCGCGCTCCCATATCCCTGCCGTAGCTTCCCCTCCGATTTGCCAACCAAAATCCAGAGCAAAGTCATCATAGTAGCCGGGTTCGAGTTCGAAGATGAATGGTCCTTCTTCGGGAGACAAGAGCACATCTTCAAAGAGCTGAGTTCGGTAGCCCCACTTGGCGACGAGCACATCGTAGGTGCCAATCACAAAGGTGCCTAGTTCAAAATTGCCCAGCGCATTGGTTTCGGCATCTCTTATAATATCTCCATTGACCAGCTGAACTATCGCTTCGTCGATATTATTTCCGTAAACCTGATCTTTCACTTTAGCGACCAATTCAAAATTGGGTTGAGGTTCCAATTCCACATCTATGTCGAGTACTTCTCCGTGTTCGAGGACCAGTCCTTCCACTGTCTTCGGATAATAACCGGGCTTAGAAACCTCGACAGCATATTCTCCAGCGAGTGCAATTCCGGTTTTGAAGTCTCCAAAGAGATCTGTTGTCTCTACCTGGTCATGATCCACAATCTGAACAGAGACGGCGGCAATTGGCAGGCCATCTTGTTGGCTTGTAACAGTGCCATGCAGATAGCAGGCTCTTTGGTATGTAGGAGAAAACACGTTGAGACCTGACTGGATATCAGAAATTAGAATGTTGCCAGAGGGAAGGTATGGATAAGCTCCCCAAGCCCCCTGAAAACCATCTCCTGCACCGGGAAAGGTATCGAAATATCCTACCTCCACGAGATTGCTGGGATCGGTACAATCGTGCACGACCACTCCATCCCGGTACCAGGCAGTAATCAGCCAATTGTCCAGTACAAAGACATTATGTGGGACAGAACCTTGGTTGGGTTCGGATTGAATTCTATCAACCAGCTTCATATCATAAATATCGCGCACATCAAAGGCACCAACAAAGCCGTTGGAGATTTCATCAGTTGTATAAATGTACTCTCCTGCATCGTCCAACCAACAGTTGTGGGCAAAGTTGCCCGGCGTCTCGACAGAACTGAGCACGGTAGGCTCCTCTTTAATCTCAACATCGATCACTGTAAGCGTGCCTTCATAAATCTCGGCCGCCCAAAGGGTATCTCCTCTAACATAGCCATCATGAATGTAGTACTCATCGTAAACGCCTACGACAGGAGGTTCGATGAAGTCTTCTTTGAGGTCTAAAATAATGGCTCCTCCTTCGCCGTAATTGGCACCGAAGATATAGGCAAAGCCGGATTCATCGATCCATATATTGTGGGCATTGGTCCAGATGACGCCATTGCCTCCATTATAGGTGTGCGTTTCGATGTCTACTGGGAGTTCACTCATGTCAATAATGGTGAGGCCTACGCTGTTTTGATTGTTTTCGTTTTCATTGATAATGTAGGCATAAGAGCCCCAAACCTTGACGTCTCTCCAAATGGTACTGGTACCGGGCACGAAGTGCAGCACTTCGGGATCAGTTGGGTCAGTCACTTCGATAATATAGGTACCTGCTTCCGCTCCAACAATGGCATATTCATTGCCGAATGGGTCGGCATAAGCCCAGATATCGCTCACCTCCTGGTTGTTGGCGAAGTCTACCGAGCCCATGAGTTCCATGCCCAATTGGGCATTGCAGTAATTTGGGATAATAAAAAAACAGCAGGCAGTAAAAAAGGTGAAAAAGTACTTCATACGATTTCTAAAATCTGAATAGAATGAGTTTGCAAAGATTTGCATTAATAAGGCCAGACAAAAATAAAATATCTAGCTCAAGGTCTGCGAAGCTACAAGACAATAGCATTAATCAATTGAGCAATTGCGGACAGTATAGTGGCCTTTGTAAATTTGCAGACCATTAAGTGTGTTGATCCTTTTGATTCCTTGCGTGTACAAGGAATGTGGGTGGTTGGAATGCCCTACTAATTGAGCGCTAATTCAGTTGCAATCATAAGCAAGCTTGTTAACTTTGTGGAATGTTTCCAAAGTTTGGACTGTCCAATGAGGGCATACATGTCTAATGTGCAGAAATGACTACTACCAAGAAATCAAGACCATCATACATTTATTCCATTATCAGTATCACATTGGTACTGTTTATCCTCGGCTTGATTGGACTGATTATTACTCAGGCGAAATCGCTTACTACTCATTTTCGAGAGAATCTGGAGTTTACTTTGATTTTGGAAGAAGGCGTAAAAGATAAGAAGCTGGAGCAGTTTGTTTCAATGGTGGAATCGCAGAAATATGTGAAGTCCACTACCTTTACCTCCAAGGAAGAGGCGGCAAAGCGATTTTCGGAGGATTTTGATGAAGACTTTCTGGAGATCCTTGGAGAGAATCCGCTTTTTGCCTCTTTGAGCATTTTTATGAAGGCACCCTATGCTAATAAAGACAGCATCGTTTTGATTGAAAGGCAGCTATTGGCCAAGCCGGAGGTAAAGGAGGTGTTTTATCAAGAAGGACTTGTTGATTTGGTGAATGCAAATGTGCGAAAGTTGGGATTGATCCTTCTGGGCATCAGTGCCTTGTTTTTGTTAATGGCTTTTACTTTGATAGACAATACGATTCGATTAGCCATGTTTTCTGATCGATTCTTAATCAAGAGCATGCAAATGGTGGGCGCAACTCGTAGAAAAGTAACCCGGCCCTTCATGAATCGTAGTTTGATAAATGGATTGATTAGTGGCCTATTAGCCGTCTTTTGCTTGATCGTATTGTTGTATTTCCTGCAAAACAACATGCCCGAGCTGGCGAGACTGCAAACAATGGCTAACTTTGTGATGGTTTGTTTGGGTATTGTGCTGACAGGAGTCTTAATATCTTTCTTGAGTACCCGATCGGCAGTACTAAAATACCTGAAGAGCGAATTGGACGATCTATACTAGTGCTGCGTAAACAAAGTTCGTAACACCTTTGAGGAGCTTATCTTTTTGTCAGACAAGGCGCGAGGAGGGAGCATAGCCTTAGCTACGCGACCGACGAGCAACGAAGTATGACAGAAATAGAAGCCCTTAAAGGTGGTGCGAATTTCGTTTGCGCAGCACTAAGAGAAAGCAAAAAATTGAAATTTATGAAGAATCAATATCGGCATCACTTCCTATTGGGAAGAACCAACTACATGATCATCCTGCTTGGGGTGGCCATCATGGTACTGGGATACTTCTTGATGATTGGTGGTGGGGCAACAAATCCCAATGAGTATCCTGTAGATACTCTATATGGTGTTCGCAATACGATCATTGCGCCTATGCTAATATTAATTGGTTTGGCGGTGCAGGTTGTGGCCATCTTTTGGGGTAACAAACAAGCCAAAATTGATCACCAGGAGGAAGACCTCTATAGTCATTCTGATCAAGAAAGCCAGCTCAAATAGCCCCATCGCTCTATGTCCATCTTACAGGCCATAATCCTTGGCATCATACAAGGGCTTACCGAATTTTTGCCAGTCAGCAGTAGTGGGCATATCGAGTTAGGCAAATTCCTATTGCAAATTGAAACAACCGAGGATCTCACCTTTTCCCTACTGGTCCATGGCGCCACTGTACTTAGTATCCTGATCATATTTTACAAGGACATTCTGTCCTTAGTCAAAGCACTGTTTAGCTTTTCCTGGTCAGAAGAAACGGCCTATATATTGAAGCTCGTTCTCTCCATGATTCCCATCGGTCTTGTCGGGTTCCTCTGGAAAGATCAACTCGAGAGCTTTTTTGCCGGCAACATTGTGTTGGTAGGTGTCTGCTTATTGTTAACTGCAGGTCTTCTTCTATTGACCAGATTAGAGAAAGTACCCGGTAGCAAAGTAGGCTTTGGTCAGGCGTTTATCATTGGATTATCTCAGGCAGTGGCAGTATTACCCGGCATCAGTCGTTCGGGAGCTACCATCAGTACAGCGCTTGCCCTTGGTGTATCCAGAGAAAATGCTGCCAGATTTTCCTTTCTAATGGTACTTGCTCCAATCATGGGAGCCAACCTTTTGGAAATGAAAGACATGGCTGAGCAAGGTTTTTCTTCCACCCTCAGCCCGAGCGTAATGCTGGCAGGATTTCTTGCCGCATTTCTATCCGGCTTGCTGGCCTGTAATCTGATGCTCCGACTCGTAAAGCAAGGAAAAATCATCTACTTCGCTGCCTATTGTGCGATCATTGG
>JAHDDV010000164.1:0-6551 GCA_020629205.1 Chitinophagales bacterium | reverse complement strand
AAAAACCTACCTTACAGAGATCACTCTCGAATATAGCTCACGCTCCACTTGCAATTGAATCAAATAACTGCCTGAAGGCAAATGCTGTGTATTGATCTTTGCTGCTCCCGAGCCAGTCGCCAACTCAGCCCGCTCAAGCAATTGTCCCTGTATGCTGTAAATCCGGTATTCGATGGGCGTGTAGGCTTGCAGTCCTTGAATCGTCATCTGATCTGCGGCGGGATTAGGGAAGAACTGTAGTTCGGGACCTACTAAGGTTTCATTGGAAACATAGGCATCCTGACCAACATAGAAGTTGTGTCGACGAGCAATATTGATATATTCCCCTGTTGCAAAGTCTAGATACTTATCCGTTTTATAAACTAAATTATCGCAAGTATCATGTAAGTACTCTACCCTTGTTATCTGAGTAACTTCTCCATTCCCGTATGATTGGTAAACGATGTAATTCAGATTGCCGTCATCGAGATAGAAGTAAATGTTGTCTTGTGAAATTTGCTCCTCCCCCAGCACATAAGCATAAGTACGTACATTGGAGAGCTGACCAAAACTATTGAAAATACGTTCGGTTCGACGGTAATCCGTCCATGATCCATCTTCATACAAAAAAGTACTGCTATTGGAATGAATGCCGGCCTCCGTATAGTTGCTAAACTCAAACTTGTACACTGGCTCCATTTCACCTTCCTCATTCAACTCGGAAGAAATATAACCAGAGAGGTTGCCGTCCTCATCATAAACATAATCCGATTTCAGTCTGGTATTGACCAATTCCCCCAATGTATTATTATACACAGAGTCACGCTCTAAGATCAATTGTGATTCAGCATTGTATATCGAAACAGTATGAAGAAAATCGTACCACAGCGCTCCATTCCACAACTGGTATCTCCAAGTGACCCGTTTATTATTGACATCATAGTCATTAAAACTACGGCTGCTGTTAACAAACTGTTCAAAGTCACTATCCCAGAGCCGAGTCGTACGGCTTTCTACCAATTGAGCCTCGTTATAGACCATGGTATCCAGCTCGTAGATGATCCATTCATCCAGAAACCAATTTTCGGCTTCGCTGAAGTGATTTAGATAAACAGTATTGCTGCCTTCAGTTGGACAATCTCCATATTGTGCCGATAAGCTGATGCCTGCCAGACTTAAAAACAGGCTGAAGAACATTGATCTAAGAGTCATAGTAAATCACTTTAAAGATTTTTAGGCGCCAATTTTTCCGGCAACCGTGTTAAGTACTTCCTTTTCCCAAACATCCACTTCTGTTACCATCTTCTTTCCAGATTCCAAAACATGAGACACATAATCAGCATCTTTCAAGCCATCCGCATTTATCTGTACATTGAGGTAAGCCCCATGAACAGCAGCTCGAATACACAAGGCTCCTACCCCTGCATCAGAAACAGAATTGGGATTTCCCGACGAAGCCATATAGGCAATCATGTCACGACTATCCATACAAACTTGCATGACCTTGAAGGGCACTTCAATTGCTTCTTTAGTTGCAGCTTGCATCGCGGCAGACCTGGCTTTCTTTTCCTCAGCCGATTTCTTAGGCAACTTCATCGCCGCCATTATCTTGTTGAAAGCAGCCGTATCTGCATCGACAAGTTGTACCAAACGCTCCGAAAGTGCTGCTCCTTTCTCCGCCCAATCAGAAAATTCTTCCCAGCGATCATCCCAGCCTCTCTTATGAGACGAAAGATTGGCCACCATGGTACCCAATGAAACCCCTAGCGCCCCGACATATGCAGAGATTGATCCTCCTCCTGGAGCAGGTGACTCTGAAGCCGTCTCTTCAGCAAAGGCTCGCAACTTCATATCTACCAGACCAAGTCCCGCATCGCGCAGCTTATACTCAAT
Organism: Chitinophagales bacterium; assembly: GCA_020629205.1. GTDB lineage: Bacteria > Bacteroidota > Bacteroidia > Chitinophagales > UBA2359 > JAHDDV01. The sequence continues at coordinate 4,679 of JAHDDV010000164.1, read as the reverse complement.
GATGTTTTCCTCAGGATCAAATGGCGATAGCTCATCCAGTCCCATCGATTTGATCGCAATTCTTATCAACTCATCATTAGAAACACCCGTAGACCGTTGTTGCTTTTTCAGAAAGTATCGGCCCGCCTCTAACATACAACGTAGCGGAATCAGCCCGACCAATTCTGAACCAGTTACCCGCATCCCTCTTCGAGCCGCACTATTAACACACTCGTCGAAAGCAAGATGCACAGGCGTTACATCAATATCTGTTAAGTTCATCGAGATTTGAGCCAATCCATACTCTTCTATATACCAACCGATTCCCTTTACAGACTTACATATACCGGGTACACGAATAGCATTGCCCGCTTCATCACGCACAATAGGTCCATTGATCGGATCACCATCCCGCTTAATCCTTCCTTTCTCCCGCACATCAAAAGCCACCGAATTTGCACGACGTACAGAAGTAGTATTGAGATTCACATTAAAAGCTACCAGAAATCCTCTGGCTCCGATCGCTACATTTCCAGTGCGAACGTTCATCTTTGCCGGACCATAATCAGGCTTCCACTCCGGCTTTTGTATCTTCTCCGAAATGCCTTCGTACTCGCCGGCACGAATATCTGCCAGATTTCGGCGATGATCGGCTTTGGATGCTGCTTCATACAGATACACAGGAATCTCCAAGTCCTCCCCTACTCTCTTGCCAAGACGCTCTGCATAAGGCACCAACTCCTCCACACTAATACCAGCAATAGGCACCAATGGACAAACATCCGTGGCACCAAACCTAGGATGTTCCCCTTTATGCTGACTCATGTCAATTAACTCGCTCGCTTTCTTGATCGCCAAAAAAGCTGCTTCAATAACAGGCTCTGGCTCTCCAGCAAAAGTCACCACAGTTCGATTGGTCGATTTACCCGGATCTACATCCAGCAATTTCACCCCATCCACACTTTGGATCTCCGCCGTGATCTGGTCTATGATAGCCATATCACAACCTTCACTAAAATTTGGTACACATTCTATTAAGGCTGCCATCGTTTTCTTTTTTCGCAAATTTACTAATTGCAGGCAGGTTTAAGCAATACGTTTAATTATTAGGAGCAAAACTTCTTTCGATGTGGCACCGACCTGCTCGCTCTACGCTATAAAGAAAGCAGCATCCAGTGGCTTCGTGTATCCTGTACTGAGGTCTCTCCGCAAAGCTGCGAGCCCTCATTACAGGCACACTCAGTCCCCTGCCTGCTACTTTCTTTTCCGCTTCGATCGAGGCTATTGATCACCGCCTTTCGTCCTGAGCTGACAAAGCAATGGCGATGCACCAAACCAATATTTTCTCGAAAATACAGCGCAAAAATACGGCCGAAAAAGAGTCAATACCCATAATAATTTTTATCAATCTCTATTTATGAACCATCGCTAACAAAAACACAAAGTGACCTTTCTTAAAAAAAATCAAGGTCAATTTGAGAAATTTCAGAAAATTGACGCCCTATTTTGAGGTTTTGCAACCCCTTGACCAACAGCTAATTACATAATACAATGCGCTCAAAAGCCCTTAGAGCCACAAAATTTTTGCGATTTTCAGTATTTAGCTCTGCATTCGATTTGTCCTAGATTGGCTCTCGAAATAGGGAAAGACGAGCCACATAATTCGGATGAGAATTGAAATAGCTCTTCTGAATTGGCTCGTCTTGTTTCTATTCATTTCTTAACCCTATTAACCTTTATATAACATGAAAAATTTATGGGAAGTCCCCCGGGACATCAAACAAGTATTCGCTATCCTGGTCTTGCTGCTAGCGATACCGCTTCTCAGCCTGGCTCAGGAAGTCAAACTAGAAGAAGTAGAGTCGATTCCGCAGAAACTCCAAACGAAATCGGCGGTAAAACTGCTGAGACAAACACATGCTTGCGGTGAACAAGGCGGATCAGTTGCCTTCGAGATAGTAGGCAAGCATGGGCCTTACAGATACGCCTGGCAGCACGGCCCAAAATCACTGGAGCTGAACAAGCTAAATCCCGGACGATATACACTTGAGATTTGTGATCGCTACGGCTGTGTAGAAATTGAAGAGGTGGAGATTCTATCTCCTTCGGAAGCAGAATTGTCCGTGCATCAAAGCCGCAATAGCAAATGTCAGTCTGTTCTTGAACTTGGGGTTCTAAGCAATGGCAGAATTCTACGTGAATCAGCATTGTTGGTAGATTGGCAAGATAATCAGGACGCAGGTCTTAATCGAGTTTTTGATAAGACGGACAGTGGAGAATTCTGTGTAAGCATCGGATTCAAAGGCGCCATGTCAGACCAACAATGCAAGCCTTTGCAGCGCTGTTTTCAAATCGAAAGTAAAATTGACTGCGAGGAACAGTCGATAGCCTCAGGGGCCAAGAGCGATGGCCTGAATCAAGACTTAGAAGCTCAGCTCCCTTCTCCACTCTCGGTCTATCCGAATCCCTTTGTTTCTGGCTTGAATCTAAGTCTGGAAACTAAGCAAGCCGGCAGACTGACTGCACAAGTATTTAACAGCACCGGAGAATTGCTTTATCAACATCGCTGGGATGCCGACAGAGGTCAATGTCAGAAGCAGCTATTGCTACCTACAGAACTCCCTACAGGCATTTACCTCGTGCAAGTCATTCATGCCGACGGCACTCGTCAACAGACCAGTGTAAGCAAAGTGCAGAAGTACTAGACCTTTAACCCAATTGACCCTTGCTACACCCTAGTGCCCAGGGAACAACGTAATGTTTGACTGAGCTTAACTTTGTGCCAGTCGAGGCGCGAGAAGGAAGTATAGCCATAGCTACATGACCGACGAGCAACAAAGGATGGCAGAAATAGAAGACAGTCAAACTATCCAGAACTTTGTGCCCGGCGCACCAGTGCTACGCAAACGATTTCGCAGCACTAATCCGTAGCGATTCAATCCTAAATTTCTAATAAAATGAGACACTTATTTTTTAAGTGGCAGGCATTCTTTGTCCTGTTGCTAAGCCTAAACTATGCCCTACATGCCCAGGAAGAATGCCTGGTGCCTTTCCCTATCACCGACGAAATGTATGAAATAGATGACTGCGGGGGAACGGGAACCATCATATATGATGCAGAGACCTTTGGTGACCTTTCCAACGGAGTCACCACTATTTTGGGCGCCCCCCTGTATGATCCTACAACGGCAAATCTAGCTCAACCTGGTTACGAACATCTGGAAGATCTACTCGCTGGTGCCTTCGGCAACATGGATCTGACAACTGCATTTGAATGCTTTGACATCGGATGTGCTCCAATGACTGCAGAAATACAAAACGAAATGGATAAGCTTCAGGGCTATCTGACACAGCTGGATACTGAAATCGACATCTCTACTATTGACTATGATGATCCCGATGATTATGACGACTTCGTAGAACATATCGGCGAGGAGAATGTCGAAACATTTGGGCAACAACTTGGAGACGCCATTGGCGATATCAACCTCGGAGAAATAATGGATGCAGTCTTTGGTACAGACACCCAAAACCCCGACTGCAGTGGTAGCATTTGGCCACAAACAATTCAAGACCTTCCTGAGCTGGTAGAAGGAGAAAGCGGAGACGCCCTCACCAGATTTGTGGAAGGCAAAGTTAAAGATGCCATTTCTCAGGCAAGACAAGATGGCACCGCTGATCCAAACTGGTTCTTGGGTGAAATCGAAGGATTGGGTATGCAAGGCTTTGCCACCAACCCAAGTGCCGATGCAAATTCAGCAGGAACTGGTGCGACAGGCAGCGTAGATTTGTACAATGGAGCTGCAAGCTTCAGCATGCCTCTGGACGACATTTCCACCAAGGATATCTCAGTTCCGATATCAGTATCAGGAGCTCCCGGCCAATTGAAAGTAGATGACTTCGACGGCTCCTTGGGGAGCAATATGAATCTCTCAGCAGGCGGGAAGATTTCCCGAGTAGTTAACGGACTTCCCGATGAATTTGATGGCACAATCGATGGCCACGCTTTTGGCTACAAAAGAGGTATTGCAGTGGTTGGTGAATTGACTGGAGTTGGTGTAGTCATAAATAGTCCCAACAGTCCAGGTTTTGTCAAGAGAATATTGTGCAAAATCCTACAGAAACTGCTGGAAGTACTGCTAGGAGACGTTGACTTCAATTTTGGGCAATGTGCCAATATACTGCCAGCTCCAGTACATGATGCCCTTTCACTCGGAGGCCTTGGTGACAGCATCGATAATTTGATTTCAGAGACCCTTGGTAAAATCACCATTTCTGATACGGATTTCAGTGCAGGCGGTATTGGTATGAACCTACACACGTACTACAAGCCAATGAATCCAAACTATGTGAGCGCTGACCTAAGTATCCAAATTCCACTTTTCGCCGGAATCACGCTGGACATCAAACTTCCCTTCAGAGCAGGAATCAAGGTTGTGAACAGCAGTACTCCTGTAGAACTCGAAACAAGAGGCCTCGGCTATAGTCACCTGACCTCTGCCACCGCTATAGGCAATTTCTCTGACGATTTGCTTGGACCGCTAGATGTGAACACTTTCAATGATCTTCCGAAGGAGGAGCGATTGGGATACTTACGCCACAAGCATGCCAGCAAGAAGAAAACAGAGCTGGAATTCTTCCGACCACAAACAGCCTCTCTAATCAGCCTATTGGACAACATAGAGGAAATATTCAACTTG
>JAHDDV010000163.1 GCA_020629205.1 Chitinophagales bacterium | reverse complement strand
TATCTACGAAAGAAAGGCTATCTTGGCTCAGAAATCATTCTGCCTATGATGGCTCAAAAGCCCCTAATTGACAAAGTTAGCATTCTGTTTTGCCTCCTTGCCGCCGTTCTAATCACCAATACATTGCTGGCTGAAATATTAGGCGTCAAGATTTTTGCCCTCGAAGAGAGCCTCGGTCTGGAGCCCTTCAACTGGAATCTGTTTGGACAAAAAGGCAGCTTGAATTTTACTGCGGGCGTACTACTTTGGCCCTTCGTTTTCATACTCACCGATATCATCAACGAGTACTTTGGACAACGTGGAGTCCGATTTCTGAGTCTGTTAGCAGTTGGCATGATCTCCTATGCATTTGTCATGGTTTTTGCGGCCATTGCCCTTGCACCTGCCGAATTCTGGCTTAGCACAGGCAGCAAGTTTGGAGTAGATAATATGCAAGCTGCATTTGCCAGCATTTTTGGCCAGGGCATGTGGATTATTGTGGCATCGATCATCGCCTTCCTCATAGGACAACTCATCGACGCATTGGTCTTTCGCCGAATCAAAAAATGGACGGGTAACAAAAAGGTTTGGCTTCGTGCCAATGGATCTACAGCTGTATCCCAATTTCTCGACAGCTATCTGGTACTATATATTGCCTTTGTTTTGGGCCCTCAACAATGGCCAATTATGCTCTTCCTCGCCATCGGCACCGTCAATTACATCTACAAGTTTGTCGCTGCCATCCTGCTCACTCCTTTGATTTACCTCATTCATCATCTCATCGACCTCCACTTTCTCGGACCATCGCTTGCAGCCGAATTAAAGGCAAGAGCTATGGAATAATGTCTTTTGCTTGAGTTTGAGTGTTTACCCTTGAATTTGTTTTTTCTTTTTTTTGGAGACGAGCAGATTGGGTCGCGGTGATTTCCTGCTGGCTATCCATTACAATGATGGCACTCTGCGGCAGCTTCTCTGCTGCACTGGCTCTGTCTCTTTTTGGAGCCAGCCCCAGCACAGCGATTCAGCTGCCGCATAGCGCCATCATTTCCATTTCTATCCAGTCTATTTTGCGCCTCCCGGGCACGTGGGGAGACAGCCAATCCTAGATTATTTGAAATTTTCGCGAAATAAATGTCGAAATTTTGTGGAATTTCGATTTGACAATACTCTTAAGGGTGTTGTCGACAATTGATAGGCTAAGCAGAGGGCCTGGAGACCCCTCTGGATTTTTTCATCTGCTCAAAGGACGGTAAAGGACTGTCCATACATCGCACCCGCTGCAAAGCGGATAGCCACCGGTATATCCGCATGTATAGCAAACGCGACCTGTCCGGACGGGTCGGCGGTGGTGGCCGGGAGGGCCCACCCGCGAGGGACTGCCCGCGACAAATTAGGGACAGTAACGGAAGATGCGAGAGTCAAAACGTGAGGTACCCTCATTGAAACGAACTGCGGGATGGTCGGTGCGCGGCGCTTCCTTGCTGGGCTCCAAAAACAAATCTTAGAACTTGATCTTCTGCAGCTGATCGTGTAGTTCACTTATGCTTCTCACTGCAGCAGAGCCATACCAAGGGTGCAATTCCATGACCAGACTACCCGCTTTGATCGCAGGGTCGGTGGCCGTTAGGGCCTCCGCTTCTTCTATCGTCTTTACATCGAAAATATAGATCCCACGCAAATCGCTGTCTCCCAGGAAAGGACCAGCAAGTAGTAGTTTTCCTTCCTCAGCCAATCGACCAATATTAGCCATATGTGCCGCCTGAAGTTCCTGCGCTTCTTCAGGACTACGATCGCGATTGGGTCCACGCTTCAGGAATGCCATGACATACTGGGCCATTCCATAATCATCGGCTTGATACTTCTTGGCAAGCTCTTCATCATAGTTTTCATTAATATTGGGCACTTCTTGAGCCATGAGATTGTTGTTGGTTAGCAGCAAAGCGGATAGTAGCAAAGTCATCAAAAGATACTTCATAGCGCATTGATTATTGATTCCTGCCGAATATAACAAACCTCATGCTTTCAAGAAAGAGCAATTTCGACGAATCAGTAGGATTCGTGTCATCGTAGGACTAATACTTGGCATTAATTTTGGTTTTAGAATTGAGCATTCAGCAGTTCATGCTGCACCATTTCCCCAAGCATTTAAGCCACATATATGCCTTTCCACCAAGCATTTATCGTACACACTTTGCTGTTCTTGCTCTCTGCTGGGCTATTGGCACAAGAGCAGTCGATCTCTCTGCTTATCACGCCGGATCAATTAGTATCATCACTTGACTTGACGCCGATCTACAATTTGGATGGGGCAAAGATTGTTTTGCAAGGCAAGACGCAAAAGCTACGCGTCCCAAAAGGCATGACATTTAAGCATCTGGCATTTCTACAAGGTTGGCATACAGCCGATAGCAAGATACCAGGGTATCTACCAGTGTTGATTGATGACTATGACTCGGTCAATCCTGCTATTTTCCTGGATCGAAATGGGAATCTGGACTTTCGAGACGATGGTGGTTGGCAAGCATTGGAGTCTATGGATTTTGGAGAAGGGCAGCGCTTTAAGGCTTTTGCCGTAGAGAGTCCGGATGCAGTTACCGAAGATCCGATCCTTTGGATTGTGGAAAAGCAAGCAGAACAAGAAAGATTGTCACACCTGCTGCGCTTCTATGACTCAAAGCAAGAACTGGTTTCCAATCTCCGCAAAAATGAGGCCTATGCTCTTTCCTTTGTAATGCCCCACCAGCGATGGGGAATCCTGGAGGATGGACGTCAGCGTTTTCGAATTGCTTTGAGTGATGACAATAAAAATGGTGTGTTTGGCGAGATAGCTGAGACTATCATGACAAGTAAGCTAGGCGTTCAAGATCGATTGCAAAGACATCAGGAATATTGGCTGATAAAAGATCGTACCATGATCCAACTCGGGGCGCAGATATTTGAAGTCAAAGAGATTTCCTCTGTTGGCAATCAGATAAAGGTGAGTCCCGTAGATCATAAGGAAGCAGGTACCTTGTTAAGGGAGGGCAATCCTGTGCCGGCAGCACCTTACAGAAACCTGGATAATCAAGAGGACTATCTATTGAAGCAATGCCTGCGATCCGAATATACATTGTTGTACTTTTTTGGCAGTTGGTGCAGAGATTGTGAAGCAAATGTAACGGAGCTGAAGTATCTGGATCTCAAGTACGAAGGTCGTCTGAATGTACTTGGCTTGAGCTACAATGATCCGATCGAGACCACTGTGGCATTCAGGGATGAAGAGCGAATCAATTTTGATTTGGGACTGGCCAGCAAAACACTGATTGAAAAGCTAAATGTGAATCAGTTTCCATTCTACATCCTTGCGGATCGCAAGGGTGTGATCGTGGCTCACGGGACTTCCCCGATTGGTGTAAAGAAGATCTTGGAGCAGTGATAGCTGGGAGGCTTAAGCGATCATCGACTGGCCAAAAGCCATGCTTGCTCTCCAGCGGCCGGCAATATCATTAAAGAGGTAGTCGGAAAAGCGGCCGGGAAGAGGATGAGCGATCGGGAGTGGTAGCAGAGCCGCTGCTCGCTTTCTGTCCTGTACAGGCAAATTCATGATACGAAAGGTCTCCTTGATCCATTCGGTTAAGACCTCAGGGACATTCTGTTTGGAAAACAAGCTTAGTGATTGTTTAAGTGCCAAATCGAGATTATCATAATCTTCGCTTTCGAAAAGTACAATCATCCGAATTCCGCATTCTGCAACTTTCCAATCATAGGGCAAAGCTGGGAGCAGTCCTTTAGCAATCTCCAAATGTTGTCCTGATTCAGCTAATCTGCCGGTTCTGAAACGATGTGCTGACAAAAGCAGCTGAGTACAATAGGTCGCAGGCACATTGTTGGCAAGAAAGTCTCCGAATTTCTTGTCCGTCAGGGCATATTCTTGATCAAGCTCCTCATGTTGCTCCAGACGGTAGTGCAGCTGCATTTTGTAGTAGTAAGGGTACAGTACCGTCCAGCCAAGATTACTCTTCGTCTCTGCATAGGATTTCAGCTCACTGATAAGCACCAGAGCCTCTTCCATCCGGTGTAAATTGATCAGGCTGCCAATATAATTGCTGCCATACACCATGTAATTGTATGCAGACTGCTCGACGGAGAGACTGCGTTTTTCCATGGCCTTGAAATTAGTCTCGTAGTACTTGAGTGATTCTGCTTCACGTCCCATTCGGCGATGTAATCTTGCAAGAATATCATTCTTGACTCTCAGCAAGCGTGGAGACTGCAGGCTATCCAGAATAGCTTCATTGGCATTCAAAAACATTTCAAGATCCTCAAATACGGACTCCAGGTCCTTGCCGGCGCTCAGATGTGCCTTGTACAAAAAACGATTGAGCTGCATTGCTAGTCGGTAGGACTCCAATTTGGCTACGATTTGGTCAATCTTGGGACTGTCGATGAGCGTGCTATTGTTATAAAGTTGTGGCTCCTGCACCATGATCCTCATTTCCCTGGCCAGGAGAGAGATGGACTCCAATGTAAGTTCATTATCCTCGCAAATCTGATGAAGACGGTCTAGCTTTCTGGCTGCCAACTTAAGCATCTTCTTCCCGAGTAGAATATCTACTTCTTCCAATTCAATTCGAACCTTACTTCGTGGATCCCGCTTACTGTTGTAGGAAACCAAACTCTTGAGAATAAGATCCAGTAATTGAACCTTATACACTTTAAGATTCTTGGAAATCTTGGAATTCTTGAAATGCGTCTTGATTATCTGTTCATCATAGTTCGACATCTTGTTCAGGAAATCGAAGAGCACAACAAGTTGGTTCTTTTTGGTACCATAATGCCCCTTGAAATACCGTTTTTCGGCAGGGCTCATGTTAGATATAAGCTCAAATACATCCTCTCGAGGTTTCCTCATCGCGCTATGAGTTCTTGGATTTTTTAGGCTTCGCAAGATAACAAAATGATTTTTCTGTCAATCAATGTTAGACCATCCTATAACAATTGAGCCCAGCGCACCATATAATAACTTGCTTGTTTGTCAATAAGCAGGCATTTCAATGCGCTCAAAACGATGACAAAGCGCTGGCTGCCCGTCTACAATTAGCTCAGGAGCTTAGAAATTAAAGGACAAAGAAAGAAAGCGCCCTTGATAGGGTTAAGATCGAATAATTCCGATAAATTAGCACTTGAATACTCACCTAGTAAACCAAACACTGGATCATGAAGAAAAAATTATTTGGACTTTTAGCGGTGGTCCTGCTCATCACACTTGCTGTACTCGGGTATTTTGTCTTTGGACACTATAGTGAAGGATATCGGGCTGGACATATCATGAAGTTTTCCAAGAAGGGCGTTGTGTTCAAGACCTGGGAAGGGCAGCTTGATACAGGTGGATTGCTCGGCGGTGGCGAGTCTGAAGGAGCGGCTACCACTGTCTGGGATTTCTCTGTTCGGGACAAGGAGGTTGTAAAGAAAATAGAACGTGCGGTGGACAAGGGCTCAAACGTGAAGCTCTTCTACACCGAAAAATTCTACAAACTTTCGTTCTTAGGTGATACTCGATACTTTGTCTATGACGTCGAAGAAACTGGTAAAAAGATGGAGCGGAGTGTACCGAATCAGGCACGTGAAGCTATTCCGGAAGGGGCAGCAAACTAGTGCTCCGCAAACTAAGTTCGAACCACCTTTAAGGGCTTCTATTTCTGTCATACTTCCTTGCTCGTCAGTCGCGTAGCTAAGGCTATGCTCCATCCTCGCGCCTTGTCTGACAGAAAGATAAGCTCCTCAAAGGTGTCACGAACTTTGTTTACGCAGCACTAGCCCAAAAACAAGAAAAGCGCGAAAGACTCAGGCCTTTCGCGCTTTTTCTTGTTTAGCTTTCTAGCTCACCAATATCCTCCCACCAGAGATCGGGACGCTCCGCGATAAATTGCTCCATCATCTTAATGCAGCCTTCATCTTGCAGATTTACCACCTCCACTCCGTGCTCCTGCATAAATCGCCAGGCTCCTTCAAAGGTCTTATTCTCCGCTACGATCACCTTTGGAATCTTGAATTGCACGATTGTTCCTGCACACATATAGCAGGGCATCAAAGTAGAGTAGATCACCGTGTTTCGATAGCTTCCAATTCTGCCCGCATTATTAAGACAATCCATCTCTCCGTGCAAAATCGGGTTCTTTTCCTGCACCCGTTTATTATGTCCAGCGGCCACGAGCTTTCCCTTCCTGACCAATGCGGAACCAATAGGAATTCCCCCTTCCGAGAGACTCTTACGGGCCTGATTTATGGCCTCTTTCATGAACTTGTCCATTAGCTTCTGTGCTTTAGCGCATCTGCTGGGTCTGGCACATAATGTCCCTTTCCTCCCGCCAAATCATCATTAAATGTCGTAGGAATATTGCCCGCTGCCGTACGTTCGTCCCAGGTCAGATGTTGGCTGCCATCATCTCGCTTTTCCATGGTGATGCATTCTTCTACAGGGCAAACCAAAGAACACAGATTACAACCTACACAGTTTTCATCAATGACTTCCGGAATGCGAGTCCCATCCGGGATGCGAATGGCCTGGTGAGCTCCATCATCGCAAGCGATGTAACATAGATCACAACCGATGCACTTATCTTTGTTGATTTCAGCAACTACTTTGTGCTTCATGTTCAAATGCTTCCACTCGGTTACATTTGGAAGGGCTTTTCCCACAAAATCGTAGATGGTGTTGTACCCCTTTTCATCCATGAATTGCAACAGGCCAGCCTCCATCTCCCGCACAATGCCAAAACCGTAGTGCATAGCTGCTGTACAAACCTGAACCGAAGAGGCTCCCAGCAATATAAACTCAACTACATCCCGCCAGTTTTCAATTCCGCCGATGCCACTGATCGGTGTCTTTTGGATTTCGGGATGCTTGGCCAACTCCTTCACCATCTCCAGGGCAATTGGCTTCACGGCCGGACCGCAGTAGCCGCCATTGGTTCCCTTTCCGTCTACTACTGGATATGGTGCATAAGCATCAAGATCAAGACCCACAATGCTCTTGAAGGTGTTGACAAGTGACAATGCATCAGTTCCACCCTGCACCGCTGCAAGTCCGGGGTCCACGATATGAGATATGTTTGGTGTCAGCTTAGTGATAACTGGGATCTGCGCAACCTCCATGACCCATTCGACAATAGTCTTGAGCACAGCCGGCTCCTGTCCTACAGCTGAACCCATCCCTCGCTCACACATGCCATGAGGGCAACCGAAGTTGAGTTCTATTCCGTCTGCGCCGGCGTTCTCAACATCCTTAATAATCTGGTGCCATTGCTCTTTGGTTTCTACCATTAGCGAAGCGATCACTGCATGATCTGGAAAATACTTCTTAACCTCCGAGATTTCCCGAAGATTATCAGCCAGGGGTCTATCAGTAATCAACTCAATATTGGTAAAACCTGCCATTCGGGTATCGCGATAGTTAATCGATGCATACCTGCTGGACACATTGATCACAGGTACGCCCAGCGTTTTCCAAACTGCGCCTCCCCAACCAGCCTCGAATGCTTTCATGATCTGGTAACCAGAATTTGTTGGCGGAGCAGAAGCCAACCAAAAGGGATTCGGTGATTTTATTCCTGCAAAATCTATTGATAAATCTGCCATGCTTATTGATTAATCCATTCGTGAATACCTAGTGCAGCTCGCTTGCCCTCAAAAGCGGCATTCACCACTTCGGCACCGCCGTTTACAGCATCTCCCCCAGCAAAATACCGAGGATTACTTGTTTGATAAGTTTCCTGATTGACTTCGATGCAGTTCCAGTCATTGATTTTCAAATCGTCGATTAAAGCAAAGAAGCTGCCTTGCTTCGCCTGACCTGTTGCTTTGATGACCATATCGCAGTCGACCACAAATTCAGAGCCTTCTTTGTTTTGCAACTTTCCATCCACCGACTCGGTGCATATAAATTTGACGCCCCGCACATGCTCTTCTCCTACAATCTCTACCGGACTCACATTAAACAGCCCCTTGGCCCCAGAAGATACAGCGAGTTTGTATTCAAAGCCATAGGCCCCCATCTCTTCCTTGCTGCGTCGATAAGCAAGGAAAGTAACTTCCGCCCCCATTCTGGATGCCTCAGAAGCAGCATCCATAGCAGTGTTACCACCACCAATCACCACGACCATGTTAGGGACTGTAACTGCCTCATGCTTCATGCGAAGCTCCTCGATAAATTCAACCGCACCTACTACTCCAGGCAATTCCTCACCCGGTAACCGAAGCGCTCGCGTTGGGCCAAGACCCACTCCGATGAAAAGCGCATCATATTCATCCTCCAGTTCCTTGATCTTCTCCCTACTCGTCACAGACTGTCCGTAATGAACCTGGAAGCCCAACTGCTTCTGCAAATAAGCTACTTCATCCAGCACTTCTTCATTGGTAATCTTGTAAGGGGCAATCCCATACACCGTCAATCCAGAGGGTTTGTCCTTTGCCTCGAAGATATCCACCTCATATCCCAGAACACGAAGCTCACATGCACAAGCCAGACTTGCTGGTCCAGCCCCAATCATGGCGACTTTCTTGCCATTTGATGGGCCCGGCTTAAACAATGTTTTATCTTCCTTAATCACCGAATCTGTGGCAAAGTTCTGCAATCGTCCTATCTGAATCGGCGGCACCTCCTGATGATTGTACACACAAGCACCTTCACATAGTGTCTCTGTAGGGCAGATCTTACCGCATGCATTGCCAAGCCAATTGGCATCAAAAATCGTCGCGGCAGCCCCCGTTTTATTGCCTGTGTTTATCTGCTTGATAAACAATGGGATATCAATACCTGTGGGACAAGCTTGTACACAGGGTGCGTCGTAGCAAAACAAACAGCGCGAACTCTCATAATACGCCTGAGTATCATTCATCAGCGGCTTTTTCTGAGCAAAATTCTGCTCAAATTCTTCCGCCGTTTTCGGTCTCCTATATTCTGCCATCCTTATCTAATTTTTCACTTTTGTTATTTTGCTTGCTTCATCTTCCCTGAGCGATTGCATAAGACACACCCAGTGTGTCTCTACAAAACGCCTTGCTCCTTGATCTTTGATCCTTGAACTGTCATCAGTCATCAATTTAAAGTTCCGTCAACTTGCTGTAAGTCTCCGGACGGCGATCGCGGTAAAATTGCCAGGTAGATCGTACCTCTCGAATCATGTCCAAATCAAAATCTGCAATCAACAACTCATCATCATACTCTGAGGCTTCGGCAAAGATCTGCCCACGTGGGTCCACAAAGTAGGATGTCCCATAGAAACGTCCAAGATTCCAGGGCTTCTCCTCTCCTACGCGGTTGATGCAGCCCATGAAGTAACCATTGGCAGCAGCATGTGCCGGTTGCTCGAGCTTCCAAAGATACTGCGACAATCCAGACACAGTAGCCGATGGATTATAGACGATTTCCGCACCATTTAATCCCAGAATTCTGGCTCCATCAGGGAAGTGTCTATCATAGCAGATATATACACCAACTTTGGCATACTTGGTTTCGAATACCGGATATCCAAGGTTGCCAGGCTTAAAGAAAAACTTCTCCCAAAAACCCGTTGTATGCGGGATATGGTTCTTACGATACTTGCCCAAATAAGTACCATCAGCATCAATCACCGCCGCGGTATTGTACAAGACTCCCGGCTGATCCTCCTCGTAGATCGGAACGATGATCACCATCTGGTACTTCTTAGCGTACTCCTGCATCAGCTCAGTGGTAGGGCCCGGTACGGTCTCAGCGGAGGCATACCATTTTCTATCCTGTCCTGGACAGAAATAAGGGGTGTTAAAGATTTCTTGAAGACACAAAATCTGCACGCCTTTCTTACCAGCTTCCTCGATATAAGGAATATGCTTCTTTACCATGGCATCCATGATCTCCGGTATTGTCCCTTCTCCTTCCGTCATGGGAAGGCTCAATTGTATCAGTCCTGATTTTACTATTCTAGGCATTCTAAATGTAATTTTTTGCTTAATTGAATTAGACCGTCAAAGAGGTCTTTCCTCTTGGAATAAACTGTCCCGATCCTGCTTTAAGATGGCACTGCTCGTTTTCGATAGCGACCTGTCCTCGAAGTAATACAGTTTCTGTCTTACCCTTGAGCTTCCAGCCTTCATAAGCTGAATAATCGACATTCATATGATGGCTATCCACAGAAATCGTATGCTCCTTCTCGGGATCAAATACAACCAGATCTGCATCAGCCCCAATGGCAATCACCCCTTTCCTGGGATACATCCCAAAGATTTTAGCGGCATTGGTGGAACTCACCTCCACAAACTTGTTCAGGGTAATTCTGCCTTTGTTGACTCCCTCACTAAAGAGCAACTCCATACGATGCTCGATCGCCGGATGCCCATTGGGAATCTTCGCAAAGTCGTCCATTCCCATCTTCTTCTGATCCCACATAAAAGGACAGTGGTCTGTACCAACCACCTGTACGAGGCCTTGATTTATTCCGGACCAAAGGGCTGCTTGATCTTTCTTCTCTCGTAGCGGAGGGCTCATCACCCATTTAGCCCCATCAAAATCTTGCTCATACAAGGAAGCATCGAGCACAAGGTACTGCGTGCAGGTCTCGACAAACACTTTTTGATTTCTTGAAGTGGCTTTACGCACCGCATTCAAAGCTCCTTCGCAGGTCATATGCACGATATAGCCCGGACAGCCCGTATAATGCAGCATATCCGCAAATCTACCACTTGCTTCCGCCTCGGTCACTTCTGGCTGCGATAGATAATGATAGATCGGAGCTCGATTTCCCAGTGCCTGATTTTTGGCGATCAAGGAGTCAATCATATCCCCATTGGTCGCGTGTACAGTTACAAGACCACCGTTCTCTTTTACCACCTTCATCAGCTGTACCATCTGACCATCATCGATCATCAGGGCTCCTTTGTAAGCCATAAAGGTCTTGAAAGATGTGATGCCTTCCTGAGTGATCATTTCTACGACTTCCTTCGCAACATCATCGTTAAAGTCTGTTACCGCCATGTGGTAAGAGTAATCCCCAATAGCTTTACCTCTAGACTTGGCCTGCCAGGTAGTCAAAGCATTGCGCAAGGTGTCACCCTGTGTTTGTAGGATAAAGTCGATGACCATCGTGGTACCGCCATGCATCGCTGCCCGTGTACCGGTTTCATAATCATCACTGGAAAATGTCCCCATAAAGGGCATATCCAAATGCACATGCGGATCGATTCCACCGGGAAAAACCAACTTTCCGGAGGCATCAATTACGCGTTCTGCTGTATAAGGTAAATTTGAACCAATGGCGACAATCTTCTCTCCCTCGACATACACATCGGCCACATAATCAGACTCAGCGGTTACAACCCGCCCGCCTTTTATAAGAATGGACATAAGCTAAAATGGATTTTCTGGATTAGTCAAGCAATTTAGCAAAAATTTTGAAACAGCGCTTGATCATTGCTTCCATCTATCAGTTTTTGGGTGGCCGCCCAGCTGCCTGCACCTGTTTGTAAGCACCCAGGAAGATGCTCAATTCACCTCCCAAAAAATTGGGAACCGGATATCTCGGCAGCTGTTCGCCGGGCTCTCTGCTAATACTCACCTTGTGCAGTCCGCTTCGGCTAATGCGCTGTTGCGTCTCTCCTATCGTCGAGCCACCACAGCACATGCCTCAGTCGTACTGCCCGGCGGCTCGTTCCGCGTCGATCCCTGCCACATGGATAGTCCTCCTATAAATTGTAAAACCTTTACATGTACATCTTCCAGAAAAATGGTGGGCAGTCAT
>JAHDDV010000566.1 GCA_020629205.1 Chitinophagales bacterium | reverse complement strand
ACACAATACACAATACACAATACACAATACACCATGCACCAAGAACCATGCACCATACTCCTATTACCGAATCCCCCTCGCCTTCAGCGCCTTGTGATAATTCCTGGCATTGACGTTATGTTCCCTTAAAGTCCGAGCGAAATTGTGGTAGCCGGAGAAATCATCTCTGGCACAAAAGTACATGTATTTATGCTGCTCCGCATTGATGACCCCCTTGATAGCGCTCTTAGAAGGAATGCAAATGGGCCCAGGCGGAAAGCCCTCATACATATAGGTATTGTAGGGCGAATCGTATTCCAGATGCTTCAGCAGAATTCGCCTTAAAGCAAAGTTCCCCATCGCAAACTTGACCGTAGGATCAGCTTCCAGTTTCCAGCCCTTGCGATGGCGATTCAGATATACGCCAGCGATACGAGCCATCTCGTCCTTCTTATTGGTTTCCGACTCCACGATAGAAGCCAGAATCATCGCCTCATAAGGAGAGACACCCTGTTTCTTAGCCTTGGCAGTACGTTCCTCATTCCAGAAGCGATCGTATTCGGTCTTCATTCTACTAAGGAATCCTTTGGCGTCTGTACTCCATCCAAAGCGATAGGTATCTGGCACAATAAGGCTAGCGATAGAGACCGAATCAAATCCAAGGTCCTTGATGTATTGCTGATCTCTTAGCAAATTGATGATCTCAGTGGAGTCTGCTTCCAGCTGTTTTCCCACTGCTCCTGCTACTCGCTCCAAAGTACGTTGACTGATCACAGTTACATCTACAGCTTGGCTTTTACCAGAACGCAGTTGTCGCACTAGCTGACGGTTGTTTAGGCCCTGTTTGATTTCGTACTTGCCCGGATGTATGTGCTTCTTCAGATTCATTTTGCCGGCCGTCCATAGAAAGGACTCTGTATCTTCCAGTACCTTTGCTTCTTTGAAGCTAGTCACCACATCGTCCAGACTCGAATTCGATGCTATATAAACCGTATGTGCCTTTCCCTCCGCCAGACTGCGAACGTTAGGAACGTTGATTTGTTGATGCAGGTAATACGCGGCCGCTCCTGCCAAAAGCAGTATAGGAACGATCAAAATGCCTAGTGCCTTGAAGAATTTTCTCACTTTACTCATGCGGCCATAAATTTAGAGATAATCTGCTAGAAACAATGGCAGCATTCTTGCATTAAATTGCGGTATCTTTGCGCAAATATCTGTTTATGAAGAAGTTATTTGGACTACTTTTGATTGCAGGGCTGTTCATCGGGGCAGCCGCTCCCACCGAGCCTTCCCTAAAGTTTGGCCTGCTCAAGTACAAGGGTGGCGGTGATTGGTACGCCAATCCGACTGCTTTACCAAATTTGGCTGCCTTTTGTAATCAGGAGCTGGACATGAATATCGACACCAAGCCCGTGGAGGTGGAGGTCGGCAGTCCGGGTATTTTCAACCTTCCCTTCATCCACATGACCGGCCACGGCAATGTCGTCTTTTCTGAACAAGAAGCAGAGAACCTTAGAAACTACCTACTGGCCGGAGGATTCCTTCATATCGACGATAACTACGGTATGGACCCTTTCGTCCGTACCGCTATGAAAAAAGTATTTCCCGCCATCGACTTTGTCGAATTGCCTGCCAGTCATGAAATCTTTCATCAGTCCTTCGATTTCCCAAAGGGTCTCCCAAAAATCCACGAGCACGATAACAAGCCTCCTCAGGGTTTTGCTTTGATTCATCAGGGCCGTGTCGTTTGTTTCTACACCTACGAATGCGATCTGGGCGACGGCTGGGAAGACGCTGCCGTCCACAACGATCCGGCCAATGTTCGTCGTCAGGCGCTGCAAATGGGGGCTAATGTGGTACAGTTTGCTTTTGAGCAGTAGGA
>JAHDDV010000162.1 GCA_020629205.1 Chitinophagales bacterium | reverse complement strand
TTTTTTGGAGCAAAGCGGTATGGTCACGCGGCCACGACCGTCCTGCTATCCGCTATTATGCAGGCAGCATCCAGGGGCTTCGTGTATCCTGTAATGAAGTCTCTCCGCCTGCGCTCCGAGCCTTCATTACAGGCACACTCAGTCCCCTGCCTGCTACCTGCATACCGCTTCTATCAGGGCTATTGATCACCGCCTTTCGAGCGCGCTACCTAATGAATAGCGAGGCTCCCTGCAATTCTACTACTCAATCACAAAGCGCTGACTGTACTTTTTTTGGTCTAGTGTCCAGCTCAATAAATACAATCCGGGAGTCCAATTGAGACTGTTCAAGCGAAGCAGTCCCTGATTCATGATGTTTTCATCTATCTGCCAGAGCATTTGCCCGGATATATTGTGGATAGCTATTTGGCTGCTTCCCACAGGAATCGAGACATGAAGGTATTGATCCGCAGGCTGAGGAAAGATCGCTACAGGTGCTTGCATAATTTCGTCCAGGCTGGTAGCACATTCCAATGGACCAAAATTATATTCCAGCACACAGCCTGTACCATCATTGAGGAACAGTTGTATGCTTTGTCCTTCTTCTAATTGAATGCTAAGCTCCTCTCCGGGTTCAACACCCATTTGCAAGTCCCCATTAAGACTGTAGATAAAATTGCTGCTAACTTCAGGGGCACCGCCGTTAATGAAAATCTCGACTTCCGCCATTTGGTTTTCGCAATCCGAAGCCTCAAATTGCAGGTCCAAGGGGTTAAGCAGCAACACCGGAGCAGGACTGCCCACTGCCAAGGGTGTATCTTCTAGATCAATCTCTCCACTGGAAGAGAGCGGATAAACCGCTGCAGCAAGCCAAAGCGTTTCTCCGAGGTAAGATTCCAATAGGGAAGGGGAGAAGTTGCCTTCAGGCTCATGTGCAATGACATCCGGATCAGCGATTTCACCACTATACAATATATAGGTGCTTATGCTTTCGGCTACATTATTAAAGAAACAGGTCGTTTCACTCTCTACCGGCAGACCATTACAAATGAACAAACTATCTGCTGGCAGGTCTCCCGCATGAGCCAGGCCTTCAAGCGTAGAGGGCGCACAAGGAGCGGCAATGGCCAACTCTAGTTGACAACCGAGTTCATCAGTGAAAAGAAGGGTGCTGCCAGCACTGTAAATCAAGTCATTCACTACAATGACTTGACCAGTGGCAATGCTGCCGGTGAAGCCAAAATCGGAGTTTACCTCAATGCCCGTGTTACTTGCAGCGGCGTATTCACTAAATGCAGAAATGGTCAAATCAAAGCCGGGCCAGATTTCGCAATTTGGGCCAAAGTCGATTCCGGTACAACTAGCATTGTAATTGACTTCAATAGGAGCATAAGTATTGATGGTGGCCACTGAATTGATCAAAGTGCAATCATCTTCAAAGTCGGGAAGTGAAGAGGTTTCAAGCGGGCCTGCAATTGTGGTGAGATACAAGGGTGTTTGATTTATGACATCCAAATTGAATGCACCAGTACTGCTAAAGGTGAGTACGGATTCTTGACTGGGGATGGAATCACTTAATAGCAGATAATAGAATACCTCCGTGCTGTCAATGTCATGGGGAATCCACTCAGCTAGAAAGGGATCCCCGGCACAGCGTTCATATTGTAGGATACTAAGTTCTTGCATTTCGCTGGAGCAGAGGCAGGGATTGGCCAAAGACAATTCACTGCTGCAGCCAGTCTCTAGATCTGTTATTGTGAAGTCAAGCCATTCTTCTGCAGTGCCTCCGAAGACTAGATTTTGTTCATCGAATTGATGCGTTACTTCAAGGTCGGAGCTGTAGCTGCCTGAGCCATTACTGATCGCGATGGAACCAAACCATCCCAGACTGTCATTACATTGAAATGCCGCTTCCTCAAATATCAGAGCCGGACTAATAGTGATGGCGAAGCAGGCTTCAGGGTCAAAGCCGGCACAAGCACCAGCATCTATCTGCTCTAGTATGTAGTCTGTTGATGTAGTCCCGTAGACCACTTCGCTCTTGTCTATGGGGTTTTCATCTCCTTGATAGATAATTGGACTAAGGCAGTAGCTGCCTGACGAATAGTTGGCCAGATTGAGGAAAAGCCCAAAGGAGAACCCTGCTATATTACCAGCCTCATTGCTGATCAGCCATTCATATCCGTATGGGCTCGCAGGAAGACTATCTATCTCTGCGATCTGGTAGTTGTCTCCTTCGCAAATTAGGGCAGGTTGATCGAGAATACTTGGGCTTATCCCAAGTTCACAGCCACCAGCAGATAGGTGTTGACATAAAAGTAGCATAACAGAAATCTGGAACCATGTCAGGGCAAATACTTGGATCTTTTTCATAGCGGTTCTTTTGCATTCCATACGATGAGGACAAATTTATGGCCGCGCTAACATCGATCATCTCGCTCGATTGTCAAGTAAGAGTCTTAGCGTTGATTTAATGTAGCAATCTCCCATAAATATTGAATGGACTAGGCGAAACCGCTATCTTTGTGGCCCATAAGCAAGAGGACAAATTTCTCAATTAAAATCACAAAATTATGTCAAAGACGGTAGTGCCTTGCGTAGATCTGCAAGATTTTATAAGTGGGGATGCAGAGAAGCGAGCAAATTTCATTGCCACACTGGGTGCAGCTTATGAAGAGGTTGGTTTTGTCTCTGTAATCAATCACGGCCTTAGCGATGAAGAGATCGACCGATTGTACACAAAGGTAACTGACTTCTTTAACCTGGATTCTGAGACCAAGAGATCTTACGAAATTGATGGTCTGGCAGGGCAGCGCGGTTATACTTCTTTTGGAAAAGAAAGTGCTAAGCAATCAAATGTACCTGACCTCAAGGAATTCCTTCAGTTTGGTCAAACAGTTGAAAATGATGATCCGATCAAGTCTCGTTATCCTGATAATGTATCAGTTAGTGAAGTACCGGAATTTGATGAGACCTTACTATCGACCTACAGAAAGTTTGAAGAGTCTGGTGCTCACCTACTTAGAGCAATTGCATTGTACCTTGGACTGGATGAAGAGTACTTTAGTCCAAAGATCACAAACGGCAATAGCATTCTAAGATGCATACACTACCCGCCGATTACTTCGGACCCTTCATCAGCAATTCGTGCTGAGCAACATGAGGATATCAATCTGATCACTTTGCTTGTAGGAGCCTCAGCCGATGGATTGGAGTTATTGAACAAGCAGAATGAATGGGTTCCTGTAAATGCAGGACCGGGCGAGATTGTCGTGAATGTTGGCGACATGCTTCAAAGACTCACAAACAATAAACTGCGGTCTACAACGCACCGAGTAGTCAATCCACCGAAGGAAAAGTGGCATACACATAGATACTCTATTCCATTTTTCCTGCACCCGAGAGCAGAGATGGACTTGGATTGTCTGGAATCTTGCATCACAGAAGACAGGCCATTGGCATATGAGCCAATCACGGCAGGTGCTTATCTGGAGGAGCGATTGATTGAAATTGGCCTCTTGAAGAAAGCTTAATTGAAATGAGAAACCCGCAGCCTCTGGCTTGCGGGTTTTTTTGTGGCCTCTAAATAGCATTTTTTTAGTCAATTCCTTATACATATTGCCTAGGTTTTAGTTACCTTTGTGGCCTAGTTCGGAAACCGACAAAAATGGAAGTAAAATTGGAGTTAAAAAAACTACAAAGCCTTCTTATTATCGTGGTTCTTTGCCTCTTGTATCTGGCTCCTACTCAGGTGTCAGCACAAAAAGCTAAGAAAGTTGATAGCCACGCAGGTCATAATCACGCTGGCCACGATCACTCTGGTCATAGTCATGCTGGTCACGATCATTCCGGACACAAGCATGCCGGTCACCAGCATAAGGGGCACAATCACGCACAGACAGGTAAAGCCACAAAAGCCCACAAGGGTGGTAATAACGCCGCTCATGGATCACATGCTGGTCATGATAGTCATGGTCACGATGATCACGGACATGGCGATGATATGGATGTAGGGGGAACCATTTTACACCACATTGGTGATTCACATGATGTTCATTTGCCTTTTGGAGCTTCTATTCCGCTTCCATGCATACTATACTCCAAGGAGTCAGGTTTGCAAATGTTCATGTCCAGTGCATTCGATCACGGACACAAGGAAGTAGCAGGCTTTTCTTATGATCACGGTAAAGTAGTGAGAAAGGACGGAGCCAAGTTCTACGACTTTTCGATTACGCGTAATGTGTTGGTTATGTTGATTAGTGCATTGCTAATGTGCCTGATCTTCATCACAGCTGCACGTGCCTACAAAAAGAATAAGGGTGCTCCTAAAGGCATACAGTCGATTGTGGAGCCTTTGTATGAATTCGTTCGAGATGATATCGCTAAGCCGAGTATTGGTCCTAAGTACAAAAAGTACATGCCATTCCTGCTTACAGTGTTCTTCTTCATTTGGATAAACAATCTATTGGGTCTTATTCCGATTCCGCCATTTGGAGCCAACCTGACTGGAAATATCGCAGTAACGGCTGCCTTGGCTTTGATCACTTTTATCCTTATTGTCACTGGCGCAAACAAAGACTACTGGATGCACATCTTCAATCCGCCAGGAGTTCCATTGGGGGTTAAGCCAATCCTGATTCTAATTGAATTCTTGTCTTTGTTTATCAAGCCTGCCGCCTTGATGATACGTCTTTTTGCCAACATTACGGCTGGGCACATTATCATCCTGAGTTTGGTATCCTTGATCTTTATTGCTGGCAAGCTGGCGGGGGATGTCGCAGGCTTTGGATCATCTTTGCTTGTCGTGCCATTCATGCTATTTATGAACCTTTTGGAGCTGTTTGTAGCGGCATTGCAAGCCTTCGTGTTCACGATTCTTTCAGCGGTCTTTATTGGTCAGGCTGTAGAAGAGCATGATCATCACGAAGCACATTAAAAATAAAATTTAGTAAAGTAATTAATATAAACGTTAAATCAATCAGTATGGAATTGTTGACGATTTTGATGGAAATATCAGGTAGTGTTGCCTCAATGGGTGGCGCAATTGGTGCTGGATTGGCTGCTTTGGCTGCCGGTGTAGGTATCGGTAGAATCGGCGGTAGCGCTGTTGAAGCAATTGCACGTCAACCAGAAGCTTCTGCAGACATTCGTGCAAACATGATTCTTGCTGCGGCATTGATCGAGGGTGTTGCCCTTTTCGGTGTAGTAGTGGGTCTATTGACACTGTTCGTATAAGCAGTATCAACGGTAAGTTATACGGATTCAGCAAGGCTGAACACCGTATTCAGTATCGTATTATCTTCTAAAATTTCTGTCGATGGTACTACTTGTGGATTTGATCAAGCCGGAACTAGGCTTGTTTTTCTGGACCCTGCTCACCTTCTTGATACTACTTTTTGTCTTGAGAAAGTTCGCCTGGGGACCAATTTCAGAGGCTCTGGATAGCCGTAATCAGTCAATTGAAGAAGCACTCAAAAAGGCCGAGCAGGCTAAAGCTGAGATGGCATCTCTGGAGTCTGAGAATGAGCGTCTTTTGACCGAAGCACGCGAAGAGCGTGCCCGAATCATAGCGGAAGCTAAGGATCAGGCCAGCTCTATGGTGGAAACCGCCAAGAGCACCGCTCGCGAAGAGGCCAATAGGGAAGTCGAAAAAGGTCGTGCAGAAGTGAACACCATGAAGCTGGCAGCAATGGCTCAGTTGAAAAATGAGGTGGGAGCAATTGCTCTGGCTATGTCTGAAAAAGTTCTAACAAGAGAATTGGATACAGACAAGAAGCACCAGGACTTTATCAAGTCGGAAATCGAGAAAGCGAAACTAACCTGATCAAGACATGTCAGTTCAAAAAGTAGCCACAAGATACGCTCAGTCTCTAATGGATCTCGCTGAAGAGCAATCCATTCTGGAGGACGTGTGTAAGGATATGAAGTTGCTGGATACAACAGTAGCCTCAAATCGTGAATTGCAGTTGGCCCTTAAGAGCCCGATCATCAATCAGGAGCGTAAAAGCAATATCTTATCCGGCATTTTCGGGAAGCATTTTAATCAATTAAGCCTCAACTTCTTCGAACTTGTACTGAAGAAGAAAAGAGAGGCTATGGTGCCCGAAATAGCGACTG
Source organism: Chitinophagales bacterium (assembly GCA_020629205.1). Lineage (GTDB taxonomy): Bacteria > Bacteroidota > Bacteroidia > Chitinophagales > UBA2359 > JAHDDV01. The sequence continues at coordinate 5,645 of JAHDDV010000162.1, read as the reverse complement.
CCTTTATCGACCTCTATCGCAAGAAGAAGCGAATCATCTCAGCTGTTGTTACCACTGCAGTGCCAATTTCGGAACAAGCCTTGGTAGACCAGCTCAAATCTATTGTGAAATCCAAAACCGATTGCTCTGCCGTTGAAATTGAGCAAAGGGTAGACCCTGCCATCATGGGAGGTTTCGTATTGGAGTTTGAACAGCAGGTTTACGATTCGAGCGTAGCATCGAAGCTAGAAAATCTTCGCAAAAACTTTATTGACAACAGCTACACCAAAAATTAGTAATTATGGTTGAAGTGAAGCCGGACGAAATATCGGCAATATTAAGACAGCAACTAGCTAATTCTTCCTCCGAAGCTGAATTGGAGGAAACCGGAACCGTACTTCAGGTAGGGGATGGTATTGCACGTATTTATGGATTGAGAAAGGCTCGCTCAGGGGAGCTTTTGGAATTCAAAAATGGCGTGCAGGCAGTAGCCCTTAACCTTGAAGAGGATAATGTCGGGGCGGTATTGATGGGCTCTTCTGCAGGGATTAAGGAAGGCGATCAGGTAAAGCGAAGTGGTAAGATCGCTTCGATTAAAGTAGGTGAAGGTCTTATCGGACGTGTCATCAACGCACTTGGTGAGCCGATCGATGGCAAAGGTGCTGTTACAGGTGATCTCTATGACATGCCTCTGGAGCGTAAGGCTCCTGGTGTAATCTTCAGAGAGCCAGTTTCCGAGCCACTGCAGACTGGAATCAAGGCCATTGATGCAATGATTCCAATTGGTCGTGGCCAGAGAGAGCTAATCATTGGTGACCGTCAGACTGGTAAGACTGCAGTCGCAATCGATACCATCCTAAATCAAAAGGAGTTCTTCGAAAAGAACGAAACCGTATATTGCATCTACGTAGCTGTTGGACAAAAGGCTTCTACAGTAGCAAACGTTGCAAAGGTCCTCGAAGAAAATGGTGCCCTACAATACACAACAATCGTCAACGCTTCTGCCTCTGAGCCAGCGCCGATGCAATTCTACGCTCCCTATGCGGGAGCAGCGATCGGAGAGTTCTTTAGAGATACAGGACGTCCGGCCTTGGTAATCTACGATGACTTGTCAAAGCAGGCTGTAGCCTATCGTGAGGTATCTCTTCTACTAAGAAGACCTCCAGGACGTGAGGCTTACCCAGGTGATGTATTCTACCTGCACTCAAGACTGCTGGAAAGAGCAGCAAAAGTGATCAACGATGATAGCATTGCTGCTGATATGAACGATCTTCCGGAATCGCTAAAGCCGATGGTAAAAGGTGGAGGATCATTGACCGCTTTGCCGATCATTGAGACGCAAGCAGGTGATGTATCTGCCTACATCCCAACAAATGTGATTTCTATTACAGATGGTCAGATCTTCCTGGATTCGGATCTCTTTAACTCTGGTGTACGACCAGCCATCGATGTGGGTATCTCCGTATCGAGAGTAGGGGGGAGCGCTCAGATCAAGTCGATGAAAAAGGTATCAGGTACCTTGAAGCTTGATCAGGCACAGTTCCGTGAGCTGGAAGCATTCTCAAAGTTCGGTTCCGATCTGGACGCAGCAACTAAAGCTGTACTGGACAAAGGAGAAAGAAACGTAGAAATCTTGAAGCAAGCGCAATACTCTCCTGTAACCGTAGGAAAGCAGGTAGCCATCATTCACCTTGGTACAGCTGGCCTTCTCTCTGATGTCCCGGTTGATAAGGTGCGTGAATTTGAAGAAGAATTCCTTAGCGAGCTGGAAAGAACGGACGCAGGCACATTAAATGCCCTGGCAAGCGGTAAGATCAATGACGATCTAAAGGCTGCACTCGCTTCGCTTGCAAAGAAAGTCGTACAAGGCTACAAGGCATAACAACCGGTAGTACAATCTATCTAAAGGTTTTTGAAAACAATAAACCGATGAGCAAGCCTTTCAAAGCCACAAACTTTGGAAGGCTTGTTTTGCAAAATCCTAAGCACCACATCCACCTGATTGTAGTGCGAGCATAACAGATTTAGCATGAGTGGAAAACTAAAAGAAGTAAGAACCAGAATCGGCTCGGTAAAATCTACCCAGCAGATTACCTCAGCCATGAAGTTGGTCGCTGCCTCCAAGCTAAGAAGAGCACAAAATGCCATCACAGATATGAGACCTTACTCGCAAAAGCTCTCAGAGATGCTTAGCAACATCGTAGCAGCTTCTGACGGTGATGTCAAGATCGCACTGGCCGAATCGCGGGAGATCGAAAAGGTAATGTTTGTATGCATTACATCGGACAGAGGACTATGCGGGGCATTCAATGCCAACATCTGTAAAGCCATCCTTCGAAGAATTGAGGAAAGCTATCAGCCACAACTAGCCGCTGGCAATATCAGCGTTATGTGCATCGGTAAGAAAGGGGCAGACTTCTTCTCCAGAAAAGAAGGTATCACTGTGATTACTGATCATCAAGATATCTTCAGGGACCTTAGCTTCGAAAATGCGGCTGCTGCAGCCAACGCACTAATGGAGCAATATGCTTTGGGCGATTTTGATGTCGTGGAAGTCGGCTACGCTCAGTTCAAGAACGCGGTGCAGCAAAACTTCCTGTGCGTACAAACAATGCCAATCAAAAAGCCGAAGTCTGGAGCAGAAAACAAAAAAGTAGAATTCATCTTCGAGCCAGACCAGCAGATCCTGCTCGAACAGCTGATCCCGAAGATTATTCGTACGCAGCTCTACAGCTTTATTCTCGACAACCATGCCTCAGAGCACGGTGCAAGGATGACAGCAATGGACAGCGCAACGGAAAACGCTGAAGAGATGCTACGTACGCTAAAACTACAATACAACAAAGCGCGACAAGCTGCCATTACTACTGAGATTACAGAGATCGCAGCTGGTGCAGATGCACTCAAAGGGGCATAAACGCTTGCTGCAGATCCCTACATGCAAAATGCCTCCGTACATTCATTTGTGCGGAGGCATTTTTCAATTGTATCATGCTGTGTAAACCAATCATGGACTCAATCTGCTGATCGACCAGATGCCATCCGGACGCTGATTAAAGCAGATTCGATCATGCAAACGCGATTCACGGCCTTGCCAAAACTCAAAGTAGTGAAGCTTCACCCGATACCCACCCCAATACTCAGGTCGTGGTATCTCACTATTTTCCTCAGGATATTGTCCCGAAAGCGCTTCAAAACGCTCCTCGAGCTTTTCTCGCCCCGATAAAGTTTGGCTTTGTTCCGAGGCCAGGGCACCAAGCTTACTTTTTCGTGGCCGAATCTTAAAATATTTATCGGACTCTTCGCTTGTCAATCGCTCAGCTCTACCTTCTAGTCTCACTTGCCTTTCGAGTACATCCCAGAAAAAGAGCAAAGAAACATTAGGGTTTTGCTCCATCTCCCGACCCTTGCGACTCAGATAGTTAGTGTAGAAAGTAAGTCCTTCAGGACCAAAGTCCTTCATCAATATCACGCGACTACTGGGAATTCCGTCTGTGGTACAGGTCGTTAAGACGACGGCATTAGGCTCTTTGATGCTCGAATCACTCGCTTCCTCATACCACTTGCTAAACTGCTCGAAAGGATCCGGTAATACAGATTTGATCCCTAAGCTGCCTTTCGTATAGTCTTGACGAAGCTGTGAGAGCTTGTTTATCTTCTCAGTCATTGGTTCATATTTAGATTTTGGCACTTTGTGCCAGAACCGTAAGGTACAGGCATTTATGTTATATTTGCAACACAGCCTTAGGCTAATTTTGATTTTGGGTTTTTCACCTGGTCTTTTTTGTTTTTTTCCGCTGCTTGGCAAGGCCTTTGTTACTTAAGAGTTGGCCTCCGTGAGGGAAGCGAATCACTTATTGATTCGCTATTTTGAGATGCATATTGTCAGTGGCCGAAAAAGATTACCATGCTAAAGAATCATGTGAAGGAGCCCTTCGGCGATCAGTTTGTGGATTCAATGAATACGAGAGAAAGAAAATCATCCCTTACCAAGAAGTATAAGGCAATGTATGCGGATTCGCATATACAGCTCATAATTTTCAACAAGGAAGGTTATCTCCTCGAATCATGTAACTCACTTTTTGAACTTAAGCCACACTGCAACCAGTTCCTTCCTGAAGTATTCGGCTTTCTAAACGGAAATCTGAGACAGATAAAGGAGTTAAAAACTGGACAGTCGATCAGTATCCCCAACGTGAAGTATGCCAATCACGAGGCGGAATACTTGCTCAATGTTTCCTTCTATAAAGATCCTGTGGATCACTCATCGGTCATCGGTCTGCTCCAAAATGTAAGCCATATCTATCCTACAGTCGGAAAGAACGGTGTAGGAGCTCATACCGAAATCCAGAATTTGAACAGGAAAATTGAACTCCTGGAAGATGAAATCCAACAGCTAAAGAAATCCCAAAAGCTGAAAATGGAGTTCTTTTCCCGGATCACGCATGATATCAAAATGCCCCTGACTGAAATCATTGGCATTTCCTATCTGCTCAAAAACTATGTCAACAGCGAGAAGGGCCACGGCTACCTAAAAGCCCTCGAAGGCTCCACGCAGACGCTAGACAAAATGCTTAACGATCTATTGGATTTCGCCAAGACACAATCCAATCAGATCACTTTTCAAAACACTGATTTCTTCCTGCACAACCTGATGATGCGGGTCGCTAAATCTGTAGAGTTTCAAAGCCTCGAAAAGCAAGTGCCTGTACACGTGACGGTAGACAAGAACATTCCGCCCGTGATTCAAGGCGATCCCCTGCGCCTTCAACAAATACTCAAAAACCTGTTGACCAACGCGATCAAGTTTACGGACAAAGGACAGATCGATGTTTCAGTACAACCGACCGAGCTAAACAATACGCACGTAACATTGCGATTTACGGTGCAGGACACCGGTATCGGCATTCCGGTAGAGAAGCTCCCACATATCTTCAACAATTTTGAGCGCGTTCAAAATGGCGGGCCCGCTCGCCGTGGACATGGCCTTGGCCTCGCGATCGTCAAGAACCTAACAGAGCTTCAAGGCGGATCTGTTTCCGTTGAAAGTGAGATGGACAAGGGCACGATCTTTCAGGTGCTACTCACCTTCAAAAGAGCTCAGAAACACAACGGCTCCATCTAAGAGCCTTTGTCAATTCAAACATTTCTTTTTTTGGAGCGCAACATAAAAGCGACGTGGCACTGGATTACCCGTGTTCCGCTAATACTCAGCACTCAGCTAGCTGTTCATGCGCGGGCGAGTGCGTCTCTCCGCTTTGCTTCGAGCCACCCTCGCTCCGGCATTCACCACGCTATCTGAGCACTTCGTTCCGCTTCACCCGGGGCTATTTTTCACCTGCATTCACTCGCGCGTTTTATAAGTCCGGATATTTGCAAGCGCTCCTAACTGGTGACGCGTCAAGCAACATTATTTACTGGTGACTGGTGACTGGTTACAAATGGCGAAAAAGTATTATATTGCTCTGAGGTTCGGCGACATATCAATGTCGCCAGCAACGTCTCAAGCCGCTCCACTACCCGGAATCAGCTACCGCGCTCGAACGTGTTCCCCATCGCCCACAATCGATCGATCAATTGTCAAGCCGTGGATAGGACTAGACCGGGCCGCCTGGCCGTATATGAGATTTGAATTGCTAGCTCCGCGCTGCGACATTGATATGTCG
>JAHDDV010000161.1:9300-11806 GCA_020629205.1 Chitinophagales bacterium | reverse complement strand
CAGCTAAGCTTCCGCCACGGCATCATCGGCACTCATAACCGCTGCGATCGGGGCTATGCATCACAGTTCGTCGAGCGCGGTAGATTTTTCCTTTCCCGATAGCACTAGATTGGCCAATTGCTGGCCGAGGATGCTTCCTATGGCTACGCCCATGCCGCCTAGTCGCAAGCCGATGCAGAGTCGAGGACTTCTTCGCTCAAGCACTGGCACTTTATTCTTACCGAAGGCCATGATGCCTGTCCAGGTATCGGCGATTTGGAATGGGGTGTTTGGGAGGATGAACTGCCGGAGCTTTTGCTCCAGGGCAGAAATGATTTGGGTATTAATATTGAAACTAGTGGTGGCCTCGCCTTCAAAATCGAGATTTCTGCCGCCTCCAAAGATTACTCGATGGCCATGGTTTCGGAAGTAATAGTAGCCTTCCTCAAAATGAAAGACACCCTTAAAAGGTAGATTGGTAATAGGCTCTGTTACAAGGACCTGACCTCGGCCCGGCTGTAAATCGAGCTCTGGCAAGAGAGATTTGCTGAAGGCATTGGTGCAGATGCTCAATTGTTCGGCAACAAAATGCATCTTTTGTCCGGTGAGCGGATGTTTTGTAAAGCAGCGAATCATGGTAGCAGATTCCTGCCAGCCAATCACTTCTGCTCCGGTAATCACATGGATGTCAAGTTTCCTGCATTGAGTCATCAGGCCCTTCATCATCATGCCCGTGTGGATCTGTCCCTCGTAGTTATTGCCCACCAGCGCTTTGACCCTATTCTTATTGAATCCAAATGACTCAATGCGCTCATCGCAGCGATAGAAGACCGGTTGATCGAAATGAGGAGCAAGCAGATCATTGATCTCCTGCATTCGCTCTAGTGCCGGAAGCTCCTGGTCGCTAAGTAGTTCATAGCTTCCTAGCTCCAGGTATTGCAGCTGCTTATCACCGATTCTCTCCCGGAGCAGTTGCAGGCCTTGGCGTCGCAGCATCAGGAGATCGATCACTTCTGCCTCGCTGAGGTTCTGCAGATCATCGAGCAATTCGGTCAAGCTGCCAATGCAGGCAAAACCGGCATTTTTTGTACTCGCGCCTGTCGGCAATAGTCCGCGCTCCAGCACCAGCACGGAGGCCTTGGGCTCGGCTTCTTTTAGCGAGATAGCAGTAGAAAGGCCAACAATTCCAGCACCAACAATAATGTGATCATACTCCTGAAGCACATCTTTCTCCCAATAACTAAGCATCAGCTTCAGCGATTAATTGGTCAACTAATTTGCGTACGCCAGTGGTCGCTTTCTCTTCGATGATCTCAAGATTCTGAATGGGACCTACCTCTGGGCGATTGGGATCGATGACAAATTTTGGCGCATGGCGAGCGACATAGTGGATCAAGGAGGCTGCCGGATACACGACGAGCGAAGTACCGATCACCACAAAGATATCTGCTTTTGCGGCCTCTGCTACAGCTGCTTCGATCATAGGCACGGGTTCTCCAAACCAGACCACATCCGGACGGAGTTGGGAGCCAAGATCACAGGTATCACCAATATTAATCTCCCGGTCTTCCATATCGTAAATCAGCTGAGGATTAGCAGAGCTGCGGGCATTTCGAAGCAAGCCGTGCAAATGAAGCACCTTTGCCGATCCTGCTCGCTCATGCAGATCATCGACATTTTGGGTGACGATCAGTGTTTCGTAGTGTGCTTCCAATTCGACCAGGGCCAGGTGTGCAGCATTTGGCTGAGCTTTTGCTGCGTCTTTGCGACGCAGATTGTAGAAGTTGAGCACCAATTCGGGATCGGCTCGCCATCCTTCCGGGCTGGCGACTTGCATTACATCATGGCCTTCCCAGAGACCACCCGAGTCGCGGAAGGTTTGGATACCACTTTCGGCACTGATTCCTGCACCGGTTAAAATGACAATCTTTTTCATAGGCATTTGTTGTCTAGCTAAAATTGAGGAAATTGCGGATCAAGACTTCCGATTGATTTTACGTCTCAAGGATATCTTTCCATCTACACTACATTACTATTGTACAATAAGTTTGACATGAATAAGCTATTCCCAGGACTTTTTTGTTTGCTCTTCCTCTTTGTGTTTTCCTGTAAATCTATCAAAGATCCTGAGTTTCGCAAGATCGAAAATCTACAGTTGGGATCCATCAAACAGGGCAAAATCAATTTGACTGCTGATGCAGTATTCTTTAATCCCAACAAAGTTGGAGCGACCTTACAAAGTACTGACCTGAGTGTTTTCATTAAGGAGATTGAGGTAGGCAAGGTTAAGCAGGGCCAGGAAGTTGAGGTGCCTGCCAATTCAGAAGTTCGATTACCGCTTGAAGCAGATATTGAGACCAAAGACATCCTGGGCAATCTTGGAGGCGTCTTAGGGGCATTGCTGAAGCAGGAATTAGAAGTACACATCAAGGGAAATGCAGTTGTCAAGGCTATGGGTATTCCGGTACCTGTACCGGTTAATCATGTCGAAAAAGTGAATCTTAATCTATAGTTTCTAGTTTCTAGT
>JAHDDV010000161.1:1708-9200 GCA_020629205.1 Chitinophagales bacterium | reverse complement strand
TATCAATGTCGCCGCGCGGCGACAACCGTACATTCCTCTGCACAGCCAATGCGGCTCATTCTGTTGCTATCAATGCCGGGAAGGGTACACAATCGATGGCTGTTGATGGCAAAGGCCTTCTGGCGCGGTAGCTGATTGGGGTTGTTGGGAGTGCTTGGGACGTAGCAGGCGACATTGATATGTCGCCGAACCTCTGGGCAATGGTGATGATTTTCAGGCATCAGTCGCTGGGCCTTGTGTCTAGTGTATAGTTTCCCAATTTCTATTGATCTTCAGTTTCGTTTGGAAGCAATTTTATCTGCTGTGAGCCTTCACTTAATTCGCCATTAGTAAAAAAGGCTTCTCTGGTTTTGAAACCATTTTTGTCGTAATTGATTACCCTGCCATGGGCCAGTCCATTATTAAAAGCGGCTGAGATGGCGAGTTGTCCATTGGCATGAAACTCCTTCCAGAGTCCCACTTTCTGCCCGTCTTTGTAGAAGCCCTCCGTTAGCAGCGTTCCTGCTTCATTGTACATTTGGAAACGGCCTTCTCTTTTGCCTGCCTTATAATGGCTGGTTTCTCGTAATTGCCCGTTTTCGAAATAGAAGGACCAGCGTCCATTCCTTTCTCCCTGACGATAATTCTCTTCTTTCCTCAGCTCTCCATTGCTGTGGTAGTGCATCCAGGTCCCATGCTTTTGGCCCGTTTTATACTGACCTTTGTATTGTAGATTGCCTTCGCGATCCCAGCAGCTGTAGGGCCCGATGTAGGCATCCTTCATCTTGTAGCCCATGCTCAGTTGCTGCCCTGTTTGAGGGTCTTCTTTGATCACCAGGGAGATATGTTCGTAAGGTGGGAAGCCTTGAAAGACTTTTTCCTTCTGTTCATTGTAGGTCGGCACAGTTTTGTAGCGCACTTTGGCCAAATCATTTAGGGACTGTGCCTGACTGGAGCACATGATGAAGATTAGCAAAACGCTTAGCAGTATTTGAGGCATAAGCAAGGTCATTTATTGTGGGATGCGGTTATCAAATTTACGAATAAAGTGGGAAAGGAAATTATTGTATCGAATTGAAACTTTCTTTGAGCTTGTCGTGTTCTGAGAACTTAACAAGCGAGCCTAAGCAGAATTCAATTGAAGGCTTTCTCCGCTATATTGCACTTAGTAGTTCAGAATCCTTAACCATGTCTCAGTTAGAAGAAAAAGAATTTTCCGGCAAAGGGGCATTGTGGCCCTTTCTGAAACGGATCTTTGAGTACTCTTTTCGTCGTAAGAAAATCACCCTGATTTTCCTTGCTTCCATCATTCTGGTGGCGATCACCGATGCCATCTTTCCCATTATCTGGTTGTATTTCCTTGATTACGGTGTAGTGCCTTATGTCGAAGCGCTCGGGACCGGAGCAGAGATTCCTGCCTCTTCGATGGCAGGAGCCAAGAAGTACGGCATGTTTTACTTGCTAAACGGATTGGTACAGGTGATTGGTGTATTCGGCTTTATCAAAATGGCCGGATATGTGCAGGAGCATGTCGTCTTCGACTTGCGGAAAGAGATGTTTGCAAAGCTGCAAGGCCTTTCCTTTTCCTACTACGATAAGGCAGCTACTGGTTGGCTATTGTCAAGAATCACTTCAGATACCGGGCGGGTTAGCGAGCTGCTTTCCTGGGGTTTTCTGGAAGTGGTTTGGGCAGTCTTTATGATTTTCTTTAGCCTATTGGCCATGTTTATCTATAGTTGGAAACTGGCCCTGGTAGTCTTGCTGACGATCCCATTCCTCTTGTTGGTTTCAGTAAAGTTGCGTCTGCTGATTCTGTTCTTTTCGAGAGCAGCACGTAAGGTCAATTCAGAAATCACTGCTAGCTATACTGAGCATATTAACGGCGTACAGGTCAACAAGATCACGGCACAGGAAACCAGAGTGAGCACCGAATTTAAGGGCCTTAGCACAAAGATGGCGGGAGTTTCCTTTAAGGCAGCATTCTATACGGCGGTCTACTTCCCACTGGTGATTTTTATCGGTTCCGTGGCTGCTGCGATGGTCATCTACTTTGGTGGTCGAATGGCCATTCAATTGCCTCCGGGTATCACGGTGGGAGTGCTAGCCGCCTTTGTAGGATATGCTACTAGTATCTTTATGCCTATACTCGACCTCAGTCGGTTCTACGCGATGGCCCAAGGCAGCATGTCAGCCGGCGAGCGAATTTTCGAACTAGTAGACGAGGTCCCTACCATTACCGATCGGGAGCATGCGGATGGACAGGTCAAGCTGAAAGGTCGGATCACATTCGATCTGGTGGACTTCTCTTATGTGCCGGAACAGTATGTACTAAAGGAATTCAATTTAGACATCAGACCGGGCAGCTCCGTGGCAATCGTAGGACCGACCGGAGAAGGAAAGTCGACCATTATCAATCTGATTTCTCGTTTCTACGAACCAGTGGCAGGCAGGATCCTGATGGATGGAAAAGACTACATGGACCTAAGCCTCCAGAATCTCCGCTCTCAAGTCAGTGTGGTCTTGCAAAGTCCGCATCTGTTTACAGGAACAGTTCGCGAAAATATCCTGTACGCAAGAGAGGGTGCCAGTGAACAGCAATTGCTGGAAACTTTGAAAATGTTGGGAGCGGATCAATTTATCGATCGCTTGGATGAAGAAGTAGGAGAGGGGGGAGAGCGGCTGTCAATGGGGGAACGGCAGCTAATAGCTTTCGCCAGAGCTTTGATTACGGATCCCGCCGTCTTAATCATGGATGAGGCGACTTCTTCTATTGACACCATCACAGAAGCAAGTATTCAACAGGGTATTGCGCAAATGATCAAAGGACGAACATCCATCATTATCGCCCATAGGTTGTCCACCATTAGAAATTGCGACCGAATATTGGTCATCGGTAAAGGACAGATTGAAGAAGATGGCTCGCATCAAGAATTGATGACTGAACGTGGACATTATTATGAGCTTTATACTAAGCAGATGAGACTGAGCACGGTATAAACACTCTTTTGTTCATGAAATTCTGGCAAATAGCCTTCGGATTGAACATTTTTCCCTACTTTTAACTATCCGATCTGGGAAACGGAAATAGGAATTCGGGATGTATTGAGCTTCTGGCTTTTATATGCGCTCGAATTCCTTTTTTTTTGCAAAAAACTAAGAAGATGAAAATCCCGGTTCTTGAATCAGAGGAGTTTGATTTTGTGGCAGGAGAGATTTTACTGATAGACAAGCCTCTGGATTGGACTTCCTTCAATGTAGTCAAAAAACTGCGTTACTCCACTTGTGGAGCCAAAATCGGCCATGCAGGCACCCTTGATCCCAAAGCTACTGGTTTGCTGGTCCTCTGTACTGGAAAGAAAACGAAGACAATAGAGTCTATTCAAGCAGGTGAAAAAGAGTACGTCGCCAGCATCAAACTAGGAGCTACAACGGCTTCTTATGATACGGAGCACCCCGAAGAGAATCATACAGAGCTTCCCGAATTTACCATCGATCAAATTGAGCAGGTTCTGGAGAAGTATCGAGGTGAATTCATGCAAGCGGCCCCCATTTTTTCCGCCCTCAAGAAGGATGGCAAGCCGATGTATCTGGCTGCTCGCAAGGGCAGAAAAGTGAAACCCAAGGTTCGCCCGGTTATTATTAGGGAATTGGAAGTTTTGGATTATAGCAAGCCTATACTCAAGATCCGTGTGGTCTGTGGCAAGGGCACCTATATACGTTCTCTTGCACATGATATCGGCCAGGACCTTGCCTGCGGAGCCTATCTTCATGGATTAATCAGAACCAGAATTGGAGATCTAAAGCTCGAAGACGCATGGCAGTTGGAGGAACTGGTAGAGAAGCTATCGGTGCTCGAACGGGCGCATAAGCAGCGATACCTGCAACATAAGCGATAGTGCCATGAGAATTTTTCGAAAGCTCGATGCTCTTCCGACATTCAAGAACTCGATTCTAACGATCGGTACCTATGACGGTGTGCATTTTGGTCATCAGCAGATCGTCCACCGAATCAACGAGCTAGCTGCGGAGCATCAGGGAGAGTCAATCCTCATTACTTTCCATCCACATCCCCGTACCATAGTCAATACCTCGCAAGCGGTTCAGCTCCTCAGCCCATTGGAAGAGAAGCTAAGCCTCCTAAAAAAGTATGGAGTCGACAATGTAGTCGTTGTTCCCTTCACGCGAGCATTCTCGGCCCAGAGCCCCGAAGCTTATATCCGAGACTTTCTAGTACAAAAGTTCTCTCCCAAAATCATTGTCATCGGCTACGACCATCGTTTTGGAAACAAGCGGAAAGGAGATATTGGGCTGCTGGAAAAAATGTCTTCAGAGTTTAAGTATGAAGTGGAGCAAATCAGCCCTCAAGCCATTGATGATCTTGCCGTGAGCTCTACCAAGATTCGCAATGCCCTGGCTGCCGGTGATGTCAAGAAGGCAGCCAACTATCTAGGACATCCATATGAGATACGTGGTGTAGTAACTAGAGGCAAGCAACTGGGAAGGCGCATAGGCTTTCCTACAGCGAATGTGCAGTCGGAAGATCAGGACAAGCTCATTCCCAAGAATGGGGTCTATGCAGTCAAGGTAAAAGTGCGTGAAACAGAGCACATGGGAATGCTCAATATCGGCATTCGACCGACGGTAGATGATAGCAGATTAGTCAGTATTGAGGTCAATATCTTTGACTTCGATCTGAATGTCTATGGAGACAAGATCAGCATCCAGCTGATCGATCAACTGCGGGAAGAGAAGAAGTTTGGAGATCTACAAGAGCTCATCGCACAATTGCAGCGCGATGAGCAGCTCAGTAGAAAAATTTTGTCTAAAGCCTAATTGGCGCTGTATTTCGGGTCTAGCCCTTTTCGTATCGGATCTTCTTTACTTGAAGGTAGTTCTGTTTTCCTTCAATATTATAAGCGATCAAGCCCTCGCCAGAAAATGAAAATGGCGGCTTATCATCCAACACGGTCACCTCTTTGTTCATCGGTAGCTTGTCGTATTGGTATACATAAAGAATGATCTTTTCCCCCTTCTTTGTTGGTGTACCTACTTGATCCGGCATCATTCGCTTCATCACCACTGGGTAGCACTTGCCACGAATCCAGGCCTTTTCAAAATCAATTTGCTCACTAGTGGCCAATTCGACTTCAAATCTGTATGCCGTCCCTGTGCCTTGAGTGGCATTCTTTTGACGCATAGGGGTCTTGCTGGAATCCACCAGTTTGATGCCTTCACCCAGCGAAGCACCGCCCTTGTAGGTAGTACCAGCACTTTTTGAAGCGGTATCCTGCTGACTATTGCTTGGAGATCCGCAAGAGGCAAGCACAAACAGGCTAAGTAGTATTAAGTAACGCATAAATCGAACAGTTTTGACTTATTGAATCATGTATTTCAAATGGAAAAGCACCGCATCAATTATTGCTTGTCTCGGTCTCTTACCAAATTGCTCAAACCACAGAGTGGCTCTCGCCTGCTATAGCATAAGTCCTGCCAAAGTGATGCACACTATACTATAAGCTCAAAAATTGATCGGATCGAAGAATTGGTAATGCCCATTTAGCTTCACCCGATGCTTGAGGTTTTCCATCTCTGTTACGATCGGAAGAACGGTTTTTAGGTGTTTTTGGATCAGTAGTTGCCGCTCCTTCTCCGTTTCAAGGCACAATAAAGCATATTCCTGCTTCAAGTTAAAACCAATATGATGTCCAAGCGTAAAGCTCAGCATATCATTGAAGGTCTTTGGAATTTGCATGATATTAAACAGCTGCCCAAGGTTTGTAGCAATATCGTCCGCAATCTCCGCATCTCCTTCCAAATCTGTTTCGATAAAACTCACCTTCGCCCCGGAATAGAGTTTGTCCGGCACCATTTGAAAAAACTCAAGAATCCTAAAGGCCTGAATGCCCGAACAAGTAATATCCAGTTCGCCATTAGGATACTTTTTTGGGATGGCTTGCACTTTCACCGTACAACCGATGTCCGAAACACCGTTATCTATAAACAAAGGAATGCCAAAGGCAGAATCAGCCTCCCAGGCTTCTTTGATCAGCTGCTTATAGCGAGGCTCAAAGATGTGTAGATTTAGTCGCTGGCCGGGAAACACAACTAAATTGAGCGGAAAGAGTGGGATGAACGAGGGCATATCTTCTGTATCAAATCTTTTTCAGTCAGGAATGTACAAATTTGCTTTTAGTATTTTCGCTTGTCGTTTTACATAAACACCTATTCTATGTCTTAGCTGAGGCTTTTGCCTGAAGGAAATTTCTTCTTGCCAATTGGCCTACATTTCTTGCGAAACAACTTTGATGAATCTACTCCAGATAACGGCCCTTAGAATTTTGCTAATCAGCTTATTATGCTTGAGCTATTGGCAGTCCACCGAAGCCCAAAACATAGCTGCTTACGTAGATAAACTAGGCTTTCTCTATGTCTTCGATGAGGGCAAGATACAAAAGATCGAATACCAAAAGATTCGCTCGCTCAAGGTCGGTGGTGACTACATCACCTATATCGACAACATGGATCAGCTCAAGATGTACCAAAATGGAAAAGTAGAAATCATTGACCTTATTCCTTCCGAACGATATTATCCTACGCACTATCTCATGCCTTACGATGTAGACGGTCAGCTAGGCGTTATCTACGATGGACGACGCAAACTCATGAGCACGGAGCCCAATTTGGAATACAGCTATTCCGATAGCCTCTTGGTATATGTCGATTACGATAACTACTTCAAGGTCTTTTACGAAGGCCGCAGTATAGATGTGGAGAGCCTGCCACCAGACGACAAGAAGATTAGCGAAAATAGCATGGCTTATATCGACGCCTTTGATCGCTTCAAATGTTTCACCAATGGGCAGTCATCCCTGATAGAGGAGGAGCTTCCACAAAACTACTTGGTGGGCTCCGATCTAGTTGCCTTCGTTGATCCCTACAATGATTTCAAGGTTTACGATCAAGGGGAAATCAAAATCCTCGAGCAAGGGGAGCCTCCGCAATCCTATCAGATCGGCCGACGCATGGTCGCCTATATCGATCAGTACAATGTTTTCAAATTATACGAAGACAGAGAAGTGAAAGAGCTGCTACCTGATCAGCCATGGTCTTACCAAATCGTAGACAACACACTCACTTATGTAGATGACCTGGGCAATTTCAATGTCTATTGGAATGGCAAAAACACCATCTTGGAGTCCTATGAACCCCGCAACATTCAGGTGTCCGAAGGCATGGTCGCCTACATCGATCACAATGGTCGGCTCAAAGCATTTTGCGAAGGCGAGCAGCGCTTCGTCTCAGATCTGCTCATCAATTCCTATCAATTGCACCAACGGACTATTTTGTACAATGTCCGCAATCAAGATTGGATCGTGTACTGGAATGGAGAGAATTATCACAACTAGTTGGGAAGACCAAGCCAAATTCGTAGAGAAAGTTCACGAACTTTCTACCGAACGCACTTGCTACGAAGCAAAGGGTACAAAGTTCGGCGACATATCAATGTCGGAGC
>JAHDDV010000161.1:0-1608 GCA_020629205.1 Chitinophagales bacterium | reverse complement strand
TCGGCGACATATCAATGTCGGAGCGAATACAGGTAGTCCTACCAAGCAATTTCTCCCGCCGAAATCGATGAATGTAAAGCAGGCCCAATTCACCTATGATTTGACCGCTTCGCCGCCTTCTAGGAGCTTTTGAGCGACAGGCTACAAATTGACCTCCTCCCCAAGACCACAAGACGGTGCTATCTAGCCCCTGGGCAGTGCTTGCATTGGAAGGGACAGCGCGACGGGTGCTGCAAGGAGTGTATCTGTTGGGCTCCAAAAAAAAGAAGACTGATATATCTACTGCATCTATGTAAGTCAATCGGCCCAAAGGCTATTCCTTCAAGCCGCAGATTGCTTATTTAATCTTGCCGCCGTATCTTGGAAATAAAGGAATTGGGCTATTCTCATACGCCTTATCTCTGGTAAATGGTGATGAGTGTTGAGGCGGCCTTGTATTCCTTTAATGATACTTGTGTTGTACGAAACCTGAGTTCTTAATCAAAAACCGGGACACCGCTAACAAATGAAAGCAATCTATATAATTCCGTTTTTAATCGGGCTATTCGCTTGCGCTGCAAAAAAGACGGAGGCTGAGAAAAAAGAGACTAAAGTAGTCCAACGAGAAACAGTAATTCCAAAATTTCAAACAATCCTTGACACGGCCGATGTCGAAGGAGCCATTTTGATCTATGATTTAGAAGAAGACAGGTACTATTCGAATGACTTTGATTGGACAAGGAAAGGGAATTTGCCAGCCTCTACATTCAAAATAACGAATTCGATTATAGGACTGGAGACCGGAGTTGTGGAAAGCGACAGCACCCTTTTTCCGTGGAATGGAGAGAAAAGAAGACTCAAACTTTGGGAGCAGGATTTGATCTTTAGAGATGCTTTTCATTTTTCTTGCGTCCCCTGTTATCGAGAAATCGCGAGGAAGATTGGCGAAAGTAAGATGAATGAATTTCTTGAAAAACTGGAGTATGGCGACATGAAGGTAGATTCATCAAATGTAGATTTGTTCTGGCTTGTAGGAGCATCTAAGATTAGTCAATACCAGCAGATCGATTTTCTACAGCGGTTTTATCAATCTAAGCTTCCTATTTCTGAGCGCACAGAGCAGATAATGAAGCTTATGATGGTAATAGAAGATAGTGAGGACTACAAGCTAAGTGGGAAAACCGGTTGGTCGATCACAGATGATAAGAACAATGCCTGGTTTGTTGGATATGTCGAAACCCAAAGCAAGGCCTATTTTTTCGCTACGAATCTGGAGCCTAAAGAACAATTTGATATGGATAGGTTTCCAATGGTGAGGAAGGAGGTGACTTTGAAAGCCCTGGAAGCAATGGAAATAATAGGGTAGGGATGGATGGGCGATAGGACGAGCTTATGGATGGTAGATCATTGCAAGAAGCTTAGCCAAAGGAACATTTTGGTTAAGCAAAAATCGCAGCATACGAATCCCAGTCATTTATCTTCTTTGGGCGTGTCCCTCCGCCGTCTGTGCCATCCATTCGCCGCGCTGGGGACAACTCATAAGTTGCCCCCAGTGCGGCGAATGGATGGCACATCCAGCTCCGGGTCAGGCTGTCCGCTCTCACTCACCTTGTCCAGCCTGCTTCGGCT
>JAHDDV010000160.1 GCA_020629205.1 Chitinophagales bacterium | reverse complement strand
CTACTTTGAGGCAAGAGATGGAGTCTTTGAGAGGGATGTTTGATGACTGATGACTGATGACCGATTACTGATGCTGATGACTGATGACTGGTGACTGGTGACTGGTGTTTTCAGGGACTAAGGAAGCTCTTGTTGATTATGTATTGTTTATTATATATTGTCTTTTTTGCGCTGCGCGCGAGGATGCTTGCATTACGGAGAGTCCTAGTAGTACTAGTGCTAACAGTGTTCGCTAACTCCAACATACTTGCTAGAGCAGCTTTGATCGAGACGAGACGTCTCGATCCGCGACAGGGTGGCTCTTTTCCACCTGACACTAGACACTAGA
The DNA here is from genome assembly GCA_020629205.1 of Chitinophagales bacterium. Taxonomy (GTDB): domain Bacteria; phylum Bacteroidota; class Bacteroidia; order Chitinophagales; family UBA2359; genus JAHDDV01. Next base: position 11,519 of record JAHDDV010000160.1, on the reverse strand, counting down.
CACTAGACACTAAGAACTAAAAATACTCCCCGCGTACAAATGACGGTGAAAATTAGCCCCGGGCGCAGCGGAACGAAGTGCTCAGATAGCGTGACGGAAGCCAGCCACTGGAGGCTCCGACGAAGGAGGAGACTCTAGTGGCTGAGCTGTAGTAGCTAGCTGAGTGCTGAGTATTAGCGTAGCACGGGTAATCTGGTAGCGCGAAGTCCATCTGCTGCGCTCCAAAAGAAATACTCCATATTTCGTAGCTTCTCTCCTATCGGCTCAATTCGATAAAACCAGATTTGAAGTCCTCTGATGGATGATTGTCCAATTTGAGAAGATAGAAGTAGGTGCCGTCGGGTAGGTCTTCGCCATTATCGTCCCATTGTCCGGCCCAGTAGCCATCGCTTGGATAGTTGTCTTGCTTATAGACTTCATCTCCGTATCGATTAAAAATTAGCAGCTCATTCTCGGAGTAATCTCTGCAGGTGAGTCCGCTGATTTGCAGCATATCATTCTTTCCATCACCATTGGGTGAAATTGCATTTGGGATGAAGATGTTACACTCCTGGTCTATGGTGACAATGACCAGGGCCCAACTGCACATCTGTGTATATTGATTGCAAATGTAGTATTGAATCGTATCTACCCCAAGTGTGTTTGAGGGGGGACAGTATTGAAGGGTCGAGTCTGAGTTTAGACTGACGGTGCCATTCATACCTGCATCATCCGTAAGGCTAGGCAAACCGATCTCGCTAATGTAGATCGGCTCATCATTGGGATCAAAATCATTTGCGAGAATGGCTACATCGATACACTCATCCTGACCTGTATTTGCAAAGTCATTTACGGCAGTAGGTGGGACAATTCCAGCGCCTACATACAACAATACGGTTGTAGTATCACAACCGTACGGGTCGCCACAAAGAATGTAGGTTAAGTTATCCCCACCATTGAAGCCGGGATTAGGAGTATAATTGAGGAAATTGTCCGTACCAATGTTTGCTGTCCCGAATAAGGGAGCTTGCAAGATGGTGACTGACGAAAGCGTAGGATAAAAGTCATTAGCGAGAATATTGTAGCTGACTGATGTATCCTGTTCCATATAGATCGTGTCTGGATTGGCTTGAACGATGTAGTCCAGATTTAGGTAGACTGTTGCTGTATCGCAGCCCAGGAGAGGATCGCATATGAAGTAGATCAGTGAATCCAGACCTTCATATCCTTCTTGTGGTGTGTAGAAAAAGCTGGAGTCCGAGTAGAGCGGATTCAGATCACCATGAACTGGGTTTTGAATCACGTTGACAGAAAGCAGAGAGAGATCCGGGTAGGTATCATTGTCCAGAATATCCAGCACAATCGGCTCCCCGTTTAAGGCATTGTAGTAATCATCTTCAGCAATCAATCCGTCGATAATCTCGATGTAGACCCAAGCGGTATCACAAAGCGGTTCTGGATCGCAAAGCGCAACCTGGAAAGAATCGAGGCCGGCATACAGCGGCTCGGGAACGTAGAGCAAGCAGCTATCTTCATTGAATACTTCCGCAATGAATGGGCTGGTATAAGTTACGGTAGCCTCCACTTCATCTCCATTTGGATCGAAGGCTTCGAGGCAAACCAGGGCTGAGTCAGCCTGCATAATTTGTATATACACATCTTCTGCTTCCGGAGCTAGATTTGGCATCTCAATATCAACAAAGACGGTCACATAGGAACATGAGTCCATTTCATCGCAAGAAATGAGCAAGAGTTCATCTGTACCGAGGAAAGTATTATCTGCGATATAGGTCAAGCAGGTATCTGAGGTAAAGGCGGTACCTTGATCTGGAGCTTCATCGACCAGGAAGTTGAAATCGTTTAGCTGTGCATCTATAATGTTGAAGCATTCCACCAGGGTCGAATCTGGATAGGTACTTAGGTAAACGGTATCTGCAGCACCTATCATCGGCGGCGTATTAATGCCTGGCACAACTGAGAAAATGGCCATAGCCAGATCGCAGATTGGGTTCGGGAAACAGGTATTGCAGGTTTGATAAATGAGGGTATCATTGCCAAGGAAAAGCTCGTCCGGCGTGTAAATCAATTCACCGCCCACAATCTCTGCAGTACCATTTGTGGGGCCTTGGCTAACAGAATTCAAGTTGATATTATCGCCGCAAGGCTCAAGATCATTGGCAAGCACATCTGCGGGGCTACTGTCATCATTTGGAACTACGTAGAAGTCATCTGCGGCTATAGGGCTGGTGCAGCCGACATTGATCACCGCAAGCGAGGTATCATTTTGTCCGTAGAGACCGAGGGCATAGACGAAAGCAGTGTCCACTCCTTCAAATCCAGTCGGCGGTGTATAGCTGATGCACTGCGCAGACACAAAATTGAGACTGGCATTCTGCTGGCTACCGGAGAATCCTGTATTGATAACCGGCTGTGCCAGGCAAGGATACTCCAGACAAACCTGAGCGGTTTCATTTACCTCCACGCATTCAATAATGATGTCCGGCGGGCATTCAATTGGTGCCACATTTACGATCACAACCAGCTCGTCGCATTCTGCCGGAGGCAAGGAATCGCAAAGCGTCATGTAGAACACATCCGTTCCGACGAAGTTGTAATTTGGATTGTAGGTAGCAAATTCACCCAGAATGAACACCGATCCATGAGTTCCGTTTGTAGAGGTGCTCGTCAGCACATCTCCAATGTCTGGATCATATTGATCGGGCAATTCGAAATCTAATTCAAGGTTTTGTAAGGTATTGATATAGATAGTATCTACTGGAATGGTTGTTTCGTTTTCGACCCATTGGGGAGGCGTATCACAGTCCATATTGAAGACTATTGTCGTGCTACTACATGCGGGAATTGCGCTCTCGGTGCAGATGCTCACTGTGATCGTATCCGTAACCAGGCTGCTTTGATAGACGAAGCAATTATCGCTGATAATGTTAATATTGTCGTTGTTGTTTACGCTGAGGTTTAGACTCTCGCATCCATCGTATTCGAAGTCGAGGCAAATCTCTTCTGCGGTGTTGCCTGGCACACAGATGGCCTGCATATTTTCCTCTGTTATCAGTGGAGTATCCGGATTCTTGACAGTTACAGTCACTTCATCCTGAACTGAGCAGCCAGTTGTACTATCTGTGATCGTAACAGAATAGGTTGTGGTCACGGATGGGTTTACAACTGGGTTTGGAATGTTTAAATTGCTGATACCCGGAGCGGCAGTCCATTGGTAAACATCTCCACCGTAAGCACCTAGCTGAGTTGCATCGCCGGTACAAAGCAAAATATCGTCACCCGCTGATCCGTCTGGATAGCCAAAGACATTCACCGTCACTTCGCGAATTACTTCACAGTTGGTGTTAGCATCTGTGATAATCACCTGGTAGGTGGTCGTGCTGGTTGGTTCTACAATGGGATTTTGGTCCGTCAAAGGACTCACAAAAGATGGGTGATCTCCCCAGAGGTAGGATGTGCCTCCAAATGCACTCAGCTGTACTGCAGAGCCTTCACATAGATTGACATCTGCTCCCACTGTAAGCCCGTTGGTATTGTTGACGTTGACAACTACGGGTTGCACTACCTCGCAGAGATCATTTTCACCGTGGAAAAGATAGGTAGTGGATACATTTGGGCTCACGACCAGAATGCTGTCGCCGTCAATTACGACATCTGGCTCGTTGGCTGTAGTCCAGTAGTATTCACAGAAATTACTGCTGGCAACAACTGTGGCAACATCACCTTCGCATACATCCAGCGTTCCGCTGAATTCAAGCTCAATTTGGACCAGTGTAATATCATCAACATAGTAGAATGCCTTTCCATCCGGATCCGCATCGCCAACTGGCAAAACAAATGAATCAAGGTCATCATTGAAATTGCCAATCGTTAGGAATCGATAGTCTTCAGTAGCGGTAAAGGTACCTGTAATTTCTTGCCAACCTACTTGATCGCCAAGTGCGACAACAGACTCGTAGGATACCTGAGGATTGCCTGCAATCACGACTGGTTGATTGAAGCCAATCGAATCCGTAGTCAGGTAAGCGCCCAAGGAGCCCACTGCATAATCGCTTTCCTCACCGAGGCTTACTTTGAAACTCAGGCAATACTGCTGTCCTGCCTCCAATTCGGTCAGCAAGGAGGTTGAAATATATTCTCTTAGGTTGTTTATGTTTCCATCATAGGCAAAGAGGCCAGCATAAGCACTGCCTGTCTCAGCTTCCTGATAGCCGATATAGTTTGCGGGAACCGAAAAATCTGCATCCGGAGCACATGAACTAAAATAGTCGGGAGTGCCTGAAGTTGGGCTATACCAGATATTTGCCAATCCGATTTGGCCGTTTTCTGATGGACAATCGCTGGCTATTTCAAAGCTACCATTTGAGACCAAATTTGCTGGCAGGCAGGGATCACATTGGGCCGGAATATCTATCACAAATGAATAAGTATCTGCACATCCGCCAGGGTTTGTGACAGTAAGGGATACCGTCTGTAAGCCTGGTTCCGTGAAGATATGCCCGATATTGCCAACCAAGGTTGCGTCAATGTCGCCATCCGTGTTGAAATCCCATCCATAAGTTGCGCCTTCAGCAATATTTAGGGATTCATCCGTAAAAGTGGTGACATTATCTACACAGTTGGGAACACCCGTGAAGGACACATCAGGGTAATCGTCCACCGAAATGATCACCGATCTCTTAACAGCACAGTCGCCATTTCCTGCAAGGAGGTGATAGGTATAAAATCCCGGTAGCAGGCCATCGACATTTAGGCAGGCGGTATTGCTCACCTGAATGGTTAAGTTTTCGTCAGCAAACCACTTGTATTCGCAAAAGTCTTCATTGGCGCAGACATCCACCTGATCGCCCTGACAGATATTCAAGCTCCCGTTTAGGCTGAGTGTGGGAATCTCAAAAACTTCCACTGCATCCACATACAGGTAGGCAATATTGTTGTATACCGTCAAAGCATCGGCCTCATCTTCTATATTTGTCTGATTGTTGCTAAGGAAGTTACCGATGGTGATCCATTCATAATTTCCACTGGCTTCAAAGGTGCCTTGAATTTCTACCCAGCCCGTTTCATTGTTGATCAGTGCCCCTTCATATTGGATCTGCGGGATTTCTGTCAAGGCATTTTGAGTCAGCGAGTTTATCGCATCCTGCGAAAAGTGGGCACCTATCTTATCCACTCGCAAGGCAGTATAATCCCCAGGGCTTACCTGAAAGGAAACACAGTAATTGCGTCCAGCCAGCAGTGGCTGCGAAAGTTTGGTGCTGATGTATTCGCGATAGTTATCGCTAGATTTGGCGGCATATATTCCTGCGTAGGCATTTCCGTGAAAGGGTGTTTGGACGCCAAAGGTATTGGCAGGGACCCCGACATTATTGCTGTCGTCATTGTCCGATTCATCGAAGCATTCATGAAAGGCATCAGGGGTGCCACTGCTAGGGGCCAACCATCCAGTCAGTTGTTCCATATCGTTTAGACCATCAGGGCAAGCATTAAAAACCTCGAAACTCCCATTGGGAACAAGATTGGATGGATCACTACAAGAATTGCAATTTTCAATCACTTCATAGCTGAATACCTGAGTACTGCTGCAATCCCCTCCATTGTTGATGGTCAGTGCAAGCGTTTGCAAACCAGCACTGGAGGGCAGAAATGAAGCACCACCAAAAGTCGTTTCCTCAATACTACCATCGTTGCCAAAGTCCCAGAGATAAGTGGCATTGCTTGTCACATCATCCGACAAATCTGTAACCTCGGTGGCTTGCCCTGCACAAACCTGCCCTAGATCTGTAGCAAGATTGGGATAAGGGGCAACTTCGATATGGAATGTCTCAGATCTTGCGCAGTTGCCCGTGATAGCCACGACACGAATATCCCGGCTTTCAGTAGCGGTAAACGTGTAGGACTGGGCAGTATAAAAAGGATTTGGATTATTTAGATCATACCAGAAGTAAGTCTCCCCGCCGAAAACCTCTATCGTGGAAGTCTCTCCGACGCAGAGGTTCGGGTCGTAGTTTACAAGGAAAGGCGGAATTTGGACCACCGATACCAGATCGATGTAATAATATCCAAGACTATCGAATGGCGCTCCGGGGTCGGTGTTGAACAGGGTTGTTTCAGTATTGTTGAGGAAATTACCGATGGTGAGGTAATTGAAGTTCTGCGAGGCCTCAAAGACTCCGGAAACCTGTTGCCAGTTATTTGCATCTGCCAAAACACCCGTCTCATTGACCACCTGAGGTAAGTAGTTGAGAACCTGGCCATTGTTTGCTGTTGGCTCAAAGGTTGAAAAAAAAGCACCCATCTCAGCAATGGCAGCTGAAGATGAGCTTAGACTGGTTTGGAAGCTGACGCAGTACTGATTACCTGCTTCCAGTGCTGTTGGCAGCTCAACGGTCAGGTATTCTCTCTGGTTGTTTGTATCGAAAACTTTGATACCTGCGTATCCCTCACCTTCATAGACCGTTTGATCTCCAAAAGCATTGGAGGGAATTGAAGCATCCCCGCTAGCACATACATTGAATATATCTGCTGTTCCTCCATTCGAGTTCGTCCAGGGCTCGGCAAGATCAATTTGGCCCAATGAACCTGGGCAATCGATCAAGTCTTCAAAGCCGGGATTAGGCACCAAATTCTGGCCCAGACTAATGTGGCAAGAAATCAAAATAAGGAGGAGTGATACGCTCGCAGATCTTAGGGGTAGCTGGCCATTATACATAGTAATGTGTATTTGACATGATGGTGAGCGACGGGGCAGCTCAATTGGCATAAAATACGCCAGTATCTAATACACAAACTTAATGACAATTAACTACTTAACCAAGACCATCTCTTGTAACTTTGCAACTAAAACATCTACTTCTTCCCGCTTGTTGAAGCGTGAGAAACTAAAGCGAACGGATGTGGGGGCCTTTGGGCCATGTAGGGCGCGCAAAACATGCGAGCCCGTATCACTCCCACTGCTACATGCAGATCCGCCCGAAGCACAAATACCCATTATATCCAGATTAAATAACAGATATGGGTTATCGCCTGGGAAGGCCACGTTCAAAACCGTGTACAGGCTATTTCCTGCATAATCGCCGTTGAAGCCAACATCTGGAATAGTGGCTTTCAGTTGTTCAATGGCATAATCTTTAAGCGATTGTACATATTTTTGATCTTGCTCCATTTCTTCGAGCGCAATCTTCAAAGCCGCCTCCAGCCCCACTATTCCATAAAGGTTTTCTGTCCCTGCGCGCATGTTACGTTCCTGCGCTCCTCCATGAATAAGCGGCTTTACCGGATTGTCACCATTGCAATACAGGATTCCGACTCCCTTGGGGCCATGAAATTTGTGAGCCGATCCGGTCAAAAAGTCCACAGGCAACTTCTGTACATCCCAATGATAGTGACCGAAAGTCTGAACGGTATCAGAGTGAAGCAAAGCACCGTGCTCCTTACAGATGGCTGAAATATTGTCCAGGTCAGTGATATTGCCTATCTCATTGTTGGCATGCATAAGGGAAACCAGTGTCTTTTCCTTTGAAGATTTCAGCAGCTTCTCTACGGCTGCAGGATCGACGCGTCCCAGCGCATCCAGTGGAACCATTTCTATATTCACCTCTTGACAGTGGCATAAATGTTCGATGGTGTGCATCACGCAGTGATGCTCGATGGGCGAACTAATAATCCGGGTCACCCCCATATCGCGGATGGCTGTAGTCAAGACGAGGTTATTCGATTCTGTACCTCCAGAAGTAAAGAACACCTCAGCTGTACTTGCATTGATGCTATTTGCCACAAACTTTCTGGCTTGCTCGATTGCTGTTCGTGTCTTACGCCCCATTGCGTGTATCGAACTTGGGTTTCCGTAGTAATTCTCCAGATACGGAAGCATACTTTGAACTACACGGGGATCAATCTGTGTAGTAGCAGCGTTGTCGAAGTAAATGGACATTCGTTTTTGCTTTTGTTTGATGTTAGTGTACCCCGCAAATTTACAATTCCTGCACCACTTTCTCAGGAACCAGTGCGGATACATCCCCACCAAATTTCAGAATTTCCCGAACAATAGAGCTGCTGATATGGCTATATTCAGGGGCAGAAATAAGGAAGGCACTCTCCACTCCTCCATTCAATTTAGAGTTTAGCTGGGCTATGTTCTTTTCAAACTCAAAATCAGCGGCCGATCGAATTCCTCTAAGGATGCAATCTGCTCCTATTGACCGACAATAGTCAACTGTCAGACCTTCATAGGTTTGTACATTAAGCTTAGCTTCGGATGAGAAGATACTCTTGATGAATTCCAGCCGCTTTTCCAGCGAAAAGTGATACTTCTTCGCAGAATTGACTCCTATGGCTACAACTAGTTCGTCAAACAATGGCAAGCCTCGCTGAATGATATCAACATGACCCAGCGTAATCGGATCAAAGGATCCCGGAAAGACAGCTTTTCTCATTCTGGTGCGTCTTTTGAGTTAAAGAAACTGAAAATAGTCGATCCATAGTTGCGCTTCCGGAAGAAGCGTGGATGCTCGTCGAAGTTGTGATTAGGGTTATGCTCCATGATAAACCAGCCTTCCGGCGTCAAAAGCCCCTTGGAATCAACAAGATCTGGAATATCCCGAAGTCGATTCAAGGCATAAGGCGGACCAGCAAAGATGAAGTCAAACTTCTCATGAGTAGACTCAATGAAGCGAAATACGTCTGTCTTTAATACCTTGATTGGAAAGTCAAAGCTCTTAGCGGTCTCATTGATAAATCTAATGCTTTTGCTATCCAACTCGACCAAGGTGATATCTGGGCATCCTCGGGAAGCAAATTCGTAACTAATACATCCGGTACCTCCAAAAAGATCCAGCATCTTGATGTCCTCATAGTAGAGATGATTGTTCAAGATATTGAACAAGCCCTCTTTAGCTATATCAGTGGTAGGTCTTGCCGGTATCCGTTTGGGTGGTTGAACTCTCCTGCCGCCGTATTTCCCTCCTATTATCCTCAAGTCTCAAATTTTCACAAAGGTACACTATTGCAGTCTTCGCAAACAGACATCAGGACATTTTTCCGATCGAATTATTTCTTTAAATGGCAAAGCAGCATGTGAAAATTACGTAGTGCTTCCTTAGATAGGCTCTGCAATTGGCTGGAATAAGCTCCGTAATGACTTGCATCAGATTCAAAAAACCGTAGAACAGCTCCATTCGACTTCAACACCGCCAGATTAGACAAATGAGAGACATTTCCCAAAACCTCAATGGGCTGTTTCGACCAAAGTAAACCTGCCCTGGCCATATGATTCAGGTTATAGTAGAGCAAATCCCTTTCACTGCCATAGGAGATCTGGTTGACATGGCCGAGCTTTCCCTGTTTGATTACCAGTATATCGGCCATGGGAGGTCGAAGTTGCAAGAGAAACCTTTCGCCTTGAGTATCTTGAATCATCTCTTCCAGAAATGGCCCTAAGGCATGCTCGATCTTGAACTGATCTAAACGCTCCGTGACAATATCAAGAACACTGTTTGACAATGAAAATGCCAGCTGACAGTCGACCTTTGTTATGCGCTGATGGAAGGCTCTTCTGCCATGTTGATCAGGTTTATGGATATTGAGATAGTGCGGCAGCAATTGCTCAGAGAAGAAAGCATTGGGTATCAGCTGTAGTTTCGGAAAAGCAAACAACAGATGCACGGACTGATAGCGACGCTGTAGCAACACTTCAGACTCAAAGAAGTCTTTTAGCAAGAGTCGATATTGCAGCATGGTCGCTGCCTGACTGGTGGAAAAACGGCTTAATCGCTTGAGGGAATGATCTGCACTAATAGCCAACTGAATCTCATCACGAGCAAAGAGCAGGTGAAGTTGAGCACTACTGGTATCTACAAATTCGGGACTTTCTACGCTTACCTGTTCGACCAGATTCTTTTCTGTCAAAGTCATACATTACAATGAAACAAGCCTCTCGAATTCCGAGACACATAGCTAAAGCAGTCCCAAGGGGCTTAGGGACTGAAGAAACAATCATTTCTTTGTAGGGGTAGCGTACGAAGCCTTTTGAGCTCTTCTATTTCGAACTGGATGACTCCGCCCAGTTTCCTGAGACTGATCCGTCTTTGAGATTACCCACTTTCATGCTTTCACCGCTCACGTCCGCATAGTACTTCTTGACCAGTCCGTCATATAGTACATCATAGGGCACACGGGCTTCAAAAGCGGGAATTTCTATCTCATTCTTGGTAATCATTTTGGCTTCCAACTCGAATTCAGAGCCTGAAGCAGCAAATGAAGGAAGATAAGACAGGGAGTCAACTTTCTGTCGATTTCCACGGTATATGGAATCCATGATAGCGATCTTTGTCACAATACGCTCAACAACTTGAGTGGTATCATCGGGATCTCCGATGATTTTAATGAACTCGATGCTATCGTTCTTCATTACGTACTTGAGGGAATCAAAACTTGCGGCATATTTCCCGGTAAGGGATTTATGGGTAATCTGAGCTGTACGAATGTCCTTCAGTTTCTGAATTACCTGAGCGTCGCGCTCAGCTTTTGCAGCATTAAAGGTGATTGGCTCTTGAATGGTCTCATAGAGCTGATAGCTCAGGTAACCGGCCAACAGGGCCAATAGTAGATTAAGTACAAGCTTGATTGCGGTCATAGTGGATCGAATTTTCAAAGTAGCAACGACGCAAATTAAGATTTTTTTCAAAAAGAAATAACTTCCAATTGGCTAAATCGCTGCAATATGGGAAGACTAAAGTGCAAAATTCAGACTATTAGCTTCCAATGAGACAAATCTAAACAACTTACCCTATTATTGTTCTTTTTTAATGCCCTAATTATGTCAAATTTGGCCCTTGAGCGCTAATATCCTTTGACGACTACCCAAACATGAAAATTGACCTCAGTTATAAGGAAATCTGGCGCATTTCCTACCCATTGATGCTGTTCAATCTGGCCCAAAATATTATTGGTGTCACGGATATGGTATTTCTGGGTCAGGTGGGTGTCACCGAGCTGGCTGCATGCGGGATCATGGGCATCTATTATTTGGTGTTTATGATGATTGGCTTTGGTCTAAGCCGTGGTGCTCAGATACTTATAGCCCGAAGAGCAGGTGAAAAACGCTACCTCGGAATCGGTCAGGTCTTTGACAATCTTGTCATCGCAGAGCTTGTTCTGGCAGCAGGCTTATTCCTATTCCTACAGCTTACCTCCTCTCACGTTCTTTGGTATTTCATTACTGATCCTGCCGTCTATGACGCCTCTTATGAATACCTTTTCTACAGGTCTTTCGGGATATTTTTCAGTCTCTTTGGCTTTGCTCTGCTGGCATTGTACACTGGAATCGGACAAACAAAGGTGATTTCCTATATAACAGTCACCATTCTGGTTACCAACATCATTCTCAACTATAGCCTCATCTTTGGTAAGTTTGGATTCCCTGAAATGGGCATCGGCGGAGCTGGTCTGGCTTCTGCCACTGCCGAAATTGTTGCAGGCATCGTCGGCAGCATTTATGTGTTTACAGACAAGCGTCTCAAACC
>JAHDDV010000565.1 GCA_020629205.1 Chitinophagales bacterium | reverse complement strand
TTGCTCCTTGAACTTTGATCCTTGAACACATCAGTAATCTGTCATCAGTCATCAGTCATCAAAAACACCTTGCTCCTTGAACCTTGATCCTTGAACACATCAGTCATCTGTCACTAGTCATCAGTCATCAAAAACACCTTGCTCCTTGAACCTATTTGAAGGCATTAAAACCCGTGACATCCATACCCGTAATCAACAAGTGAATATCGTGCGTTCCTTCGTAGGTAATGACTGATTCAAGATTCATCATGTGTCGCATGATTGGGTATTCACCGGAGATACCAGCACCGCCAAGAATTTGTCGGGCTTCTCGTGCGATTTGGAGTGCCATGTCCACATTGTTTCGCTTACCCATTGAGATTTGTGCTGGCGTAGCACGATCTTCATCCTTCAGCACACCTAGCCTCCAGGCCAGGAGTTGTGCCTTGGTGATCTCGGTGATCATCTCGGCCAGTTTCTTTTGTGTCAACTGGAAAGCCCCGATCGGCTTTTCAAACTGGATACGCTCTTGTGAGTACCGGAGTGCCGTATCGTAGCAATCTAGTGCGGCACCGATGGCTCCCCATGCAATCCCGAAACGTGCTGAAGACAGACAGCTCAATGGCCCGCGCAATCCACGGATGTCCGGGAATAGATTGGCTTTTGGTACACGTACATCTTCGAAGACCAGCTCACCAGTAGCCGAAGCACGCAGCGACCATTTTTTGTGAATGGTAGGAGTGGAGAGCCCTTCCATGCCACGCTCTACGACCATTCCTCGGATCTTGCCCTCCTCATCCTTAGCCCAAACTACTGCGATATCAGCAAATGGAGAATTAGAAATCCACATTTTAGATCCGTTAAGGATCACGTGATCACCATCGTCTTTAATATTGCTAAGCATGCCCCCTGGGTTCGAACCGTGATTCGGTTCTGTAAGGCCGAAGCAGCCCATCATTTCACCTGTAGCTAGTTTGGGTAGGTATTTTTTCTTTTGCTCCTCCGTTCCATACTTGTAGATCGGAAACATCACCAGCGAACTCTGCACAGAAGCCGTAGAACGAATGCCAGAGTCTCCTCTTTCGAGTTCTTGCATCAGCAATCCGTAGGAAGTGTAGTCCATTCCTGCGCCGCCGTATTCTTCCGGGATAGTTGGACCAAAAGCACCGATCTCACCAAGACCTTTTAGCAGCTGCGAAGGAAATTCCGCTCGTTCAGCATAGTCTTCAATGATTGGGCTCACTTCTTTCTTCACCCATGCTCTGGCTGAATCGCGAATGAGTTTTTGTTCCTCAGTCAGCAGTTCATCTACCAGCATATAGTCATGTGCCTGGTAAAGGTCCGTTTTCGAGGAAACACCGTTATGTTGGTCTACCGTTGGGTTGCTCATTATACTTGTTTTTTATTGCCGCAAAGATAGGCTTTTAACAGTACAGAATCGGTAATGTTTTTGACTTTTCGGATCAAGGATTTCGAATGTGGTGTCTTGGGCTGATGTAGCTTGGGTTTGCCTCCTTTTCACCTTTGAACTAGTGCCATGGGACCTAATTGATGGACAGTTTAGATGGCTTCTATTTCTGCCACTCTTCGTTGCTCGTCTGTCATGTAGCTAAGGCTATACTCCATCCTCGCGTCTCGATTAGCAAAAAGATAAGCTCATCTAACCTGTCCATTAATTAAGTCCCAAGGCACCAGGATTTTTAGGATTGGATGATTTTAGGATTAAGGGAGTGTAAATGGGCAATTATCAACCATCAACAATCAACAATTCAACAGCCTCATGTGCTCTTTTGTGTAATTCCTTTGTGCCCTTTGTGGTTAAAGAAAGAGGCAATAGACCTGAAATCAGGACGTTGATAAGGCACAGCGGCTGTGGTCTTCTACCCAGCTAAAAACAATACACAAT
>JAHDDV010000159.1 GCA_020629205.1 Chitinophagales bacterium | reverse complement strand
ATTGTGTATTGTGTATTGTTGATTGTTTTGGTGCCGGGGAATAGTCACCAGTCATCAGTCACCAGCCATCCGCACTAGTTATCCCACCATACTGGCGTATTAATCGTCGTTCCTTGGTTCGTGACGAATGCTTGATAGTTATTGGCATTCAGCGTGGCTTCGTCTGTTGGATAGGGCATTCTTTTGGGCATTTGATCACTGTTTAAGCTAGCCGATACTGGACGCAAATCGGGAAAGCCAGTCCTTCTGTATTCATTCCATCCTTCGTAGCCATTGATGGTATTGGCTATCCATTTTTGCGTGATGATTTGTTCTAGTGGGGAGCTGTTTTCGGCATCAAATGCAGCTGCGCCTGAAAGATAGTTTGATGGCATTTCTGTATTCCAATACTCGAATGCTTGCTGGACCGCTTGCTCATAGAGGCTTTTCGTATCGGCAGCGATAAAGCCTCGTTCTGCTGCTTCTGCCAACAGAAATAGCGTTTCCCAGGAAGTCATGAAGTTGGCTTGCAAATCTCCTGTGTGTTCGCGAAAAATGGTGCCGGGGAGCGAATAGTCCGCTACAGATATTGAGGTAGCTGAGGCATCCGGACCGTTCTGTAAACCTGTATAAGTATCGGGGTCATTACCAGCGGGTCGGAAGAATACTTCCATGCGTGGATCTTCTAACTCAGACAATATTGCTTGTGCCGTCTCGGACATGATGAAGAGATTGAAATCTCCATCTCTTAGCTGCTGCATTCGGAAACTATTGGGTTGCTCATTGCTGAAGTCGAAGCATGCATTCCTCTGATTGTTTTGCAAGTATTGACCCTGCTCGTGGACTGTCTGAAGGAGGGTAGATACGTCCTGCACCCCGGAGATGCGCATCAGGTACTTGACTTGTAGTGATTGGGCAAAGCCCAGCCAGCCACTGAGATCGCCCTCATACAATATATCTCCTTCCAGTGCGAAGTTGCCGTGATAGGATTCGAGTCGGTCGATACCCTGCTCTAGATTGTCGAGGATGCCTCCACTAGCAGTATAGATATCCTCCTGACTATCGTAAGCAGGTGTGACAAGCCCTTGCTCTCCTCGCAAGGCTTCGGAATAAGGAATATCACCATAAAGGTCTGTCAAGGCTGCTGTCATATATGCTTTGAGTATTAAGGCCGGGCCTTCGTATACAGAATAGCTCGATGAGCTTCGGGACAGCTCCAGCAACTTTTCGTTGTCCAGAAGATTGGCGTAGATTACTGGCCAGGGATTGCCACCCAGCTGAGGATCGGAGAGGCTGTGCCGATCAAAGAGATTAAAGTCGACCATGGTGAAGTACTGGCCTAATAGATTGCCAGCGACGAATCCTTCGTAGGACATCTGCTCACCGTAGTCGTAAATCACCTGCCTTAGCAAGAGTGCTGGCTCCACTGCATTTGGAGCATTTGGATTGGTGTTGATCTCCTCGAAGTCTTTGGTGCAAGAGGCGAAGGCAAGCAGAAAAGTGATCATCAGGTATTGAATATTTTTCATTGTTCTTCTTTTGCTTTGTCGCTGTATTAGAAATTGAGTCCCAGCTTGAAGCCGATGCTTCGGCTGCTTGGGTAGGACATGTCTTCCACTCCGGAAACAAACTGATTGCCTTGTACTGCTAGTTGCTCTGGGTCAAAATGTGGAATCTGTGAAAAAGCGAAGAGGTTTCTGCCAATGATTGCTATTTCCAAAGATCGGCCATCACGGAAGTAGCCCTTGCCCGCTGCAGACCCAAAGGTATATGCAATGGATACTTGCCGTATTTTCAGATAACTAGCGTCGTAGATGTTGTTCTCTTCATGATTGCGATCGTAATATTGCCTATAGTATGTTTCTGCAGGAATCACCAGCGTATTCTCTTCCCAAACAGGCGCATCTGGCTCTCCAACATTGATCACCCCTTCTGCGACCACCCCGCCTTCACGATCCTCTGTCTCTTTCAATTGTCCCGCCACACCGGCAAGAGATAGTGTCCGGGATACTAATTCGCCTCCCGGTCGCCAATC
Organism: Chitinophagales bacterium; assembly: GCA_020629205.1. GTDB lineage: Bacteria > Bacteroidota > Bacteroidia > Chitinophagales > UBA2359 > JAHDDV01. The sequence continues at coordinate 9,885 of JAHDDV010000159.1, read as the reverse complement.
CAATAGAAAGTTTATATTCCAATTGCCCAGTCTTAGCTCCGTTCCGAATCCCAGCGTAAAGTCTGGATTGTAGTTACCTAGTTTTTTGAGCGTATTGTCAGCGATGAATTTCCCGTCACTGCCAATTACAAAATCGCCATTTTCATTTTTGAGGTAGCCGGTTCCGTACATATCGCCGATTTGCCCTCCTTCCTCTACTTGATACCAAACTGTTTGATTGACATTATCATAGACTCGAGAAAAGGCCAGCGTAATCTTGTCCGCACCTGCTGGCAGTGCCTCCACCGTAGATTTGTTTGTGCTAAAATTAAAGTAAGTGTTCCAGCCTAGTTTTCTCTTTCGAACCCAATCAATCCGGGCCAAAATCTCTAGTCCCTTTGATCGCACTGATCCACCGTTTACTACTTGTTCCGTGTATCCGGAGGAAATGGGTACGGGAAAGCTAATGATTTGATTTTCTGTTAGTGCATTGTAATAGCTCAGATCAAAGCGAACACGATCGTCCCAGAATCGCAGGTCTGTTCCAAACTCCATTGCAGTCGTTCGTTCAGGTTCAAGATTTGAATTTGCGATCAAATCCTGATTGCTGAAGCTTGGTTGGGACTGGTAGGGCGTCCCTGCTACAAAAGCAGATGATGTCTGAAAAGGGGCTGTATCGTTACCTACTTGCGACCAGCTAGCTCTCAGCTTTGCAAAAGAAATGCTTGAGGGCAAATCCATCATACTTGAGAGAACATAGGACAAGGAGGCTGAAGGATAAAAGAAGGAGGCATTGTCAGCATTGTCTGGTGTTGCTAGCGCACTGGACCAGTCGTTACGCCCAGTAATATCCAGAAAAAGAAAGGAGCGATAGCTGAGTTTCGCCAAACCATAGATACTGTTGATTCTCTTCTTTCCATCGTACTGGTAGACATTAATCGGTGAAGCCGCATTGGAGAAATTGAATATCCCCGGCTGAGCCAGGGAGAGGGTCTCCGTCTGTCGCTCAGCTGCATTTTGATCCATGCGGTTGGCCCCGAGGGAGAAATCGAACTTGAGGTCTGCATGACTCTGCTGGTAATTTAATAAGAGATGAGAGTTGATCTCCCTGTAGAAAACATCTTGCTCCGCATATGCCCCCTGTCTGAAACGGTTCGTACTGAAGTGGCGCAGAAATTCGCGAGACTCATCTGAATAGTCCATTCCAGTTCCGAGCAACAAACTCAATCGCTCGGTGATTTGATATTGGGCACTGAGATGACCAAATAGACGGTCTCGATTAAAGGCATTTCGATTCTCTTCTAAGATGAAATAAGGGTTATCAAAGAAGGTATAATTGAAGGAATACTGCTGGATACCCTCTAAGCCGGGTTGCCAGTAGTCTTCCAGACTAGCAGTATTGAGGGAGCGGGGGCCCCATGCTACCAATGAATAGTTTATGTTTTCCGAGCCATATCCATTCGAGGGGCGATTGTCACTTCTGGAATTGATGTAATTGCCACCTGCGTTGATTTGCAAAGCCTCTAAAGGCCGAAACTGCAATCTGGCAGATACCGTATTGCGATCAAGATTTACACCGGGGATATAGGACTTGCTGCGCAGATCGGTCAAAGAAATGCGAAAGTGCCCTTGGTCAAAACCAGAGGCCAGGGCAATATTGTTGATGCTTGTAAGGCCCGTATTATAGAAGTCTTTGAGATTATCAGGATGGGATTCGAAGTTGGAAGGACTGATCTCTGCTCCGCCATGCACGGCAACATCAGCTCCACGGACTGTCGATCCATCGGGCAGAGCAACGGGACTATCGAACTGTGCGATTTGTTCGCCTTGATCCAAAGCTGGTCCCCAACTGTAGGTGATATTGTCATTTGTGCCACCTCCTAGCCCATCGACGAATTCGAAATCACCAGAATTTCCCTGGCCATAGCTGTTTTGAAACTCCGGCAGTTGAAAAGGACGGTCAACAAAAGTCGACGAATTGAAGCTAATGCCCAATCCTCTTCTCATGGCTCCATCCTTCGTTTTCACCAGAATAACCCCGTTTGCTGCTCTGGTTCCGTAGAGGGCCGCAGCCGCTGGGCCTTTAAGTACCGATACCTTGGCCACATCATCCGCATTGATTTCCATTCCACCATTTCCAAAATCTACTTCTTGAAAACCGCTCGCAGCGGCATTGGTAAAATTGAGATTGCTTTCGTTATTGATAGGGACTCCGTCTACAACAAACAGCGGATTGTTGTTGGTAAAAGAAGCTTCTCCACGAATGGAGATCTTTGAAGTAGATCCCAATCCGGTAGCGCCCTGGCTTACAGATACACCGGCGGCCCGGCCGGCAAGGTTGTCTACAAAATTGGGCGACTTGACATCCGAAATTTCAGTGGCATCGAGCTGTTGTACAACATAACCCAGCCCCTTGGTGGAACGCTCTAGATTTAATGCAGTGACTACAATCTCATCCAGTAACTCGGTATTCGGATAAAGGGTAATTTGCAGGTCAGTTTCTCCAGCGTAAGATTGCTCAATCGATTTATACCCGAGAAAGCTAAAGACCAACACCGGATTGGCTCTGGACAATTGAAGGGAAAAGCGGCCATCAAGATCACTAAGAGTGCCGTTGGAGGTCCCCCTTTCGACGATCGTTGCTCCGAGCAAAGCCTCACCGTTCTCACCATCAATCACCTTTCCGGTGATCAATGCCTGAGCATGGAGATGCAGGCTAAAACAGATGCCTAAGAGCATCAGGGAAATTCTTGTCACGATATGGAGTTGAATAGCCTATTCTCTGACCAAGATGAGTATCACATAGCTTGCCTCCGTTTACCAAAAGCGGAATTCGCAGCCAAGAACAATGCAGCTCATCTACGCATACATGCGGCATTGGCAGCAAGTAGATGGCAGTCAGGAGAATAGTCTCATGAGATTAAACAGTCTAATATAAAAGACTGATGAAGAAGGAACTAGTAGCTGGTGCAATGTGAGGGCGGACCACGAAGCAGTCGACTACCCAATTGAGGAGAAGGATAGTGGAGATGCGTTTGAATAAGCAGATAATGGGACCCCTTGCATATGGCCAGTAGACGGCGTTTCCAGGGATCATTACTGGCCATTCCATTTAGGAATCTTGTAAAGTCTATGGAGTGATTGATATCATAATGCGCATGTAGCCAAAAGAGGGTCTCCACTCGCTGTTCTGCATAAGCTTGCCAGGAAGGCATGAGCGCATTGCTTTGCCAATTCAAATTGACAAAGGCTTCCCTATCGTAGCATCGCCGATGCATTCCTATCAGATATAGCCCCGCTTGCTCGGTAGGCCCCAGGACCAGATCATTGCGCTGCAAGAGCTCGCGTACCTGTAGCAAGTTACTGGCAGTAAGCAAGGGACAATCGTTGCCAATGGCAATGACTTTTTCATAGCCTTCTTGATAAACCGCTTCGATGGCATTTGCCAATCGAGTACCAAAGCACTTTCCTTTCTGTCTATTTGAATAGGAAGTGAAGACTGGCATTTTCGTCTCCGCAAGTGTGTACAAGCTCCTTTCGATCAGACATTGACCAATGGCAGCATTGCCTTTCCGTCCCAGTCTGGGGTCGAATGTCTTGCTAGCTGCTTCATCAGCAGCCGTGCGGGAAAAGAATAATATGGCCGTATCTGCCTTCTTCATTGATGGCTTAAAGGTATTGTAGTTCCCTGCGGTTATTGGTCTGTGTTCGGACAAATTGCTATCGCAGCTGGAGTGCTGCAGCACTAATACCTAAAACCTGCAAAAATTGGAAAATCAAAACGGAAGGTACTCAGATGCAGTGATGGGAATAAGCTGCCCTTGAGCAAACTTAAGGTAATATGGTTCCCCATTGTTTTCCACCAGCACTTCAAATGGCTCCAGGGTGATTTTTTGATTGCTTGGAAACCAGGTTTCTTTGACCTTATAGTTAGGCAAGAGGAAGATTGCTTCCTGATCGCCATTGGTGCCAAATCTGTGTTCATTGCCTTTCCATGCTTGACTAGCGATCAGTGCATGTAATCTTTCCTGGGTCATTGGGATATCGAGTGTGGGCATGCCCATCTCATTTAGACCAATCACACTGCTTTGATCAAAGGACTGTTGAGATTCATTTTCAAGATCAAATCGAACAATCATTTCTGCCAGATTACCGCTAGCATCAAAGAAGTAAAAGGATTCTGCGTTCCAGCTCTCAAAATGCTGGGTATATCTACCTTGTTCTATCTCCATGAGATTTGTGCGTTGACTGGTCCATTGCAATGCATCTTGCAGTCTGTTGGAGGGTATGAGAAAACAGTAGTGGTAAGTATGTGCTTGCTCCGATTTGGTAAATGACAGCTCTGTCCAGCCTAGTTGGACAGTGAAGGAAATTTGCGTCGTGCTGATCAGCTCGAAGCCAAGCGTTTTGGTATAGAACTCCTGTTCTTCTTCCAGCTTATTGGTGTAGAGATTTAGTTTTTTGAATTTCATACTTCTTCTTAGCTAGTCCAAACTCTAAAATTACGACATTTACACTTCACATGTCAAATCCAGCTATTCTTGTTCAATTGCCAGCAATGACCAGCGCGTACAACAGAAGGTGAAAACCAGCCCTGATGGAAGAGGAAATGATGGTGCACTGGCGGCGACTGACTGTGCTGCTGCAGGGGGCTGTGAGGAACGAGCAGACCGATGCAGCAGATACAGGAAGCGACGCCAGGGTGCTATCATTGGAACGGACAGCAGGTAGATACCTGGAGCGGGCCAATGCTGCTCGGCTCCAAAGAAAATCAATCCAAGAGCAGCATCTTGGAATGAAAGTTCGATGAAATTATGTATACGTCTGAAGGCAAATTGCTACAATCCATTTGATTCAAACCCTTTTGCATCTCGGCGGAAAGACAGGGCTGTCCAAGTAGATTGTACAATGTGACTTTGGTATGCTTAGGGGCATTGGATTGCAGCTCTAGTTGGCGACTGAAAGGATCCCAGCTGATGTCAAACTCAGCTTGATTGTGCACTATGTTTTGCAAGGTGGTGTTGATCGCAGGGTATATCTCACAGGGAAATTCATCGGGCGACAATTCTACCTGTACCGTTGGCTGAATAATTTTATCGGCAAATGCAGGGTGATCGACCGGATATCGCTTCGCTCTAAACAGGTTGTTGAATACGGGTGTCCCTCCCTGAATACCGGGACCGCCATTTTGGTTGACCGGATTGATGTAGAGCCATACAATTTCGTTGTTGGGATTGACCTCAAGAATACGCCCTCCTTTGCCTTGCGTGATTAACATATTATTGTTTGGCAAGACCTGATTTCCGGAGAGAATATTGGAAAAGATATCGTCCTCGTAGCTGTGCAGAATAGAGATACTTTCAGCTGCTGCATCCAAATCTGCATTGTAGCAACCCTCTCCATTTACGGGGTTTGAAAGAATAAGTGCAGCGGACTCGGCTTGCCCAAGATGATAGTTATTGAAAAGCGAAAACGCTCCGGCATATTGACCAGACTGTATCCAGTCTACATGATGTTGACCTTTAAGAATCTGATGGCTAAGCGGAGCTGCTGAATAAACGTGAGGATTTCCAAAGCGCAAGAGAAAATCCCCTCCGCGACCGCAGTGGCCTCCGGCATTGGAAGCTGCTTCGGCGCTTGTAGTACTATGATCAATGATGTAAAACTCATCTGTGTTACGGCAACTTATCGCAATCTGATCCAATGCCTCGTTGTAGGCAATGGAGTTAAAATGAAGCCAATCCGGATGTTGATCACCTGCTGGGCCAAGATAATTGATATCCAATCGCTCGGGATGTTCTTGAGGTTCCAGGAAATTTGGACCTTGTGGATTTTGATTCTGAAGCAGGTGATCCCAAACCTGCCAGGACCATACGATTTCGGCTTCATTGTCAGGCAATATCTTAATCTCCCAAATTGACTCCGACCATATTTCTCCTCCATCTGCTCGTCCCTGGCTCTGCACCTCTGATGCAGTCTTTCTCTCCCAGATAAGGCATAAGAAATTGCCATTGGGCAGGAGACAGAGATCATGATGATTCCGTTGATTTTGGTTGGAAATCTGATAGCTCCAAAGCAGATCGCCTTCCCAGCCAAACAGCTCAATGATCCCCGAAGCCCCACCAGCTACAAAATCAGATGAGGGAAACCTGCCCATTCGCAATAATTGGCCTTCATCCGTCAATTGAAGACCGCCGGCAGCTTGATAGCTACTCTCCCATTCATTGACTTTGAAACCGCAGTTATCAATCAAGTAGGTCTGTGTATTATTGCTGAAGAGCGTGTACCCGTTGAAGGAATCGGGAGAATTGTAGAAAAGACCCATGGTCTGTGACTGCAATGCGAGGTTGCAACAAGCGAGAAGGAAAATGCCGATGATTCTTTTCATATTCTCTGCAAATATAAAGGCCTGAGAATCGGATATCAACTCCAATGCTCAGGCCCAATTTTGTCAAAATTTGTGATGAAGCTTAGAAGGCAAATCCTAGTCGGGTAAATAAGAACATACCGTCAGAACCCATTTGCACGGAGTCGTTAAAACCTCCCTGATCCGTCCATCCATCAAACTGTGGCGTTGGATAGGTATTCAAGAGGTTGTTTGCCCCCACAGTAAGATTCAGGTAATCATTGAAGCTGTAGCCAAGACTGAGATCCAATGTACCCGCAGCTTCGTAGGTATCCGTTGCGACAGAAAATAGTGCATCTGCTTCTTCTTGATTGGTCGCGGGACTGTCAACCCATTGGAAATCCTGAATGATGACTTCGCTAAACATGGTATAAGTTAACAAAACATCCAAGCCACCAATATTTGTACCCGCATTAATCCCGATTTTATAATCCGGCGCAGCTGCCTCTACGTAGGCCTGAGAGAAGGGACCAAAGAAAGTGTACTCATTCAATTCACCATTGTGGATCTTGTCAATTTCGGTATTATTGAAGTTTGCAGCTACACCGAGGGTCACTGCATTTAGGTTATTCAAGTAATGCTTATAGTTCAAGACGATGTCCACCCCCGTCGTTTTGGTATCAACTCCATTGGCAAAGAATTGCGCTGCATCAGCTCCTACGCCTAGTGTGCTTGCATCAAAGACATCTGTCAATACGATTCGATCCTCTACTGTGATCTGATATCCATCGACAGTGGCTGTGAAGCCAGCGGCTTTTACAGTAAATCCAGCAGCGAGATTGAATGAGTTTTCTTCCTTCAAAGCATCGATACCGAATTGACGAGCAACGGTGCTTGTATTGGAGGCCAATAAGGTCCGCTCCGATGTTCCTGCCACAATATTGTTGAATAGCAAATTGTAGTGAATCTGTGCCAATGAAGGAGCACGGAAACCAGTCGAAGCCGAAGCCCGGAAAGAAAGTGCGTCCATCACTTTGTAGCGTCCGGCGAGCTTGTAGTTGAGTGTATTTCCAAAGTCGCTGTAGTTTTCATATCTCAGTGCGGCTCCTAGCAGGAAGGCCTCCGTGAGGTTGAATTCCAAATCTCCGTAAAAACCAATGTTGGAGCGATTACGGTTGACTTCATTAGCCGGGCTATAGCCAGGGAAACCCTGCGAACCACCAGAAGGCTGTTGGCCAAACTCATTTACAAAGGGGGTTTGTGTAGCCGGATTTGTGATAGCGACTCCATTTTCATCGTATGTTGCATAGGACCCTTCTTCGCCAGCAAAGATTTGGAAATTTTCTGTTCGATACTCCGTACCGAAGGCCACGTTTACACCTGCAAGAATATCCTTGTAGTACTTTGAGAAGTCCAGTCCTGTCACATTCATGCCCAAGCTATGGCCACCTGCATCAAAATCTGTTGGAGAAGCAGAGCCCAGAGAGGCATTATTGGTTCCTTTGATAAAATAGTGGAAATCGTTGTACCCATAAGCATTGCTAAAGTCAGCGACCCAACCATTGCTAAGGTTATGTCTTACGCCAGCGGTCACAGACTTGTCCTTAATTACTGAAGTAATTCTCGGGGTAAAGCCCTCGGGATACAAACTCGGTACGGCTCTGGAATCGCCATCCTCACCCGGCGCACCTCTTGAGAAGGCAAATGCATCTGTGTCACGATCACCCAGACCACCAAACACATAGAGTTCGGTATTATCGGAAAGTGGAAGGGCTCCATTTACCATGAATTGAAACTGATCAACTGCTGCAGATCCGTAGCCTTGTCTCCAGGAGAAACCGGGACGAAGCGTTCGATCCTTGCTCATATACTCAGTCGTGAAATTCACATATCCGCCATTATCGCCAAGCCCTGCTCCATAGTTGAGATCAACCTTGACGGTGTTGCCATCAAAGCCAGCATCACCATCTGGATCAAGCACTCTTTGCTTACCGTCCACATTGAAGAGAGCATCGCCGTATTCTTCTTCATAATCTGCTCCAACGGCAGTGCTATAAGCTCCGTAAGTTACGCCTCCAGTCACACCCTCCGTTTGATCTTTCAACACAATATTGATCACTCCTGCGATGGCATCGGAACCATACTGGGCAGAAGCACCATCTCGCAATACTTCGATCCGCTTGATGGCAGAAGCAGGAATCGCATTCAGATCCGTTCCTGAATTACCACGTCCTCTGGTACCAAAGACATTGACCAGCGAAGATTGATGACGACGCTTACCATTGACCAGGACCAGGGTTTGATCCGGACCTAGTCCACGAAGAGAGGCAGGGTCGATATGATCGGCCCCATCAGAACCTGATTGCTTGGTCGCATTAAATGAAGGAGCTGCATATTGCAGGATTTGATTGATATCGACTTTACCAGTGGCATTGGCCAACTCGGCAACGTCTATGACATCTACTGCCACGGGAGAATCGGTGGCAGAGCGATTGAAACTACGAGAGCCCACGACCTGTACTTCCCCAAGATTCAAGCCCTCGTACATGGTGATACTGACATCAGTCGTGCCATCTAGTTCTACGCGCACTGTCTCGTATCCTATATAGCTCATTAATAGGACGGACTGCGGACTTCTAACTTCCAGTGTGTAATCACCGTTGAGATCGGTCACAGTTCCCCGATCGGTGCCTGCTTCCAGAATGTTTACGCCGATTAGCGCTTCATTGTTGCTGTCGGTTACCTTCCCAGACACGGTATGCTGTGCATGAAGGGCTAGCCCCATGCAGGAAAGTAACAATAATAGTAGAATGTGCTTCATTTGGATTTCTTTGTTAGTTAACATTGGTTTATATGTGCGTGCCCAGAAAAGAAGTCACTGCAGTACAGAGACCTTAGTATGATTCAGCAGGCACTGGTGCCACACAAATGCAGCACTAGCCTAAGTTAAGAAATTGCCATGAGAATTCACGCCAATGACTGAACCCAGATTAATTGTGGAAAATCTTGCCAAAGAAAAGCAGCCCTTGGCTTTCTGCGCGATTACTTACAACTAGAAGTTTTTGGTTTCACTTGATAAGCTTATCTTAGCAGGCATGCCTTAGGCTCAAGACAGCTCTGTCGGAGTGAGAAGGGAATTTCAATTGACCAAAAACAACATGATGAAGATCAAAACAATTGCCGGAACGCTCTTGCTGGCTGCTTTAGTCACTTGCAGCTGTAGTCAAGGCAGCACCGACGAGGCGAAAACTAAAACCAAGGAAGCAGTAAAGAAAGTGGAGCCAGCCAAAACGACCAAAGCCCCAGAGGGCAAGGGAGTGGATAAATATGGAAGAAAGCCTGGGGAAGCTCACTATGGACACAATCATGGCGCAGAAGGTCATGGTGCTACGGGGACGCAAACAAACACCAATACTAATTCCAATGCTACTCCTACTGAGGGTGGTCCTGACAAATTTGGCAGAATGCCTGGGGACGAGCATTATGGGCATGGGCATCCATAGTGGTGTGTATTGTGTATTGTGTATTGTGTATTGTGTATTGTGTATTGTGTATTGTGT
>JAHDDV010000158.1:9415-11902 GCA_020629205.1 Chitinophagales bacterium | reverse complement strand
AACCTCATTGCGGAAAATTGGGTGAGGATTGCCAGGAGCCACGGTCGGTGAAAAGGAGCCCCGGGCGCAGCGGAACGAAGTGCTCAGATAGCGTGACGGAAGCCAGCCAATACTGGCTCCGACGAAGGAGGAGACGGTAGTGGCTGTGCTGTAGTAGCTAGCTGAGTGCTGAGTATTAGCGGAGGACGGGACGAAAGAAGCCAGGAGCAATTCTGCTTTGCTGCATAAAAACAATGCCTTGAATTACCTCCTGAATTGGCTATTCGAATAGAGTGCAATTAATCCCAGCTGCAGGAGACATTTAGATCCTTTTGAGAACCCAATAGGGTTTGACTTTTGGAGCTGATCTCATATTGTTGTGTGCTATACATCAAGTCCATATCGGAAGTGTAGAAGAGATTTTTCGTCGACCTTTTGATCTTGATTGTATGGGGATTCTTTGCTTTGTCGGAGAAGAGCAAAGTCAGTGTTCGGACAAGCAGTTTATCTTCCAATGCCTTGTAGCTAATCTCTCTTTGATTGTTTTTAGTCACCGTATCCACTTCATAGGAATGCAGCCATGCGGGCTTGTTGATATCGCTTTCCAGGAAGAAGGACAGTTCTTTGTTCCAATCGATGTCACTGGTCTTTAGTGATTCGGATTGGCCATTAAGCTCGATTCGTTTTTCGACTTCTGGCTTTTCAGCATTGAGCCGATTGATCTCTGCCTTGAAGAAATTCTGCAAAGAGAAGAAGGAGAGTTCAGGCTGTGCAACTTCCGGAGAAGAGGCACAACCTGAAAATATCATCAAAAAGATGAGTGGGTATAAGAGCCCCGATTTAGCTTTCACTGACCAGGACTTTTCCAGTCATTGCTTTTGGTGCTTTGATTCCCATCATGTGGAGAATCGTTGGGGCAACATCTGCAAGTGTTCCATCTGTTACCTTCCATTTGTTGTTTGGATCAATGACCAGAATAGGAACCAGATTGCTTGTGTGCGCTGTATTCGGAGAGCCATCTTCATTCTCCATTATATCAGCATTCCCGTGATCAGACATGATAATGAGGGAGTACTTGTTGTCGAGCGCGGTATCGATGACAGCGCCTAGACAATTATCCACCGTTTTGACAGCTTTGACAGCCGCTTTCATATTTCCTGTATGCCCTACCATGTCGGTATTGGCGTAATTTAGGCAAACGAAATCTGGTCTGCTCCTCTTGCTCATGGCCTGAGTTACCTGATCCGTGAGTTCAAAAGCACTCATTTCTGGCTGCAGATCGTAAGTAGCTACTTTAGGAGAGTCGACCAGAAGCCGTTCTTCCCCTTTGAATGCTTTTTCTCTACCCCCTGAAAGGAAGTAAGTTACATGCGGGTACTTTTCAGTTTCTGCTGCGCGAAGCTGCGTGAGCTTCTGCTTTTGGAAGACATGACCCAATGTGTCGGACAGATCAACTTTTTCAAAGAGGGACTTTATGTCCTTGAAGCTCTTGTCATAGTTGGTCATGGTTACATAGTGGAGCTTCAGCTTCTTTGTATCGGCTTCCTTAATGTCTTTTTGGCACAGGGCTGTTGTGATTTGTCTGCTTCTGTCTGTTCTGAAATTGAAGCAGATCACTACATCGCCGTCCTGAATGACTGCTGTCGGCTTACCTTTCTTTCCTTCCAGAACAATTGGCTTAACAAATTCATCAGTGGTGCCAGAGGTGTAGGACTTCTTGATAGCCTTTACGGCATCACCAGCTAATTGACCTTCGCCAGCAACCAGCATATTGTAGGCGACTGCTGTGCGATCCCATCTGTTGTCCCGATCCATGGCATAGTAGCGACCAATTACGGAAGCCAGCTTGCCTTTGGACTTATCAAGCGACTTTTCCAGACTTTTAACAAATTTGGCACCCGACTTTGGATCTGTGTCACGACCATCGAGGATGGCGTGGACATAGAAGGGAGGTACCTTGTTAGAGTCCAGTGTTTTGATCAGTGCCAAGAGGTGGTCGATGTGGGAGTGTACGCCCCCATCCGAAACGAGACCAAGAAGATGTATGGCCTTCTTTTTGCTCTTTGCATGCTTGATCGCTGCTAAAAGTGTCTTGTTTTTGGCAAGGGACCCATCGGCAATTGCGTTGTTTATGCGAACAATGTCCTGCTCAACGGTTCGACCTGCGCCAATGTTTAGGTGTCCAACTTCTGAGTTTCCTGATTGACCCTCAGGTAAACCAACGCTGGATCCGCTAGTCACTAAACTAGCGCTGGGGTAATCAATGTACATTCGATTGATAACGGGGGTCTTTGCCCGGGCGATGGCACTCCTCTTGGAGTCCCTCCCGTGCCCCCATCCATCTAGTATAACTAGACAGAGTTTTTTAGATTTTTTCATAGATAGATTAGATAGATTTAGTTGTTTCCAACATAAGATTACAATAATTTTCTAAGAAAAGGAAAGTATATTAACAGTTCTATCGCAAGCTTACGCTTCTTTAGCTTGTTTGAATAGAATTGTGACCCA
>JAHDDV010000158.1:0-9315 GCA_020629205.1 Chitinophagales bacterium | reverse complement strand
CAGTTCTATCGCAAGCTTACGCTTCTTTAGCTTGTTTGAATAGAATTGTGACCCACTTGGTCTCCAATTGTCTGACGATGAAATAAGTAACAAATTAGGTTTTTTTGATGTGTTCAATTAAAGTGAATCTACAAATAGAGGAAAAACTTTTGATTGTAACTTAATGAATGACGTGTATTTAGGAGATTTAGTTTAGGGGTTCGAAAAAATCTTCGGTTATTTTATGCATAAGGAGTTTTCTAAGAAGTTAGCAGCATAAGATCATTCTAGAAAAAAAACAAGAATTACCTTGGCAAAGGCTTGAAAATCAAAAAAAGGAAAATGAATAGATTAACATACATACTTATTATAGTAACGTTTGTTACACAATTATGTTTAGGTCAGTCCAATGTGATTGATTCTATCACAAAGGGACTGCAACAAAATGACATCACAGAATTGATAGAGTGGCTCAATGATGATTTACAAATAACGCTATTGGAGGAAGAGGACTCCTACGAAAAGGAAAAAGGGGTGGAGGTTCTAAAAGAATTCTTTGATAAGCTAAATACAGAAGGTTACGAACTCAAGCACAATGGAGAGTCAGCAGATGGATCGAAATTTGTCATTGGGGAGTTGCACTCGAAAGAGGATACTTATCGGATATATTATGTCTTGAATGACCAGAAGGTCACGGAATTCTGCATTGAGTTGGATTAACGATAGATAAATCACATTTTTGCCCAAAATCCCAAGATGGAATTGACAAATTTTATTGCACAGATTATTGAAGAGGATATTAGGGACGGGGATCATACTTCCCTGTCGTGTATACCTGCGGATGCTACGGATAAAGCTCGATTGATTATAAAAGGAGAAGGGATTCTCGCAGGAGTCGACCTGGGGCTGCAGATATTCAATCAAATTGATCCGGACTTGAAAGTGGAGGTCTTGATCAATGACGGGACAGCAGTGAAGTACGGTGACATCGGTTTTTATGTGTCTGGGAAGACGCAGTCAATTTTAAAGGCTGAACGTCTTGTCCTGAACTGTATGCAGCGAATGAGTGGGATTGCTACTATGACGAGTAAGTTTGTAAAACTCACGGAGGGCACTCAAGTGAAAGTTCTGGATACCAGAAAGACGACGCCAGGATTTCGTGCGCTGGAAAAATGGGCTGTTAGAATTGGTGGTGGCCATAATCACCGGATGGGCCTTTATGATATGATCATGATAAAGGATAATCATCATGATTATGCCGGTGGGATCAAAGAAGCAATACTGTCTACCCGGAAGTATCTGGAAGAGAAGGGACTGGATCTGAAGGTGGAGATAGAAGTCCGAAATCTGGAAGAGCTAAATACAGTGCTTGAAGTTGGTCAGGTGGATAGAATAATGTTGGATAACTTTAGCCCTGAATTGATTGTAGATGCTGTAAAAATCATTGACGGTCGTTTTGAAACGGAGGCCTCAGGTGGGATAAATCTTGATACCATTGCGGCTTATGCTAAAACTGGAGTAGACTACATCTCGGTAGGGGCTCTGACCCACTCTTACGAGTCCATGGATATTAGTCTCAAAGCCATCTAAGTCCAATGGCAGACTATCTGGCAGAGGTCCGTTCGGTGGCGTGGCGATTGTTTTTTGTATTGTTTTGCTTCGTTCTTCTTCGCTGGGCTTTCTACGGGATTAATCTGCAGTTATTCTCGGACACCAGTTTCCTGCGGCTTTTCTATTTAAGTCTATTGGGATTGAGATTTGACATCTCAGCCATTCTGTATGGGAATTTGCTTTTTGTCCTTTGTTCTCTTTTGCCATTCCTCTGGAGGTCTTGCTATGATTGGTTAAAGCAGGTGATTTTTGTGGCCGGCAATGCGGTCATGCTGGCAGTTTCCATAGTTGATATCTATTACTATCCTTATACCTTGAAGAGGATGACCTGGGATGCTTCAGATCTTGCTGGAGATCTGTTTACCCTGCTACCTGCTTTCATAGCCGAATTCTGGTATTTGATCCTCATTGAAGTCTTGTTAATTGGGGTTTTACTCTACGTCTATGTTGCTACCAGAACGGACCGAGCAGCGGAAGAAGCAACTGCAGTTTGGTGGAAAGAAACTGGCGTGTTTTTGCTAATGTGTGGGTTTTTGATTGTAGGTCTGCGCGGAGGTCTGCAAATGAAGCCACTAAAGCCTATTGACGCGCTCACTATGGCGCCTCTTTCGGAGTTTGTATTGCTGACCAACTCACCCTTCACTGTTTTTCATTCTCTAGTCAAGCAAGAGCGAGCACATGAGTCTTTTGTTTCCCTGCAAGAAGCTGATTCAGTGATTAATACCAATAAGCTTTTCGGTACAGACTCTCTTTCCGAATTCAGAAAGTTGAATGTAGTGTTCATTGTGATTGAGAGCCTATCAGCGGAGTTCATAAATCACCCTGAAGGTTATACGCCATTTCTTGATTCACTATCCCGGAGATCGCTATTTCTACCTCGAATATTTGCGAATGGAAAGAAATCAATCGAGGGCATTCCGGCCATTTTCTCGGGTATTCCTGCCTTGATGGAGGCGCCCTTTATTAGCTCGGGATATAGTACGAATCCGGTTGTTTCTTTACCAGCTTTGCTTCACAAGGAGGGCTATCACACAGCCTTCTTTCATGGTGCCAGAAATGGTTCAATGCACTTTGATGCATATGCACGTTCTGCGGGCTTTCAGGACTACTATGGGAGGAATGAATATGGTTCGCGCGACTTTGATGGGAGCTGGGGAGTATGGGATCACAAGTTCTTGCCATACGCAGCCCAGCAGATGGCCAGGTTTGAGCAGCCGTTTTGTGCGGGTGTGTTTACACTGAATCCCCATCATCCCTACAAACTGCCAAAAGGAACAATTAGGGAACAAGCAAAGCATGAGTTTCTTGGTTCTTTGCATTATGTGGACAAAGCCATCCGTAGCTTCTTTAAGCAAGCAAGCAAGGCGTCCTTTCACGAGCATACTTTGTATGTGATAACGGCAGACCATACAGCAGCATATTCTCAGCTTAGAAGACAAGATCGGATCAATACTTATCTAGTTCCGGCCATAGTGTACAGCCCTTCACTGGATTTGCCATCCACGCTCGATGTGGTAGTGCAGCAAATCGATTTGATGCCCAGTGTCTTGCAGATGTTGGACTATGATCGACCCTTTAACTGTTTGGGGACAGCATGTATGGAAAGCGATAGGCCGAATGTAGCTTATCAGTATTTGAATGGCGTATTTCAAGCTATAAGCAAGCAGCATATCGTTCTTCTGAATCAGCGTTCTGAGGTACAATGTTATGACTATGTTCTCGACCCTACTTTTAGCACGACGATTTCAAGTCCTGAATGTCGCCAAATCGAAAAGCAATTGAAATCATTCATTGAAGTTTATCGTAATAGGTTATTGGTTAACAATTGGTAGATTGTGACAAATTTTTTCAAAGACAGGGCAGAGACATCCTGCCCTTTTTGAAGGCCACATTTTTTGGTTAAAATTGCGCAATTCACAACTTTGTAATTATATTTAAAGCTAGTTATCAGGGCCGTTTTCTACACTATGCGTTGGGAACGGAATTGGGTACCAAAAATACCTTTTAAGTCCGTGATTGTCAACGAATAATACAATAATCTTAAATGAGGATAGTTATGAAATCTATTTACAGAGTGGTCATGTGCCTTTTGGTTGCATGGGTGGCGGGTATTGTCACTGAGGACGAATTGAGAGCTCAGTGTGGCGATATGTCTGTCGCTCCGGCTCTGTTATTGGCAGAAAACACTTGCTACCTGAACGAATACGACATCGCCTTGAATTTCCCTGAAGGGGGCTTTGAGTATGTTCTCGTGGCGGCCAATGCTGAGACTAGCTCACCAAACTTTGATCCTCAGGGAGCGGCTGCAACGCAACTTGCCACGGTCGATCTTCTCGGTGTGGCAGATCCTGTGAATCAATATCAGGCATTTCTATTTAATGACGACTCCCTCATCCCTAATGGGGAAGGTTACTGGTTTGTTTGGTACGCATTGGATGCTGCCGGGGACTGCGCTGGTCAGTCAGCAGCAGTTTACGTCTATATGCACCCTCCTTATGAGGATTTCAGCGTAGCTTCTGATGTCACCTGTACTGGTGATGGAACTGGAGACGCAACTATTACGATCACAATGACTGGAGGCTCCGGTCAAGGATTCATTATCCCTGGGATTGATGCTGTTGACCCTGATGAAACGGTATTTACTATCCCAGCTTCTGTTGGTGATACCTATTCTGCCAGCATCACTGATAAGAGCAACTGCCTTGGTACCTTTTTTCTAAGCATTCCCGCGGTGCAATGTCCTGTTTGTCCTACTAGTGTAGATAGTCCAATTGATGAGAATATCGATGCTTGTGGCAGTGCGGATGTTACATTGCCAGCTACGATAGCGGTGGATGACGACGAGATTGCAACTTATGCATGGACTCAAGACGGTCAGGCAGTAGTTGCAGGTGATTTGACAGTTACTCACTCTGGTGATCCATGTAATGGTGTTGAAACAACAGTATTTGCCTTGACAGTAGGTTGTACCGAAGATGCTACTGTTGCTTTGGATGGTGGTAGTATTACTGTTAATGTTTATCCAGATGATTATTCCGCTGCCATTATTATTCCTGACGAAGTAGGCTGTAATGCGGCAATTGTAAATAACTGTCCTGATGTAGTTTCCATTAGCTACAGTACAGGTGAAGAGCCCGGCACTTTGGTTTCTGGTGATTCTGTAGATATCGATTATACCGTTTCTGTTGATGGAGCACCGGATGGCTGCTCTACAACAGGATCCTACTCCGTTACTTGCCCGGACTGTGCTTCTGCATCTTTGGTTTCGGGAATTGATGGAGACCGTTGTGAGGATGACTTAGCAATCTCTGCTGAGGTATCGCTCGAAGGCGGTAACAACAGTGAAAGTGTGGTGACTTGGTTGCTCAATGGAGAAGAAACTGGCGTGACAGGAACAAGCTTTAGCGCATCGGTTGATGCTCCAGCAGCTTGTGGCTCGGCTGTTTACCAATTGTCGGCTACAGTTTCTTGTGATTTAACTGACACTCCTTTGTTGATCGAAGCGGGTTCTATTACTGTATACGATTCTCCTCAAATAAATGTTGATTATTTCCTGCCAGATGGTGGTTGTGATTGGGCTATTCAGCCAAATTGTGATGGTCTGGAAATTTCTTACACAGTGGATGGCGATCCATTCACTGGTGAACCCAGCCCTCTTGAAGCTGGACAAAATGCTTTTGTGTCTTATGAAGTGAATGTGGTCGGAGCACCTGAAGGTTGTTCAACTGAGGGTAGCTATGCGGCCTCTTGTGCATGTGCTGTACCAAGTGCTACTTTTGATAGCGCCTGCGATGGAAGCAGCTTTGTAGCAACAGTGACAATCACTGATATGGGTTCTGCATCTGCTTATACAATTACGGATAACCTTGGAACACCAGGGTTGGAAGTGACTGAAGCGGGAACCTATACTTTTGGAGACTATGATGGAGGAGCTACTGCCTTTATCACTTTGGTTAGTGCAGATGATGTCGATTGCAATATCAGCTCACCTGGTTTGAGTCTTGTGTGCTGTACTGCAGATGCTGGTACTATGCCTGCCGAAACGACACTACTCTGTGACGGGGAGGCACTCGCCATTTCTGCAGATTCTCCTGTCACTGGAGCTGAAGAATCGTTAATTTATTATGTCCATTCAAATGAAACACTTAGCCTTTCAGAAGTAATGGCCTCAAGTGATACTGGAGACTTTACCTTGGCGGATGTTGGTGGTGCCACGAATACTTTGTACTACGTCTCCTCTGTGGCCTTTAGTGACGATGGATCAGGAATTCCTGATTTGGATGGTGATTGTCTGGACATTGCCACAAGCAGCTTCGTATTTCTGGACCCAATACAAATAACCACAAGCGAGACAATTTGTGATGACACAGAAACATATTCTGTTCAGGTGACGATCACCGGCGGACAGCCAGAATACGATGGGAGTCTTTACAATGTATCTGGAACAGAGTCCGGGCAACGACCTGGAAGCTATGTGCTTTCCGGAGTACCAAGCAACACGCCATTCTCTGTCACTGCTACAGACGATAATGGTTGCACTAGCAATGAAGCTTCAGGAAATCAAAATTGCCAATGTCAAAGTGAGATTACCATAACTCAGGTTGATCAACTTTGCTATTATGAAGATGGGTACTTTGAGGTCGTCCTTGAAATATCTGGTGGAAATCCGGAAAACAACGGTGGAAACTACACAATCTCCGGAACCCTGAATCAAGATGTGCCTGCAGGTACACTAGTTACGATTCAGCAAGATCTTGGAAATCCGGTGAACATTGTAGCATCGGATGGAGCAGGACCCGGGTCTTGTTCAGAAACTTATACAAGCGAGGCATATACCTGTAAGGAGGAGTGTGATGATCCGGTAATATTTACAGTAGTAAATGAAGTTTGTAACTGGGAAGAGCAGTTCTATGAGCTAACCTTTGTAATCACTGGCGGTAATCCAGACTTCACAAATGATGGAAACTACATAGTGTCTGGAACGTTTAACGGTGAAGTGGCTCAAGGAGCGGAATTCACCGTTCAAGAGACCCTTGGGACTAACATCGATTTGACAGCGACCGATGGAGGTGTTGGCATAACAGAATGTGCTGGCTTCTATGAAGGTGGCGGCGATATCAATTGTGAACCACTTGTCTGTGAGATTCCAATAGTGATCACGGCATCATCGGTTTGTGATCAAGTAAACGGTGGGTACGTGGCCACCATCTCAATCACGGGTGGTGATCCAGCTTCGAACGGAGGTGTATATAATGTCAGTGGAACAACTGGTGGAGCTAATGTTGTTTCTGCTGGTACAACATTGACGGTAACACTTGCAGATGGGGAAGCAATTTCTTTGACAGCTAATGATGGTATAGGCGAAGGAAGCTGTGATGCAAGTCTGGATCAAGCTGCTCCAAACTGTGAATGTGATAATCCTGTCGTAATCTCGGCCACTCCTGGGACTTGCAACTATGCAACGGACACATATACCGTTGTGGTGACAATCACTGGTGGGTATCCAGAAGGTAACGGTGGTAGTTACAATGTAACAGGAAGCTATAATGGGCAGGTGACAGCAGGCAATAGTCTGGAAGTTACTCTTCCATTTGGTGAGACACTATCTCTTAATGTGACAGATGGCGAAGGTGCCGCAACTTGCTCAGCAAGCTACTCGCAGCCAGCACCAGCATGTCCATGTGATAGCCCAATTGTCATTACCGCTGATGAAGGCGTTTGTAATGTAAGTACCGGTCAGTATACAGTCACAGTAACAATCTCCGGAGGTCATCCGGAAGGAAATGGAAATACATATAATGTGTCCGGTAGCTTTACTGGTCAAAGTCTGGCAGGTTCAAGCTTCCAGATTAACTTGCCCTTCGGAGAAGCTCTTTCACTTGATGTTAATGACGGAGAAGGAGAGGGTACCTGCTCTGGTAGCTACACTCAAGCGGCACCCAACTGTGCCTGTGATAACCCGATTGTGATAACCGCCGACGAAGGTGTATGTGACTTTACTACTGGTATGTACACAGTCACTGCATATATCAATGGAGGCTATCCTGCTACTAATGGAGGAGTATACAACGTATCGGGAAGCTTCGGTGGTCAAGTTCCTGCCGGAGAACCACTAGTACTGAGTCTGGCCTACGGGGAAGCTCTGAATCTGATGGCAAACGACGGATCTGGACCAGCAAGTTGTTCAGGTAGTCTGGTTCAAGATGCACCTATATGTGAATGTGAAGTGCCAATTACTTTTGACGTAGGGCCTGCCACCTGTAATTATGCAGATGGTACCTATTCAGTCTCAATCTTACTTTCGGGAGGAAGTCCTGCTGCCAATGGAGGCTTCTATTATGTAAATGGCTCCGGACTAAGCAATCAAGCAATTCAGCCTGGGACTTCTTTCGTCGTGACAGTCGCTTCTGGTGTTGCAGTTGATATAGTTGCAGATGATAACGGCCTTTGTGCGGCAGGTTACATCGGACCAATTCCAGATTGCTCTTGTCCTTCCGATATCATTGCAGTACCTGTCGCTTCAGAGTGCTTCTATGATCAAGGATTCTACACCATCGATTTTGCACTCAGTGGAGGCAATCCTGCCGGTAATCAAGGAGTGTACTACATCGAGCAAAATGGAATCACCTATACACACAATGCTTCCTCAAATCAGGTGTTTACAGCTCAGGCAGAGATTGGTCAGCCAATCATCCTTAGTATTACGGATGGAGGAATCTGCTCAGGATCAGTGAACGAACCTGCTCCAGAATGCTTGCCGCCGACATGTCAGAATCCAATTCTAATAGAGCCGCAAGTTATTTGTTCCGAAGAATTCCCATACGCTACTTATATCGTACTGGTGGAAATCTCGGGAGGCAATCCTGTCGGTGGAAACTATCAGGTTTCGGGAACAGTGAATCTCAACTTGCCTGCTAATCCTAATGGAAGTCCTAGTGTTCTTCAACTGGACATGATCGCAGGAGAATCATATAATGTTGTTGTCAGCGATGGTGCGGTATGTCAGGGCTCCTTCCTAAGTGAGCCTATCAACTGTAAGCCAGAAACGGCTGTAGAGCTACTTGGATTTAACGGTCGAGGCATGGACATTGGAAATCTGTTGTACTGGTCAACTGCTAAAGAGGTTGACAATGATCACTTCCTGATTCAGAAATCTGAGGATGGCCTTAACTTTAAGTCAATTGCTAAAGTTGCCGCTAGTGGAAATACGGATTATCTAGTCAACTATGATTTCCTCGATCGAGATGCTGCAAATGGAGCTGCCTACTACAGATTGGATGCAGTAGATATTGCAGGAACAATCTCCAGCTCTCAGATTATACGTCTGTCCAAAGGTTCAAGTGGCTTTGATATAACTAGCATTGCTCCGGTACCTGTAAGTAATATCTTACAGCTAGGACTAAGCTTGGATCAGGAGTCTGAACTATCCATTGAGGTATTTGACGTGACTGGTCGACTAGTCGCATCTCAGGTATCTGCTGCTGTCGGAGGGCTCTCTTCAATAGAAATGGACTTGTCCACATTGGATAGTGGAGCTTACTTCATCTCTGTTACCTCTCAAGGAGAGAAAATGACGAAGAAGTTCATCAAAAACTAGAATTGATGACAATCAAAAACAAAGCCTCTATGCACTGGCATAGGGGCTTTGTTTGTTTTTACACTATTGGGATCTAGTGCCCCGGGCACAAAGTTCTGGATAGTTTGACTGGAATCTATTTCTGCCAC
>JAHDDV010000564.1 GCA_020629205.1 Chitinophagales bacterium | reverse complement strand
ATGGAAGTCTTAGAAGAACAGAAGATTTTGAAAGGGGGAGAATTCCTCGTGAAAGAGAGTACTCCGGCGGAGGTTTTTATTCCGGAAGAATTGAATGAGGAGCAACTGATGATGGGTCAAATGGCCAGGGATTTTGTGAATAACGAGATATTGCCTGTGGCTGATCGCATCGAAAAGATGGAGGAAGGACTGTCAGCATCTTTGTTGGAAAAGGCCGGGGAGCTTGGGCTGCTTGGTGCAGGACTGCCTGAGGAATTTGGTGGAATGGGAGTGGATCTAAATTCTGAAACGGTGCTTACCGAAGAGATTGGAAAGTCGCAGTCATTTAGTGTATCTGTGGCAGCGCATACAGGAATTGGTACTTTGCCGATTCTATATTATGGTACGGATGAGCATCGGACGAAGCTTTTGCCTCAGATTGCAGCGGGTAAATTGAAGGCTGCATATTGTCTGACGGAGCCTGGATCTGGATCGGATTCTTTGGCTGCCAAGACGAAAGCAGTGCTATCGGATGATGGAAAATACTATACACTCACCGGGCAAAAAATGTGGATTACCAATGCAGGATTTGCAGATGTCTTTACCGTTTTTGCTAAAGTCGATGGGGAGAAGTTTACGGGCTTTATGGTGCCGGCTGACTCTGAGAACCTTACACTTGGTGCAGAAGAGCATAAGATGGGGATCAAGGGATCTTCTACTCGTCAGGTGTTTTTTGAAGGCGTGAAAGTGCCTGTGGAAAATGTACTTGGAGAAATCGGAAAGGGGCATAAGATTGCTTTTAATGTATTGAACATTGGTCGATATAAACTTTGTGCAATGGTAATTGGAGGCTGTAAAGGCTTGACTTCCATCTCGACCAACTATGCGAATGAACGTCAGCAGTTTGGTCAGTCAATTTCCAACTTTGGTGCGATCAAGTATAAGCTGGCAGAGCAGGCCATTCGTACTTTTGTGGCTGAGTCGGCTACTTATCGTACTTCGGATTTGATTCAACAGAAGGTGAATGCGCTGGTCGGAGAAGGCATGGACGGTGTGACTGCCAAAATGAAAGCAGCAGAAGAATACTCTATTGAATGTGCGATTTTGAAGGTCTTTGGTTCTGAGGTACTTGATTATGTCGTGGATGAAGCTGTGCAGATTCATGGCGGAATGGGTTATTCTGAAGAGTCAGTGGTTTGTCGTTCTTACCGGGATGCGCGTATCAACCGAATCTTTGAGGGGACGAATGAAATCAATCGTCTGCTATCAGTAGGCATGTTGCTGAAAAAAGGGATGAAAGGAAAGATCGATTTGCTTGGTCCGATCAAGGCAATACAAGCAGAATTGACCAGCATTCCTTCTTTTGGCAATGATGAAGATACGCATCCTTTGGCTGCGGAGAAGAAGGCTGTAAGAAATGCAAAGAAGACACTGCTAATGACTGCAGGAGCTGCAAGTAGAAAGTACAAGGAAAAGATGGATGAGCAGCAGCAATTGATGATGTATGCCGCGGATATGCTAATGGCCATCTTTACAGCTGAGTCGGCGGTACTGCGTGTCGAGAAGCTGATGGAAATGAAGGGCGAAGAAGAGGCTGCTATCTATGTCGATATGGTGAAGACTTACCTCAGCGATGTGATGGACAGCATGCATACCTGGGCTAAGCGATCGATTGTTTCCTTTGCTGAAGGTGATGAACAAAAAATGATGCTAATGGCTGCTAAGCGCTTTTCGAAGTATGCCCCTTACAATACCGTGGCTGCGAGAGATCGCATTGCTGATCGTTTGATCGCTGCGAATGAGTATTGTTTTTAGGTGCTTAGTTTTTAGTGTCTAGTGCTTAGTGCTTAGTTTTGTGTGTGTGTGTGTGATTGCATAGCAAGGGAAAACGGACGCAAGACGCAAGACG
>JAHDDV010000563.1 GCA_020629205.1 Chitinophagales bacterium | reverse complement strand
ATCATGCCGAAGGGGTAGTTTTGTTTACTTGTAGGAACTGTGTGAACTGCCCTCCGCAAAAGCATCTTTATCCCAACTTTTCAAATTCATTTTTCCTATCTTAACAAACTATCTACATTTGTATCAACTCCTCATTTTCCAGAAGCCACACTATGAAAACCCTATCCCTACTTCTCCTCCTCTGCCTCAGCCTAAATACCACATTTTGTCAAGACTGCTATTTTCTACAAGAGCTGTCCGGCACAAACTTCAGTGGTAGCCTCGGAAATCCAGACTCCCGGTTCCTGGGAAGCTGGCAGGGCAAGGCGGTCATTGTCGTAAAAAACTCAATCGAAGGCAACCATCTCTGGATCTCAGACGGAACCAGTAATGGCACCTGGATGATTCAAGAACCTGAACCACTAATAGCTCGCTGCCTCGATTTCCTCGCAACCCCCGAGTATTTTTATCTGATCTCCAGAAGTGGCGATACCTGGACTGGTTTTGAATATCACCTTTGGCAATACGATGGGGAAAACACGACTAAACTATTGACTTCGGAATACTTCCTTGGAGAGCTCAGCGCCGCCAACGGTGTAGGCTACTTTGTCAGCTATGAAGAAACACACAAAGTACATAAGATTATTGCTCCGAGCGAAACCACTGAAATGATATTTGATGTAGGTTTGGAGCAGCAGCCGGGAGACCGCTCCACAAATCTGGGCACGCTCAATAACGAACTAATAATTATCGCTCACAGTTCGGCAGACATCGCAAACCTTTATCGAGTAGACACCGAAACAAATGTTAGCATGGAGATTCACGAAATAGCAGGTCAATACAGTGACGAATTTCCGCCTTGCATTACTGAGGGTAATGGCAAGATTTTCTTCTTCTATCGAAGTGGATTGCAAATCAACTTATATGCAAGTGATGGCACATCCGAAGGGACAATTGTTCTCAAAAACGGATTGATTTGCAGTCCGGAGTCTAGTGGCATTGGTAGTAGTCAAATACTCTTTGCTAATGATAACTTGTACATGGCCGCCGGGAATGCTGCATACGGCATAGAGCTCTTCCTCAGCGATGGCAGTGTAGAAGGCACAAAACTATTAAAGGACATCGCCCCTGGAAATGAGGACTCCAATCCAAGTCGCCTGACTGCCATAGGAGACAAAGTCTACTTTCTTGCCGAGACCACAGCCATTGACCCCTTCGATGATCCAGAGCAGGAAATCTGGTCCACAGATGGCACGGAAGAAGGAACAGTCAGACCCTTCTACTACGAGTTCAATGGTAGAGAATATGGCGATTGGCTGACTGCCTATGATGGTCGACTGGTTTTCGTAGCAGGCTCCACTATTGGCAATCAAATCTTTGCTTCAGATGGCACTGCCGAAGGTACTGAAATACTCACTAGCGAGGGCAGTGAAGGAGAATGGATTAGCTTCGACCCCATCAAACTGTTTGCGCTTGATGATAAGCTCCTTTTTGGAGCCCATGTACCCGGTCTCTCTGGGCATCAACTTTGGGTCTATGACAGCAGCATCCCTCTTAGTGAAAATGTAAAAAGCGATAAATATCCGTTTCTTGTGTATCCGAATCCTGCCAAAGACCATCTCCAAATTTCTTCAAATGCAAGCGATCAATTTGACCGCCTGACACTGGTCGATCTGCTGGGGAGGAGGGTGATGGAAAAGTCAATGATAGCGGGCAGCGAATTGGATGTCTCAGCACTTAGCAGTGGTGTCTATTTTGCTGTTCTTTCCAAAGAAGGTAAACCGGTTTGGTCTGCTCGCTTGATGGTGGAATAAAAGACGGAAGACGCAAGGTGCAAGGTGCAAGGGGTGCAAGGTGCAAGACGCAAGGTGCAAGGTGCAAACGCAAGACGCAAGACGCAAGACGCAAGACGC
>JAHDDV010000157.1 GCA_020629205.1 Chitinophagales bacterium | reverse complement strand
CACGTACGGTTCTGTGAGAGGTTTGGGGTGAAATTCCCCTTACCTACTCGACTTTTGTCAAGAAAAAGAAAGGCTAGAACGAAGAAAATAAATAGTCCCAAAGTAGATCTAATGAACAGTAACAGCCCCATCAAACCACAAGAGAAAACCCCACCACCCAAAAAAATAAAATTTGCCAAGTCAAAAAAAGCCACTACATTTATCCCAATGAAAAAAACAAACAGAAATAAAGCCACCCAAATCCAATGGACAAATCCCGTCCAAAGGCTGGCCGCTGTTTGTAGTATCCCAACAGACAAAATCTGTTTGAATAGCTGTTGTTGTATGTGCATGTGTATGTGCTGCTCCACGCCGATGCTATTCTAGTACCCAGAAAATTTCATAAAATCTGTAAACCGATAGCTGAAGCAAGAGCCCAGCTAATCGGGCTTTCTGCGTTTGGCTATCTCCAATAAGACACAATTTTATTCAAACAAGAAAGTATAAGTACCATGACTAATCAAAAGCTAAGATTCGAAACCCTTCAACTACACGCAGGACAAGAAGTAGACCCAACCACCAAGAGCCGAGCAGTGCCCATTTATCAAACCACCTCCTACGTGTTCGATAATTCTGAACACGCAGCTAATCTGTTCGGACTAAAGGAATTTGGAAACATCTACACAAGGATCATGAATCCAACAACCGATGTCTTTGAAAAGCGAATAGCCGCCCTGGAGGGAGGAACCAACGCAGTTGCCGTCGCTTCTGGACAAGCAGCACAGTTTATCGCGCTCAGCAACATTCTTCAAGCCGGAGACAACTTGGTTTCCTCCTCCTATGTATACGGAGGCACCTACAATCAGTTCAAAGTCAATTTCAAGCGTTTGGGTATTGAAGCCCGATTTGCCGATGGCAATGATCCCGAAAGCTTCCGAAGCCTGATTGATGAAAACACAAAAGCACTCTATATCGAAAGTATAGGCAATCCAAGGTTTGCCGTTCCAGACTTCGAAGCCATCGCAAAACTGGCTCAGGAATTCGATATCCCACTTGTAGTAGACAATACCTTTGGGGCCGCCGGATATCTTGCTCGGCCAATTGATCATGGAGCCAATATTGTAGTACAGTCAGCCACCAAATGGATCGGTGGACATGGGACCTCCATCGGTGGAGTTATTGTCGACGCAGGAAATTACAACTGGGGCAATGGCAAATTCCCGCAGTTTACAGAACCATCAGAGGGCTACAATGGACTAGTGTTCTGGGATATCTTCGGAGAAGGCAATCCTATCGGCTTACCAAATGTGGCCTTCGGAATTCGAGCACGAGTTGAAGGCCTTAGAGACTTTGGCCCAGCATTGAGTCCATTCAATTCTTTCCTCTTGCTACAAGGTCTGGAAACACTGTCTCTTAGAGTACAAAGAACAGCTGACAATGCCCTCGAAATTGCCCAGTGGTTGGAAGCTCAGGAAGAAGTGATTTGGGTAAACTATCCAGGACTCGAAAGCAGTCCCGAACACAAGCTCGCACATAAGTATCTTCAAAATGGCTACGGAGGTGTCCTAAGTTTCAAAGTGAAAGGAGGAAAAGAGCAAGCGGACAAACTCGTAGACAGTGTCAAACTAATTTCCCATCTCGCCAATGTAGGAGATGCAAAGACCTTGATCATTCATCCATCATCCACTACTCATGATCAATTGAGTCCCGAAGAGCAAAAGGCCGCAGGTGTGGAACCAGGCTTACTACGACTTTCCGTAGGCATCGAGCACATCGATGACCTCAGAAATGATCTCAGCCAAGCCATATTAGCCAGTAAGAAAGGCCAAGAGCTGCAACAAGCTTAACGCAAAAATCAAATGTAGTGGCACCCCTTGTGGGTGCCCTGCTCTGGCCAATGACTCAATCAATCTCCATGGCAAGGCAAAATCCAAAATGTACCGGCACCCCCTGTGGGTGCCCCATGGTGGAGCCACATTGTAAGCCCAATTTGTGGGGCCCTAATTCTTCCCAATCCCAAAAAACAACCAAGCATGAAACAACAACTGCGACTGAAGACAGACCTCCAACTAGAGAGCGGAGCAATCCTCAAACGACCTAACATCACTTACCACAGCTATGGCGCACTAAACGCCGATGCCTCTAATGTGATCTGGGTCTGTCACGCCCTCACTGCGAATAGCGATGTCTTTGATTGGTGGGCTGGTCTATTTGGCCCAGATGCACTGTTTAATCCGGAAGAGCACTTCATCATCTGTGCAAACATGCTCGGTTCCCACTACGGTACAGAAGGACCGCTATCAGCAAATCCATCCACCAAGGAGCCTTACTATCACGACTTTCCAGACATTACAGTGAGAGATATGGTCAGTCTGCATAAGGCTCTGGCTGACAATCTAGGGATTGACAAGATTGCTCTATTGATTGGCGGATCAATGGGCGGACAACAATCACTCGAATGGGCTATACAAGAGCCCACTCGCTTTGAAAACTTGTCTCTTATTGCCACAAATGCGTTACATTCTCCATGGGCGGTGGCCTTCAATGAATCGCAGCGCATGGCAATCGAGGCAGATCCAAGCTGGAAAGAGCATTCCCATACAGCTGGACTGCAAGGCATGAAGGTGGCACGTTCTATAGCGCTTCTATCCTATAGAAATTTTAGAGCCTATGCCAAGACCCAAGAAGCAACAGACAAAGATGCCATCTTTCCAGATCGGGCTGGCAGCTATCAGCGCTATCAGGGAGAAAAGCTGGCGCGTCGATTCAATCCCTTTTCTTATTGGTACCTGAGCCGGGCTATGGATAGCCACAATGTAGGGCGCAATCGTGGAGGCATAGCCAAGGCTTTGTCAAAAATTAGGGCTCGAACGGTGGTGATCAGTCTGAATGAGGACGTATTATTTCCACTTTCCGATCAGGAAGTGCTGCAAAGGGGGATCAAAGGGGCCAAACTAGTGCAAATCCCTTCTGATTATGGTCACGATGGCTTTTTGATTGAAGTCAGCAAGCTAACAACAGTTCTGGCGCGCTTTCTAGAGGGTCAATCCCTGCTTCGAAATTCAGCAAAAGAAGGCAGAAAAGGACAAACAATGTAGAGCAGAAAACGGGCAAACAATACGTTTTTATTGTCCTTAGAAGACCAGGACTAAGCCACTGAAATGTCTTCCCTTCGTTAAAAAAAACTAATATCCCCAAACAATTGGCCTTCATCGGAGTAATTGATCCAAATTAGTGAACGATCAATCGCGATTAATCCTTAATTTTGTGCCCGCTAAGCCCTCATGCTGAGGTCTTAGTGAGCCTAATTTTGAACCGAAAAGATAAGTCATGGATATTAGTGGAACTTCCAATGTAGACATTGTGGCGCTAAATGAAGCAATCCAGCAGAAATCTGCCTTCCTTGCAGATCTTGATGCCGAGATTGGTAAAGCCATTATAGGTCAAAAGTACATGTTGGAAAGACTGCTCATCGGATTACTTTCCAAAGGACATATCCTACTCGAAGGAGTGCCGGGTCTTGCAAAAACACTGGCAATCAACTCCCTATCGAAAGCAGTAGATGGAAAGTTTAGCAGAATTCAGTTTACTCCAGATCTTCTTCCAGCAGATGTTGTAGGAACATTGATCTACAATCAGAAGACACAAAACTTCACCGTTAGAAAGGGACCTATCTTTGCCAACTTCGTATTGGCAGACGAGATCAATCGTGCTCCGGCAAAAGTGCAAAGCGCCCTTCTGGAAGCTATGCAGGAACGACAAATCACCATTGGAGATGAGACATTCTATCTGGAAGAACCATTTCTAGTGCTTGCCACACAAAATCCGATCGATCAGGAAGGTACTTATCCGCTACCGGAAGCTCAGCTGGATAGATTTATGCTCAAGGTCGTAATCACCTATCCCGAAAAGGAGAATGAACGACTCATCATGAGACAAAATCTGGCTAGCCAACAACAGGAAATTCGCCCGGTTCTTACTACCGCCGCTTTGGTCGATGCGCGCAATACTGTTTCGCAGGTTTACATGGACGAAAAGATTGAGCAGTACATTCTGGATATTGTATTTGCAACCCGGAATCCAGGCGAATATGGAATGAAGAACCTCGATGCAATGATAAACTTCGGTGGCTCACCGCGTGCTACTATCAATCTGGCAAGGGCCGCCAAAGCACATGCCTTCATCAAACGCAGAGGCTATGTCATTCCAGAAGACGTAAGAGGTATCTGTGCCGACGTAATGAGACACAGAATAGGGATCACCTACGAGGCTGAAGCCGAAAACATCAATTCCGAAGACATCATCAGTGATATCCTGAATAAAGTAGAAGTGCCTTAGTCTACAGAGCTCAAGGCTGTACTATTACCATTCAATAAACTCACTCAATTTGGCCGTTTCTTTCTATATCATCTTTGGTATTGTTTTGCTGTCATTTTTGATCTATGCGCTGATACCCACACCGACGCCTTTCTCGGAAGACGACGCCGAAGCAAGATCTACTCAAGATCTGCTCAAAGAAGTACGCAAGATTGAAATCAAGACCAAAGACATTTCCAACCACCTTTTCAGCGGAGAATATCACTCCGCCTTTAAAGGGAGAGGGATGTCTTTTAGTGAAGTAAGGGAGTATCAATACGGGGATGATGTGAGAAATATCGACTGGAACGTAACGGCTCGATTTAACGAGCCATATGTAAAGGTCTATGAAGAGGAGCGGGAGTTGACCGTAATGCTGCTTATCGATGTCAGTGAGTCTTCCTTCTTCGGAACTAAGAAGCAGCTGAAGAATGAGCTGATCACCAACTTCTGTGGAGTAATCGCCTTCTCAGCTATCAATAACAATGATAAAATTGGGGTGATTTTCTTTAGCGAAAAGATCGAAAAATTTATTCCTCCAAAGAAGGGCAAGTCGCATGTGCTGAGAATCATTCGGGAGCTCCTGGCTTTCAAACCCAGTGCCTCCGGTACCGACATTGATCAGGCCCTGCGCTACTTCTCCAATGTGATGAAAAAGAAGTGCATTTCCTTCTTGATTTCCGATTTTATGGATGAAGGTTACGAGCAAAGTCTGAAATTCACCGCTCGGAGGCATGATCTTGTTGGTGTGCATGTATATGATCCCTGGGAGAAAAACTTACCGGAGATCGGTTTGGTGCGAGCCCGGGATGCGGAATCGGGAGAGACTGCCTGGATGGATACGGGATCCAAATCTGTAAGAAACAAACAATATGCACACTTTAGAGAAAATGAAGATCGAGCTCGAGAGACTTTTCGAAGGGCAGGCTCTGATCTACTGAGCATACAAACAGATAGACCATTTATTAACGAATTAATGGCATTCTTTAAGAAGAGAAACTAAGATACGCTGTCTTGGTACCCTAGGACTAGAGATTCAATGAAAAAGCATTGCCTACATATCATTCTCCTCCTGCTACTGTCTCTGACACAAGTAGCCGCTGCAGATATGCAGGTCATCTCCTCTGTTGACAAGCAGGAGATATTGATCGGAGAGCAAGTGACATTTAGGGTAGATGTTAGCTCGGAAGCAGATAATAATCTAGTTTGGCCTCTGCTCGGAGATACCCTAAACCAGTTTGAGATTGTCGAACGATCTGAAGTGGATTCTTCTTTTGTTGATGGACTGTATAAGCGTTCACAGACTTTCAAAGTAACCTGTTTCGATTCTGGGCAATTCGCCATTCCTCGCCTACATTTTAGATACCAGGAAGG
Organism: Chitinophagales bacterium; assembly: GCA_020629205.1. Taxonomy (GTDB): domain Bacteria; phylum Bacteroidota; class Bacteroidia; order Chitinophagales; family UBA2359; genus JAHDDV01. The sequence continues at coordinate 6,244 of JAHDDV010000157.1, read as the reverse complement.
AAACAGTGGCCGGGTAAAGAGCTCAGATGCCATCTTGATCAAGGTAGGCTATCCGGAAGTAAATATGCAAGCTGAAATCAAGCCGATAAAAGATATCATGAAGGTCGAATTGAGCTGGATGGACTACTGGAAGTGGATCGCCGGTGGCCTGCTTGCACTGAGCTTGTTGGCTTTTGGCATCTGGTATCTTTTCTTTCGTAAGAAGCCGGAAGAAGTGGAAGAGGTCTTTGTTCCTGTGCTACCCCCACATGAACATGCATTACAACGCCTGGACAATCTGGAAGCAGCAAAACTTTGGCAGTCCGGCAAAGTCAAGGACTACTACAGTGAGTTAACAGATATACTTAGAGAATATATGGAACGTCGCTTTGATATTCCTGCCATGGAGTCTACCAGCGATGAAATCGTGGCTGCTATGAAACCAATCAATGTTAAAGGAACGGTAAAGGAACGATTGGTTAGCTTACTGCAAATGGCAGATTTGGCGAAATTTGCGAAGATGGTCCCATCTGTAGAAAACAATGTTCAGAGCATGAAAGATGTTCGAAAATTTGTCACCCACACCAGACAAAAGGTGGTACAGACACAAGAGGAGGAGCAGACAGCATGACCTGGATTCTACTAAGCATATCGTTCAAAAACCCTTGGTTCCTGCTACTACTATTGCTGGTGCCCTTCCTGTTATTCTGGTCCTATTATCGTTACCAGCAGCAGTTTGCAGATCTAAAAGTGTCCTCTCTGGATGGCATCAAAAATGCTCAGAGCTTCAAGTCCAGATTGCGACCATTACTAAACCTCATGAAGGTTTTGGCCTTCACTTCCTTAGTGCTGGCAATGGCCCGTCCCCAGGATACGTTAACGGAAGAAAAAATAAAAGCAGAAGGTATTGACATTGTTCTCGTGCAAGACATCTCTGGTAGTATGCTGGCACAGGACTTTCAACCGGATCGACTCGGTGCCTCTAAAATTGTAGCCGATACCTTCATTGTAAATCGTCCTGCTGATCGAATCGGCTTGGTCGTATTTGCCGGTGAAAGCTTCACACAATGTCCCATCACAACTGATAAAGGCGTAGCCAGAAAGCTACTCTCTGAAGTCAAGAGCTTTATGGTCAATGATGGTACTGCAATCGGCATGGGGCTGGCCACGGCAGTCAATCGACTAAAAGACACGGACAGCGATAGCAAAGTCATCATTCTCTTGACAGATGGAGTCAATATGGGTGGCTTTATCGACCCCATGACAGCTGCCGAGACAGCCAAGCAATTTGATATCAAGGTCTATACTATCGGTGTGGGTACGAGAGGAAAGGCATACGCACCAGTCGGCACAGATCGATTTGGAAGATATCGTTATGACTATGTTGATGTCAATATCGATGAAAAACTGATGCAAGACATAGCTGACCTCACAGGTGGCAAGTACTTTCGAGCAACCGACAACCAAACCTTGTTCAAGATATACGACGAGATCGATGTGCTGGAAAAAACAGAAATTGAAGTCACGACAGTGAAGAGATATACAGAGCGATTCTACCCACTGGCATGGCTTTCCTTTTTCTTGATCGTTGGGGAAATCCTCTTGAGAAATACCATCTTCAGAGGTCTGCCTTAGCAGCATGAGAGTACAAGTCACAGATTACAAAACAGAGACAAACAGCAGCGCCAATAGCCAAGCATGTTAAAATTCGAAAACGAAATATTACTCTACCTACTGCTGATCGTTCCGATCTTGATGGCCTTCCTTTATTGGAGCCATTATCGTCGTAAGCGAATGGTGGAACAATCCGGGGAGAGATCTTTGCTCTACCAGTTAATGCCTGATTTTTCGATCTTCCGATTGAAGATTAAGAACCTGCTTTATCTGGCAGCCCTTAGCTTCTTGATTATCGGACTAGCAAATCCTCAACAGGGCTCCAAAATGGAGACTGTCAAGAGCGAAGGAGTAGATGTTATGATTGCGCTCGATGTGTCAAAAAGTATGCTGGCAGAAGATATCAAACCCAATCGTTTGGAAAGAGCCAAGCAGCTAATCAACTCTGTGATTGAAAACATGAGTAATGACCGTGTTGGCTTGATCATCTTTGCAGGGAATGCATATCTACAGATGCCCTTAACAGCTGATTACTCCGCCGCCAAATTGTTTTTACAATCCGCAAATCCCGATATCGTGCCGACACAAGGAACAGCCATTGGAGCCTCTATCGAGCTGGCCATGGAGTCCTTTGATCAGGAGACAAACCAATACAAGGCACTGATCATGATCACGGATGGAGAAAATCATGAAGATGATGCAGTGGCCATTGCAGAACGTGCCGCAGCAGAGGGCGTTGTAATACATACAATCGGTGTTGGTTCAGAAGACGGTGCTCCCGTTCCAATCTTTCAAAACGGAAGGCGAAACGGTTACATGATGGATAAGAACGGCGAAGTTGTAATGACTAAACTCAATACAACGATGCTCGAAAATCTGGCCTCCGCAGCTAGTGGCAGCTACTTCACGATCCGTGGCGCCCGAAATGAAATCGACAACATTCTTCGATCCATTTCCGAAATGGAAAAGAAGGAATTTGAAGAACGTATGTTTACCGATTACGAAGACCAATTTCAATATTTCATAGGCTTTGCCCTACTGCTATTGCTATTAGAGTACTTTATCTCGGAGCGAAAAGCAGGTTGGTTCAGAAATTGGAAGCTCTTTGGAGACAAAAAAGTTGCTGCATGAGAAATGTTATCATCTTCTTAGTACTGGTTCTGGTAGGTACTGTTTGTGCTTCCGCGCAAAGCGAACGGGTATTGGCCAGTGAGGGCAATGCTCAGTACAAGGACGGTAAATTTGGTGAAGCCGAATTGAGCTACCGAAAATCATTGGAGGCAAACCCCGAAAAAGATTTGGATGCCGCCATCTATAATTTGGGCAATACCCTCTATCAACAGGAACGCTATGAAGAGGCCCTCGAAAAGTACGCCCAAAGCATTGAGCAATTGGAAAGTGTGCAGGAAAGGACGATGGCATTGCATAATCTGGGCAACACGCTCCTAAAAGCCCAGCAGCTCGATGATGCCATTGAAGTGTATAAACAAGCGCTGCGTTATGATCCAACGGATGAAGAAACCAGATATAATTTGGCCTATGCCAAGAAGCTAAAGCAACAACAAGAGGAGCAACAACAAGAACAGCAGCAGGAACAAGAAAATCAGGATCAACAGCAAGATCCGGAAGAAAAAGAACAAGAGGAAAACCAAGAGCAGCAAGAGAATCAGGAGCAGAAAGAAGGGGAGGAAAACGAAGAACAAAAGGATAATCAAGAGCAAAAAGATCAGGAAAAAGACGGAGAGGGCAAAGACAGCGAAGAGTCTGAAAAGGAGCAAGAGAAGAAAGAAGAGGAGAAAAGCGAGGAAGAGAAGGAAAAAGAGAAGCAAGAGCAAGAGCAGAAAGACAAACAAGAGGGAGAAGAACAACAAGAACCTTCTAACCCTGATCAGCAAGAGCCTCAGGAAGGAGAACAAATAGAAGAGAGGAAGATCAGTAAGGAAGAAGCCATGCGTTTGTTGGAGGCCTTGAAAAATGAGGAGATAAAGGTGCAGGAGAAGCTACTCAAACAGAAGGGCAAAGGACAAAGAAGAAACGTAGACAAAGACTGGTAATTCAATAGGAAAAAGTGATTTCAATATCCGACATCTTTGGCAAGACAGCATTCTGTCTAAGCATACTCATCTGGCTCCTGGCCGGCCAGGAGTTGGCTGCACAAAAGTTCAGCGTTAGTCCTTCTGATGTGAATATCGCGACCGGAAAGCCCTTTAAGATTGTCTATTCAATGGAAGGCGGAGATTTGCAAGAGGGCTTTCGTCCTCCCGATTTCAAGCCCTTCCGAATCGTAGGTGGGCCGGAGACACAGACCTCTTTTCAGATGATTAATGGAGCGACATCATTCAGCTCCAGTGTAGGCTACTATCTGAGTACGGATCAAGTAGGAACCTTTACTATTCCCTCCGCAGTGGCCAATGTAAAGGGTAAATCCCGGAAGTCCGGCAAGATTAAAGTCAAAGTCACTAAGGGAAAACAACAGGCTCAAAGCCGGTCAAACAGCCGGCAGCAAAATGCAACTGGATCGGCCGGAGTTGCAAAAGCAGAAGTGAACAACAGTGACTACTTTATCGAACTCAAAGTCGATCAGGATACGGTATATACCGGACAGCAAGTCACGGCTACATACATGCTCTACACAACACATTCTGTAGAGAATCTGAGTGTATTGGAAATGCCACAATTCAGTGGTTTTTGGTCTGAAGACAATTCTCCCTCACGTCCACCTTCAAATAGAGAGGTACGTGATGGTGTGGTTTATACAACGCATATCCTCAAGCGCATGGCCTTGTTTCCGCAAGGCACTGGTGAGTTGGAAATCGAGCCCCTGGAGATTGAGGCAACGATCCTCATCCAAAGGCCCAACAACAATCCGCGACGCAGCATTTTCAATCGACTTTTCAATCAGGAGCGCAAGCGTGTAAAGATCAAGTCAAAAGCAAAAAAAATCAAGGTAAGGCCCCTACCTACTCAAGGCAAGCCCGACAATTTTTCGGGACTTGTGGGAACTTATAGACTGACCGCTGCGCTGGATTCTACCAAGACTTCGGCCGGTGATCCAGTTAGCTATAAAGTGACGATAAGCGGAACTGGAAACCTCAAGGGTACCGCTGAATTTGACCTCGAATTTGACGAGAAACTAGAAGTCTTTGATCCTAAAGTGGAGGTGGATGCATATCCACAAGGGACCAAGATGAAAGGCAAAAAATCCTTCGAATACATCCTGCTGCCAAAAGAGGCAGGGGTCTACAAACTGCCCAAAGCTGAAATCAGTTATTTCGACCCTGACAGGGAAGTGTATGTAAGCACGGCTTCCCGCGATATGCGCTTAGTTGTCAGAAAGGGAGAAGGAAACCAGCCCTTCACAGTAGATGCAACAGACGAAATCGCCGGTGGATTCAGGGACAACATCACGGGCAAGATCAGTTTGCATCAAAGAGGAAGACACTTCTTTGGAGGTCTTCCCTATATGGGGCTAATGGCTTTACCGTTTGTCCTCTTTCCTCTGTTTTTCTTCCGTCATCGAAACCAAGAAAAGGAAATGCTGGATGTCGTAGGACGTAAACGTAGAGCAGCATTAGCTGTAGCCCAAAAGCGACTGGATGAAGCCAAAGTACTGATGGATAAGAACGACCGCAAGGCATTTTACAATGATGTAGTCAAGAGTCTCTACGGCTACATCACCGACAAGGTCAACATGCCTTTGGGCAGCCTGTCTAAAGATAATGTGGCCGACTTACTAAAGGAAAAAGGGGTGCAAGACTCGACCATTGACAAGTTTGTGGAAACAGTGAAGTACTGCGAGATGGCAGTCTATGCTCCAGTGCCAGATGCAGACAACCTCAAAGGCACCTATGAGGATACACTGTCTTTGATTGCCGATATGGAAGACCAATTACAAGCCTAATGCTATGATTTTGCGACTGATTTTCTTTCTGCTTTTTTGCCATTCCTGCTTGTTTTTGCAAGCGCAGGGAGATGCCCTTGACTTGCACTACCAAGCCAATGAACAATATCAGAATAAAGAATACGAGCAAGCTGCCAAGACCTACGAACAGGTATTAAGCACTGGTCTTGCTGCCAAAGAACTGTACTTCAATCTCGGTAATACCTACTTCCAACTCAATGAGATCGGTAAGTCAATTCTAAACTATGAGCGCGCCCTGCGTCTAGCCCCTAAAGACGAAGATGTTCAACACAATCTCGCTTTGGCAAAGAGACGTATCTCGCAGCGCATCGACGATTATCCACTACCGTTCTATGTGACAGGTTTCCGCTCGATTGTCAATTTTTTCTCCTCCGGCATCTGGGCACTGCTCTCGATTCTCTGTATCTGGGGAGCACTGGCACTAGCCATATCTTATCTACGCGCACATGAGGTGAAAAGTCAAAAGCGATTCTTCTCCTATGCATGGACCGCGTTACTATTGTCTGCCCTCTTCTGCTTTCTTGCCTACAACAAGTACTATTGGGAAACCAACCCCGATTACGCCATTCTAGCAAAGTCAGGTGTCAGGGCCACCAATGGTCCTTCAGATGAGAGCAAAGAAGTATTCAGCCTCCCCGAAGGAGTCAAAGTTCGTATAGTGGAACGCAATGCTCAATTTTGTAAAGTTGTCATCCCCGACGGACGTGAAGGCTGGCTTCCCTCCAACTC
>JAHDDV010000562.1 GCA_020629205.1 Chitinophagales bacterium | reverse complement strand
CATTCTATTGTTACGGCTGGAGGCGCTGTGAAAGTCGGAGGTGTTGTGTCTTTTTTGATGATCGTTTGCACTCCAGTTGTCGTGTTGCCGCATGCATCTGTCAATGTCCAGGTCCGTGTAATGCTTGTCTCTCCAGCACAGGGTGTATTTGCAGCTACGGAATCTGTGTATGTAGCTTCGCCCACTGTTGTATCGCAATTGTCTGATTCATCCCCAACATCGCCAACAAGTTTTAAGTTGTGCTCGTCTGCAGCACAGTCAATACTCATGTTGCTTGGTACAGTGAAGCTAGGTGGGCTTGTGTCAACAGCAGTGATGGTGTGTGAAACTTGAATGGTATTTCCATATGTGTCAGCAACTTGATAGACTCGTTGAATGGTATTCGTACAACCCCCTGAGGGTACTTCCGATACCAGTGTCCAGGAGTCAATGCCACAATTGTCATTAATCACCCCTCCAGCAGCGGCATAAGCCGCATAGCTTGGAAAGGCTGCCGGTACTGCATCGCATTCCACTGTTTGATCTGATACAGTAGAAATGACAAGGGGAAGTTGTGTGTCCAGGACAGTTACAGTCCAATCACAATTACTGGTTGATGGGTTGGTAGCGATATCTGTGTAACTAAATGAAAAGTTATGACTGCCTACCGGAAGTGAACCACCACTTGGGATTCCGGCTCCTTGAACACCTGGGATGCAGGTGCCATCGCAATCGTCATCAAAGGTAGGAATATCATAGGTGTATACCGCTGCACATGACCCTGCATCCGCAGCGATAATCTGATCCGATGGACATATGGTACAGGCGCCTGCATCTGTCGGCGAAGGCGATGGCCCAATGTTGTCATCGGTCAAAGTAAATGGGAAACAATCAGCCCAGGGCCATTCGACCTGACTAGTCGTCGTCATGGTGAAATTGAATGTGGCGCAGCCTGCAGGTGGAACATCGGCTGCTGGAATCGTGACTGTTTGATAGGCGTTTACTGCCGGTGGTGTGGTACCTCCAGCTCCCGTTGGGGCTGGCCCGCAGGTTTGACCAAATAAGCCTGTGGCACAAGTGGGCAATGAAGCAGCTGGAATCTCGCCGGTAAACATATAGGTATTGCCTCCCAGGTTATCGATTAGGCCTCCGGTGGGTACACCATCGTAACCGTGGTAGTGTCCAGCGTAAACCGTCAAAGATCCATTTGCGTTTCTACAGCCGTAGAAGGCCACAGTGTGTGCATACACGGAGTCATAAAGGAATAGAGGGATCAGCAGGCAGAGTAGTATTCTCAGACTGCGATCAATGGGGTTTGAGTTTTTGCGTCGGCTCATAATTTATGCAATTTGGTTCTTGGCTCCACCTGATTTGTATCTGGGATATCAGGTAGATCTCAGGCTTTTGCCCTATTGCCTGGCCAGCTTACCTCTCCATCACATTTATTGCAAAGGAATAGTGCGTCAGCTTTAGCAGAATTTTTCCTGGATCAGACCGAAAGAGTCACAGCCAAAAAGATTATGTATTGGAGAAGGGTCAAAGGAGGGGCCAAGCCACTGAATCCATTCGATATAGCAATGAGTGTGTAAGCAGGGCGAGGAACCTTAGCCATCTCCAGACTCACCGCAAGTGCAAGTTCTTAAGTGTGTTATGCTGCAGGCAGTGGAATGAAGTTTAAACATTATTTATGTGTAGTTTCTTCTTTACCAATTTAGCAGCTTTGGAGCCTAAGTGTCCAGGAATCTTGCGCATAGTATATAGAACAATGTGTGCTCCAATTGCAAAGCTCTTTCCAACTTTGCAAATAGTGAGGGAGCTTTACCACAGAATCATGGAATCAGCTAAGGATTAGGGATTCTTTTTCTACGAGCCAAGGTCGGTGATGCCTAGTTATACCGAAGAAATCCAAGTCAAAAGGAGT
>JAHDDV010000561.1 GCA_020629205.1 Chitinophagales bacterium | reverse complement strand
CTAAATTATTGAAAATCTGCTGAGCATGAATATTGAAGAATTTCGCGATTATTGCTTGTCTTTCAAAGGTACGGAAGACTGCCTGCCTTTTGATGAAAACACCCTTGTATTCAAAGTGATGGGCAAGATGTTTGCCGCCACTGGTCTGGCTGAATTTAGGAGTGTCAATCTCAAATGTGATCCGGAAAGAGCCCTGGAGCTGCGGGCTAGTCATGATGCCATACAGCCCGGCTATCATATGAACAAGAAGCACTGGAACACTGTACTGATGGACGGCACTTTGTCCGATGACTTTATCAAGGAGCTCGTAAAGCATTCCTACGATCTGGTGGTGTCTAAGATGACCAAGAAGATGAAAGCGGAACTCGAAGCCTTGGCTTGACACAAATGTTTTTTACTAAACCCTTCCCCAAATTGAATACCATGATTGATCTATTAAAAACTGTAGCTGCTAGTCTACTAATATTAATCGCATTCGACCTACTTAGCTATGCCGAATGCGATTGCCCGCCTATCGAGATGGACTTGATTTCTGTTTGTGGCCCAGCCTTTAAGACGCCCTCCTTTGCCACGATAGTACTGACAGGTGGCTGCGCGGAAGCGGAAGGATTACCGTATCAAGTGGACGCCCCGGTCTATTGGGGTAATGGTAATACTGAACAATTGTCTGGTGAGGCCTTTTTCCTGGAGGGGGCCTATACGATGACTGTGACTGACAGCAACCCGGACTGCGAGTATACATTCGAAATACCAATGGGAAATTATGCTCCCTCCAACTGCAGGCAAGTTTTCAATTGCGAGACTGGCACCATCAACCAGGTACCTGATGATGCTTTTGATCCGGACACGATTGGCATATCTGGGACTTTGGAACAATTCTCCGTTTCCTGGGCTGATGAATACAATTGCACGAGAACTGTCTGGGCTGTGGCAGGGTGTAACGTGACTGATTGCCCAAGTGCTTCGTTGTTCATTTATCCTCAGACAGAGCGAACAACGAGCATTGTCAACTGTACCGAAACAGCTACCTATTATCTTAGTGATACACATTCGGCTGACTTGTACTATCAAGCTTGTTGCCCAGGAGATTGCCCTTTCCAAGTGCATCATAGCTATGAAATCGATGGTGAATCAAATGTCGGACAAGAACCATACGACTCCTACTACTATGGCTGGGGGTCGCCAGGCCAGGTAGAAGTTCTTTTGACCTATCCCTCTCAAGCTGACTCTGTAATCATCACCATCATTGACAACCTAACAGACTGCGTACATGAAGTCAAGGTCAAATCGGAATGGGATTGCGCCACGATCTGTGATTGCAACAACTTCGAACTTAGGGTAGAGGATGTGTGCGACGAGCAAAATGACATTATCGAGGCTATGTATATTTTTAGTAGTGACTGTTTCCAATATGCCAATGATCCTTCTATCGAACTCACCTATATGGGCAGCACCTATCTTATCACGGACACCTTCTATGTCACTCATCAGGTTGGCGATGATTTCACATTTTCAGATGTGCAATTTAAGGAAGAAGCAACTACCTTTTGCAGTCGCGATTATGATCTGAGTGCCATTTTGGGCGATTGCGCATTGTCACTGCAAGGCTTGCAAGCTCCCATGATCCTGGCCTATGTCAACAATAGTGACTTGCAAATATCAGTGGAGAATAAGGTCGAGCAGATGGACTATCAGCTCTACAATATCCAAGGTGTTGAAATGGCTGCTGGCAACCTCTTGGGACAAGCGAGCATCTCGGTCGATCGATGGCCTTCTGGTATTTATATTTTGAATCTTCGAGAGGGGGAACAGTCTTGGACGAGGTCGGTTTATGTTCAGTAAGGGCTTGTTGATTGTTGATTGTTGATTGTTGATTGTTGATTGTTAGTCTTTTAGCTAGC
>JAHDDV010000560.1 GCA_020629205.1 Chitinophagales bacterium | reverse complement strand
TAGAAACTAGAAACTAGAAACTAGAAACTAGAAACTAGAAACACATTCCAAAACCCAAAAAACAACAACATGCTAGTACAAGCACTCTTAGGCGAACTTCAATTCGAAGCGGAAAACACGCGAAAGCTCTTCAATGCCATTCCGGATGATGTGCTAAATTACAAAGCCAACGATTTCAACTGGACCCTCGCAGAGCTGGCTTCTCACATCTCCGAGACCTACAACTGGTACGACAGCACCCTAAACATGGATGTCTTTGACATGGGAGGATACAAGTATGACAAGGGCGATATTAGCAGCATGGAGCCCATCAAGGCCAAGCTGGATGAGAACATCAAGAATGCCATCGCATGGCTGAAAGATTACCCAGAGGAAAAACTGATGGAAAACTGGACCATGGTGATGGATGGAAAAGAATTACTGCCACCCGCTCCACGTATCCAGATGATCAGAGGCTTCTTGATGAATCACCTCTATCACCACAGAGGCGAGATGATCGCTTATCTACGTGCCAATGGTAAGCCTGTTCCAGGTCTATACGGCCCTTCTTACGAAGAACAAATGGCTAGAGTCGAAACAGAGTAAGAAAGACAAGAGCTCTAATAGATGCCCTGAAGCACAAAGTAGCTTCAGGGCATTTTTTTTAACTTGCCAGTTTTAGACGCAAAACGCAAAACTAAAGACTAAGCACTAGACACCAAAAACTAATAACCACATGAAACACCTCACCAATAAAGTAGCCGTCATCTCTGGAGCAGGTTCCGGCATCGGCAAAGCCCTCGCTTTCCATTTAGCTCGGGAAGGATGTCGACTCGCCCTCAATGATGTCAATCCCGATCGTTTGAAAGCCACAGCCAGCCTGCTCGAAGAGTATGGCGTCGAGATGATGCTTAGCGACTTCAACGTAGCCGACAGGAAGGCTTGGGAAGACTTTGCAATGGAAACATTAGGCAAATTTGGAGAGGTCGATCTCGTGATCAATAATGCAGGTGTCGCACTTGGAAGGTATACGGTAGAGGAGACCAGCTACGATGATTTGGAATGGATCATGAATATCAATTTCTACGGCATGGTCTATGGCACAAAGTCCTTTCTTCCACATCTGCTCAAACGAAAGGAATCAGCGGTAGTCAACGTATCCAGTATATTGGGGATTGCCGGTCTGGCCTGGCAATCGGGCTATTGCGCCAGCAAGTTTGCGATTCGCGGCTTTACGGAGTCCTTACGCATGGAGGCCATGAAAGACTTCCCACAACTCACCGTGCACACCGTACATCCCGGAGGCATCAAAACCAATATTGCTGCCGATGCCAATTGGGACAATTCTTCCCTTAATGCGGAGGAGCAAAAGCTGGATACTGAACGATTCGAAACGTCCTTTATCACCACTGCTACTGATGCCGCAGCCAAGATCATCGCCGATATAAAAAAGAAGCGCCACCGAATCCTCATCGGCCCTGATGCCAAACGAATTGATCGCGCTGTTAGACTGATGCCCACTGGCTATTCGAAAGTTATATTGAAGGAATTTGAAAAGCTCGGATTATAGGGTCGAACCATTGCCGGTTCGACCCCTGATAAACAAATACTCATACCTACATGAGCTATTTTTGGGGAATGGGGAGGGAACCTCTGCGCGTGTCCATCACAATATTCGCCTCCGTCCCCTTCCCATACAATTCACTCTAAACGATAAAACTTATTTAATTTGGAGCGCAGCTGTGACACACGTGGTGATAGCATCCGCGCTATTCGTTGCAATGGTGGCACTCCGCCCCGACTTCGCTGCTGCACTGCGTCTGTCTCTTTTTGGAGCCAGCCTCAGCACAGCGACTCAGGCGCGGCAGAGCACCACCATTTCCACTGCTATCACGGCTATTTTTCACCGATCTTACTCGCTCCACTTTG
>JAHDDV010000156.1 GCA_020629205.1 Chitinophagales bacterium | reverse complement strand
ACTAGTGCTCCGTAAACAAAGTTCGTAACACCTTTGAGGAGCTTATCTTTCTGTCAGACAAGGCGCGAGGATGGAGCATAGCCTTAGCTACGCGACTGACGAGCAACGATGTATGACAGAAATAGAAGCCCTGAAAGGTGCTGCGAACTTAGTTTACGGAGCACTAGATCAATGAGTCCTTTTCCAGGACGCCCATGCTAAACAAGGCATAGTCATATTTAACCGGATCTTCCGGATCCAAAAGACGAAGATTGGCTGTCAGCTCCTGAGCTGTCAGCCAATCTCTTTGTTTACGCTGTATCAATCCTAGATGTCGGCCTACGCGCTCTACATGTACATCAAGTGGACAGACCAATTGAGACATCTTGATTTGTTTCCAGTCTCCAAAATCTACTCCTCGACCATCATTCCTGACCATCCAACGCAGAAACATATTGATGCGCTTGCAGGCAGACTTTCTGGCTGGTGTAGCGATATGCTTTTTAGTCCTCTGCGGAAAGTCTCCGTAGGAAAAGAACTGCTCGTGAAAGCCAATCAGCGCCTTTTCCACATCGCGATCTTCAGCAGATATGTGTTTGGCAAATGCCTGCTCCAGCGAATCCTGTTCACGATAGTATTGCTGAAAGAAGTGAAGAAAGTAAAGCGTATCTGTATAGTTGAAAGTACGGTGCTTGAAGTCGGCAAAACGCTTGAGATCTGCGGCTTCATAATTACAAACAAAATCATAAGGAGCCCCATCCATGAAGTCCACCAACAGATTGGCTTTATTGATTATAGTAACACGCTGTCCCCAGGCGAGTACCGCTGTCCAAAAGCCAATGATTTCCCTGTCCTGCATCAGATCAAATCGATGCGGTATCTGTATAGGATCGTTTTGAATGAATTCAAGATCGCAGTATTTATCGTATTTCTTCTCTAGCTGATCCCGAAGTCGCTGCATGGGAACGGATAGCTTTGCTTTTGTCATGTCTTAGGGCTTCTGTAAGTTGAGGCTTAGGATAAAGCCGCCTTCAAATCTGCAATCAAATCCTCCGCATCCTCAATCCCTACACTAAGGCGAATGAGCGAATCTACAAGCCCGGTCTTTTCGCGCTCTTCCTTCGGTATCGAAGCATGGGTCATAGAGGCTGGATGGCCGATCAGAGATTCCACACCGCCTAGAGATTCTGCCAAAGCAAAGAGTTTAGTCTTACTCATCAGATCCACAGCCGAATCCAAAGTATCATCCTTCAAGGAAAAGGACATCATGCCCCCGTAATCGCGCATTTGTACTTTGGCAATTTCATGATTAGGATGGGACTCAAATCCGGGCCAGTTGACTCCAGCCACTCGATCATGGTCTCGAAGAAACTCAGCAATCGCTCGACCATTTTCACAATGTCTTTGCATGCGAACATGCAAGGTCTTTATACCTCTCAAGATCAAGAAGCAATCTTGAGGTCCCGGCACCGCTCCGCTGGCTTTCTGGTGAAAAGCCAATTGCTCTCTCAAGGCTTCATCCGAAGTGACCACTGCCCCGTGCACTGTATCAGAATGTCCTCCAAGATACTTGGTAGCGGAATGCATCACCATATCTGCCCCCAGATCCAAGGGGTTTTGTAGGTAGGGAGATGCAAAAGTATTGTCCACACAAACCTTCACTCCTTTCTCTTTAGCAATAGAGCAGACTGCATCAATATCCACAATATTCAACATCGGGTTGGTGGGTGTTTCCACCCAAATCAGTTTGGTATTTTCATTGATCAGTGGGCGAATATTCTCGGCCACCTGCATATTCTCGAAATGAAATTTGATCCCGTATCGTTCAAATACTTGTATGAATAATCGGTAGCTGCCTCCGTAAAGATCATTGCTGGCAATGACTTCATCTCCTGGCACGAGTAGTTTTAGAATGGCATCGATCGCTGCCATTCCGCTGCTAAAACAGATACCGTACTTAGCATTTTCCAAGGCAGCGATGCTAGCCTGTAGTGCTGTTCTTGTTGGGTTTGATGTTCTTCCGTAGGCGTAGCCGGCATGAACTCCCGGTGCCTTCTGTACATAGGTCGATGTTTGAAAAATTGGGGTCATGATTGCCCCTGTGCCTGGGTCTGGTTCTACGCCTGCATGTATTGCTTTGGTGCCTATTTTCATTTGTCAACTTTCTTGAGCCAATGTACAATAATTTGGTGAATGGAAGCTGCTCGGGAAGTTTGCTGAATGGACTTCACTTCCGAATCCATTTGCCAAAATCGCAGCTTCCCTTTATTTGGAGCCCAACAGATTCTCTCGTGGCAATACCCGTCCTGTCATCCGTTCCAATTCGGCAGCGATCTGCCTGCTACAGCTCACCCGCTGCAGTCTCTCCGCATGCGCTACGAGCCAGCACCGGGCGGCTTCCGCCACGGGCAGCTCACTACCTCATTTCCTCTTCTGCCAGGGCTATTCATCACCGTCTGTGGCTCGTCGGGAGCAAAGCAAGGTCAAGTTTAACGGAAAATCAGCAAAAGATTGCTTGAACCCATCCGAATGCACTATCTATCATGATTTTTTCGGAGAATCTGTGCTATCGCTTCTGTTTCTCGCAAGTTTCTTCCTGTCGTTTGAAACACCATACCATAGCCTGCATCTTCCCAATGCATGGTTATCTCCACCCTACCATCAGGATGGCACTTTCTAATGAATCTCGAAGTCTCGCTGCAATGAGGCAAGCTATTGATAACGCTTACTGTGTATTCGTCCTTCAGCATCACCTTGGCCAAAGCTACTAGTTTGTCACTACCATGGTGTTCACTGAGCTTGATCTTTTTGTCCGATGACTTGATTCCGCATTCAATAAGAACAAGCGAACAATTATCCCTGGAGTACTCAATAATCGACCTGTAATTCCCAGCCCTATCATTGGCATCAATACCTCCAGAAGAAAGGTTGATTGCATCAACCATCGTGGCCTCCGACATCTGATCATCGTATTGATAGAAATCTATCTTGTCAACTTTCCAGACCGTGTCAGTTCCGATACTTATGACAGGTAGTCCAAGTATATGGGCAGTAGCAAGGCCCTTGCAATACTGTTGTGGGATTTCTGGATCATCATTTTGATAGAAATACTTGTCTGCCTTTTCAACTTCCTCTCCCAAGGATTCATCGGAGAAGGGCCTTCTCATTAGCAAGGGTTGGATCCTATTCTTTTGAGGTGGGGACAAGTCAGCAAACCACTGGACAAAACTACAACTTTCCAGAACCTCGCATGTAGAAAGCTCGGTTGGAGTGATAATATGATCATACCCAAACTCGTCAGAAATATATTTGTAATTTCTCAACACATCAATAACCTGTTGATACAAAGTGTGTGAATTGTTTCCCACAGGCTGAAACGAAAGTTCATTGAATGCAAGCTTCATTTCACATTAAGTTCATAAGCTGAGTGCTCCACTCATCAAGCAAACCCTTGGGATAATCACTCAATTCCCCCATTGCATCGAATTCAATATTCAATACGTCACTATATTGTTCCGTCTCCTCAATTACTTTCTGAAAGTAAAATGCGATGGCCTTTTGGCAATCTAGTTTTTGTTGTTTTATTCCGACTCTAATTCCATTCAGGAGGTGATCACTATGTGTTTCAATAATCACTTGCACATCATTATCTGCAACCAAGGCAATCAGCCGACCCAACTCAACTTGACCTCTTGGATGAATATGACTTTCAGGATTCTCTATGATGACCAATCCGCCTTCTTTTGCTGAAAGAAGCGCCGTAACCACATGCAAAGCATAGGAAATACCAAAACCAACATTCTCGGGTTTAAACCGATTTGTTTTGCCAAGGGTAGGCTGTACAAACTCATACTCCAAGAGAACGATGTCAGATGATATTTTTTTGGTATGGACAGATACGCCTGGCGATAATTCATTTAGCCACAAGTTCACCTGACTTATAAGTGAACTGGAAACCGTTGAAGTCTCAAAGAGGGTTTCGATTGTTTTGGAACGATCATGAAGTGTATTGGTAAATGCTATATCTTCATTTCCACGAAGCTCTAGAAAGTGAGCCGTGTACTGACCGTACTTTCCTATACTATTCCCTTCCATCACGCTCGAAGAACTCGTTGCATTACCCGATTTAGGTTCTACTCTTTGCGCTGTTAGGTATTGAAACCGATTGGTAAACAAGGCCTCGTCAATGATTATTTCACTTTCAACTGGGGATAAAGGAGTAATTGCCTTGACTATGTCTGCTTCATGTTCGTAAGCATATCTAAGGGCCATGGAATCTGCCTTTTGGAATTTGATTTCATAGTCTATGAAGTCGTCATCTGTGAACTGATATAACAAGTCGTTGGCGGTTCCTATGTTTACTAATCCCGTCTCCCCACCCTGCAGCCTCAACTGAGACAAATCCGGTTTTTCAGATTGCCGCAATAGTAGCAGGGCTTGAATGAAAGAAGACTTACCCTGCCCATTTAGGCCCAATAGAATATTTAGATTACGTAAAGGGAATAACTTACTCTTTATGGACTTAAAGTTTTTTAGCTGTAGAGAACTAATCATCTTGTGGCGAAATCGTTTTTTGAATTAACTTTTGCATCGTCTCATGGCGGTTCAACACTTTCCTATACTCTCCAGTAGAGCTGGACACGGAATTAAAGAAGTCCTCCTTACGTGCCAATAGCTTTTTGAGTCCCTTCCTAAAAATAGCTGCTTGTAATTTCAGCTCTTCCTGCTGACGTTCATTCAACAATGCGAACTGCGTTGCAATCGCATCAAACAGAGCCTTATTGATCGGCGGTAGTCTACTGTGATCTTCCAGGTATACCTTACGGAAAGCTTCTTCACCAAAGATGTCGTTTGCCAACAGCATTGCGCTATCAAAGGCTGTTTGAATTGCTTCCAATTCCCGTTCAGATAAAGTATTAACCTTTGCCATTGCACGACTCATGTAAGTATCTAAATCTGGCTGATAAGTGCTATGGCCCAAGAGATAAAAACAAAGAAACCTATTTGCAAAATCTCTATCAAGCATCCGCTCTGACCTTATTTTGCCACTGGTTGCTTTAATAAAGGAATCTGATTGTGCTAGTGTAGCAATGAACTCAGCTGGCCTTCCCTGAAATAAGGCATGCCGTATCTCTTGCGGCTTTAAGGTAAGCCCTCCAGTGTTGATTCTCTTAAACAGGTTAAACTTTACCTCCGTCGGTGTCCCCGTTTGTATCACGTAAATGACCACCTGTGCACTCTTGATTACACGTTGTAAGCTTCGGCTCAATTCACTGTATCTCTTGCCATTCAGTTTCGTTAAGAATTCCATATTCTTTAGAGTCAGACTGTCATCTACTACAAAATCTCGAATGCTACTCAATCTTTGCAATCCATCAACCACTAACCACTTATCATTGTCGGTGCCATCAAAGTAGAATGCAGGCAGGGGGAATTGAATCAGCAAGGATTCAATCAATCGGCTCTTCTGTGTCTCATCCCATAGGTCGGGATTACGTTGAAAGTAAGCAGAAGAATCTAATTCGATTTCCTCAAATCGCACTCGTTCGATTATAGTGTCCAGGGAAGGAGTACTGGTACCGATCTTGATTTTTGTAGGATCAAACGGCCGGTCCATTACTTTTGCCGTCTCATCGTTGCTCTCCAATTCAGTTCCATCTTCTGCAACAGGAGCTTCATCATGCGGCTCTTCTTCTTTAGTTTTGTGATCTCTATTCATCATGGGAATAAGCAAATACGAAAACTCAGTCCACAATTTAGCTTAATTCAAGAACAATTAGTAAATCTAAGGAGTATTACTATTGCCCAGCTGGGTGAAACGATTGCCACAAGCAATGAGCTGTCGAACATAAGAAGATGGCCACACTTTAGCGCGCCGACCAGACGGTGCCCCATAGCCCGGATCGCAGCGGTTATGAGAGCCGATGATGCCGTGGCGAAAGCTGGCCTGTGGTGGCTCGACGATAGGAGAGACGCCACAGACCAAGCTGTAGCAGGCAGCAGTGGCTCGAATAGTAGCGAAGAGCCGGACGGGTGCTAGCGCGGCCCATTCTGCTGGGCTCCTAATGATTTGTTATCTTGTACGCATCGGCCTAAGCACGTTCATTGGAAAATTCCACAGCTTTCGTCCCGACATGGATATGTCGCCGGGCCTCTCCTAAGCAAATTTTCGTCAATAATCACCAAGATTAATTATCACTATAAGGATAGGAATTGGGATCGGTGACATTTGGATAGAGGTCTTGATAGACCTGAACATATTCGGCGAGTAGAGTGAGTTTTTGTTCGTAGAGCTTGTTGTGCTGATCCTGCACATCTTCCTCTGAACCTCGAATGATGGCCACGATGAGCAAGTAATTGATATCCTGGTCGATCTTGTTGATAACGGTGGCCAGTTTGTTCAAATGTGCTCTACGTTCGTCCATAATGGGGTTGTTTGAGGGAGAGAGGTGGAAAACCTCTTAATCAATAGCGTACAGGGACAGAACATTATTGTCTATTCCGTCTGAAAAACCTGCAAAGTTCCTGCCATCATCGGTAATACCCTTCTACAATGTTTGGCAATCGGAAGAAGTAGCCAAAAGGGTGACAGGCAGGTGCTTTAGGGATAGAGAATCAATAACTGTCCATTTTGACTTGCTGGAAATGATTTATCCATCGTTATTTTTCTCCACCAGCCAACAAGGATGCTGTCAAAAAATGCCTTGTCTAAATCATTTCCAGCGGCGTCAAAATCCGACAGTTATTGATTCCCAATCCCTTATTGCACCTGACTTATTCCAATCTGACTGGCATTTTGCTTGTAAATATTATAGTCCGCGACGCTGACGATGCCATCGAGATTTATGTCTTGAGGGAGATAATCAAAAATCGCGGTACTATTGTTGTTGAAGATATTGTAATCTTGAAAGGTCATGGCCGCATCCTGATTCAGATCACCCCCCGCCAAACCATAGTGACCACCACCAAGATTGACTAGAGGACCGCTACCAAAGGCCGAGCCCGAATTAGTAAAATCATAGGCAATATTGTTGGGGAGGGAGACCGCGGACTTGCTCATAACTGCCAGGTGACTCTTTTGTCTCACTACAATGTAATAGTTGCCCGCTGCAATGCCGTTGTAAGGAACTCCAGCAAGGCCGTCGACGCCATAGACATCTCCATCATTCATTAGGATACCAGCTGCCCTGCCAATCAGCGCATTAGGATTAGCTACACTTCGCAATTCGACCAAGACCCAATCGACGGCCCCATCAGGCACGGAGGAAAGGGATTCTGATCCGAAATAATTGAGCGGCGAGGTATTGAATGGGTGATTAAGCGGGATTAGGTTTTCTATATTAGCATTCATCATTCCGCCGCCTGCATAAGGACCTTGCAGGAGCATCTGCACCTGCACCCGTATGCTCGTGGGCGCGAGCATCAATGTACTGGCATCGTCGCATTCATTGTCGCCTTGGGCAGAAGTAACACAAGCTTGATTGACAATTTCCTTAGCGTCTACAACGACGATATCATCTACCCACCAGCCATTGCCACCTACATATTCATCGGAGGCAAAGCGGAATCGAATTTTTGCAGTCTGACCAACAAAGGAACTTAAATCCACTTTGGATTGAATATAACCCAAACTATTTCCGGTAAAGGCTTCACGACCACTGATGCCACTTGCGGGATTGACCTCTATGGTTTCATTGTACCCGTTTTGAATAAACTGAGGCCCAAGGTCAGCCCAATTGCTACCACCATCGGTAGAGATCTCGACTACTCCCCCATCCCAGGAAGTCTCTGTATCGTAGTTGTGCCAGAAATTCAACTGCGGATTGCCGGCCAGCAAAACGGAAGGCACATCAAAGGTCAGAAATTGATCGGTGATGCCTTCGATATTATCGGCAAACCATGCCGTAGTGCCGCTGTAGGGATTATTGATATTTAAGGACCAGTCCAAATCTATAGTACCGGTATTATTGGTTGTAAAGTTGGTCGATCCTGCTTCGATATCATCCTCAAAATAGAAGCTACTAAAGTAGGAGGGATCTGTGGTCACCTGACAATAGCAATTTGTTGTAGCACCTGAGGCAAGCGTACCGACTGAGAAAGTTAGTGTGCCATTGTTGTGCGTCGCTGAGCAGTTTCCGGAGCCGTTAATGTAGGTGGTATTTGGTGGCAATTGATCGGAGACCTGAACATTGCTCACGGTGACGCTCCTTCTATTTTTGATCTCAAAATTGTAGGTAATGATAGACCCAGCGCTAGCTTCGGTTTCGGCAGTCTTTTTGATCGAGAGGATGTCACAAGTAGGAGGCATGTCAAATGCTTCGGTACCATCGCAACGATTATCGGTATCGCCTTGAGCGGCAGAGTAACCGAGTCCCCTCCGGGCGAAGACTTCCCAGATTAAGCATTCATTTTCGCCATTGTTGTTGACAAGATCTGCCTGTAGAATGGCATCTCGAGCATCTACAAAACCGGGGCTACAAGGCTGTATCTTTAGGCCATCTGTAACCAATTGCATAGCCATATTGTTTCCTGCAGTACCGTTAATTAGGTCGGCGTCAAATCCGTACTTATCAATCAATGCCCAGGAGAGATCGTATAGCATGCTAGCCCAAATAAACCCTACACCATGCGGTAGGGAAATCTCTGAATCGCAGAGATTGCCATAAGTGTAACCATTGTAAGAGACCATGTCGGTGCTATAGGGAGCAGGCCTTATGCCCTGCCCGGTAGTGGGCTGGTTGGCTACCCATGTGCCAATGCCTCTGGGAGCCGGTCCGGAATCACCGCTTCTCATAGTGAGCATGAGTCCGTACCAATCGCTGATTCCTTCTCCCATTTGCTCGTCATTGAATAAGCAACTGCTAGAAGCAGGCCCACCGGTCAATCGTGTTGAAATTCCATGTCCGTACTCGTGTATAATGATGCCGTTATCGAAACTGGCATCCCATAGGGAGGGACCATTGTTGCCATTGTCTACAAGGGTCACACTGACATTTGACTGCGCCTTGAGTAGATTACAATCCCCTTGACTAAGCATAACTACGGGGATATTGATGGTGGTACTATTACCGGCCATGGTCACCGGACTGCCAGCCACATTATTGCAAATGATGCAAGCAATTGCTCCAGCATCTTGTGCGTTCTGGGTCTTTGTTACAAAGGTACAATCCCCGCGATCGATCATGGCAATTTTGCCATTTACATCATTGCTGACAGCATTACAAACCAGTGCAGGATCGCTGGAGCTATCAAAGGCTTGCTCCACCGTTCCTGTGACTGGTGTAGAGTTGACTCCAGGACCAAATACCGCTTGTGAGATGCTATATGATCCGGCAATTGAAGCAGGAGAATTAACCGTAAAAAGATCTGAGGCATTTGAGGATGCCGTCCAGTTGAACATTTGCATTCGTGGATTGCCTCCATCAGGAGGAGTGGAGAAATTCGCATTACCCAAGCCTGCTCCATCCTGACCTTCCGCGTAGACATAGTCACCGCCCTGGCCTCCTCGTCCATAATTGTTGCTTTGAAAATTTCCTGCTTGTTCATCAAATCCATACTGATACAGTATGTCGTGGATTCTGTTGTTTACATAAAACAAATTGGTGATCGCTGCGTCTGTATTAGTAATGGGTTCAGCATTAGCGTCGTATGCAAAGTTAAAATCCAAATTGTTGCCCCCATTTGGCTCATCGCCAGCGGAGCTGTCACTTTCATTTCTGTCTTGATAGGCATGTGCATTATTTCCTCTGGTAATATTATATTCTTGTCCGCTGGCTCCGTTGGTATCGTGCCAGCCATAGGGGGAAGCTTGATTGGTGTTGTTCCATGGTGCATTTGTGACTGATCTACTACCGTGGTTGGGACTCTCAGCTGGAAGTGCAAACACATTGTAGTCGAAAGAAGCTGGCGGTGGGGGGATTGGCATTGGTGTTTCCGGCATTGGAACTACTTCGCCACATTCTTCAAATGCAAAATCCTCCGAATGATCGTGAAACTTGCAGTGAATTGTCCAGTTATGCTCTTGCAGTATATCTCCGCTCAGTGCATCTACCCGATAGCTAAGATGGTCCCCGCTTTTTGGAAGGTCAACAGACAAGTCCCAGGCTAATAATAGCCTGTCTTCTTCCGAATGATGATAGACTAATTCTACCGGAATATCTCTTAGCGACAATGTCGAGCCTTGAATCACATATTGATGATCAGCTATCGACTGCGCCTGATGACTCTGTTCCAGGTCCATCTTCAAGTGCCCGGCCACTTGCAAGACCGCTTCCTCCGGACTCAGTGTAGGCTTATCCGCATTCACTTTGCTTGCAACATCGCTCACAAATGAACCGCCATAACTCAAGACAGATCCATCTGCAAGAATATTTAAATTGATCATCCTGTTAAAGATCTCAATACCATTGTAGGCTTGCTTCAAATAGAAATGCTCTAGATCATTATGTCTGGTCTTTACCTCGGAATGCACGACGAAGTCGCTTACATCCTCTTGGCTAAGCCCAAGATTCTTGCGATTGGATTGGAGAAAATCTTCTACTACGGTAGTACTTTGAGCAGAAAGCAAATAAGGGCATGACAGTAGAAATAGAGCTGCCATCCATCTAGCGACCATATCGGTTGCAAACATAAGCGCACAATTGAAGAATTCCGAAATATCAATCTGGGATCGGGATAATCATTTGGGCTCTCTCCCAATTTAGCTACAAATAATGGGTATCTTAACAAAGATGTGGAATAAAGTGACCTTTCTTCCGGTCATTTGTCGTTAGTGCGATATGTGCAAAATCACGGCCATATTTGCCTTTTTGAGTCGATATGTAGCCGCAATCAAAAAGACTATCTTGCACTCATGAATAGCAATTATCTTAAGCAGTGGCTACTTTGGGCTGGTCTGCTTCTTCTCTTCTTCCTTCAATTGGGTACAGTCTCCCTTTATGCTCAGCCTCAAAAGCAGATGAACGTTGCCTATCGGGTAGACCAGAACAACCCGGACATTGCGGCTATATTGGAGCAATTCGCCAGGTACCTCACCAGTCGACCGGATTCAGTATATGATAATCCTGCCTGGAATAAAGCCGAAAAGCGACATTATCTAGGTGCTGGCTTGCCCTTTGATCGTTCGAGCAGGTATCTGTATGGAGGCACAAACGCTTTCATATTCTTGAAACACTATCTGCCTACAGTGTTATCTGTAGAGCCAATTGGCGAGAAGTATGTACTCCGGGTTTTCTTCTATGGAGAGAATCTGCCCCCGGATTGGGCTGCCTGGAATCCTCCTTGTATTCTTCGCTTATATGCTGCCAAGAGCGGAAAGGAATGGAAGTTTGAAAATGCTATCCAGGAAGAGACCAGAAACTGGAAACGACAAACCTATGGGCCAATCAATTATGTGGTACATCCTAATTTTGATTTTGACAAGAAGTTGGCTTTCGATGCGGTCAGCTTTTGCGATTCATTAGCTGCCATTTTCGACCTGGAGGATATCCCCTCCTTCGACTATTACCTGACCACCTCCGAGGAAGAGCTAGCCCGACTTTTCAACTTTGATTATTGGCTAAGTTACCAGACGCATGTGATCCAACCGGAGATTCGAGAGATCGCGACGGCCAAACAGGGTGTGGTCAATCGACGGGAATTTGCTCAGATGATCATCCCGCAAGGAAAAAACTTCATTGTCAATGAAGGCATCGCTACCTACTTCGGCGGCATCGGAAACAAATCATACAACACCGTTCTTTCGGATTATGCAGATTACATAAAGGACAATGACAGTTTACGTTTCTCCAATATTGCGCTACCACGTTACTACAAGCAGTACGCTAAGAATCCACTCAATGTAGTAGGCGGATTTTTAGCCCAAAAGGTCTATGAAAAGCAAGGCGCAGATGGCTTGCTTCAATTGGTCAATGTGGGCGTTTCAGCTCAGGAGCTTTTCGCGCTTTCTGAAAAACTGCTTGGCTTGAAGCCGGGGGAATTGGATGCCTGGATTATTGGGGAGATTCGGAAGTAGGTGATGGTGTATTGTTGATTGTTGATTGTTGATTGTTGATTGTTGATTGTTGATTGTTGATTGTT
>JAHDDV010000155.1:8280-12059 GCA_020629205.1 Chitinophagales bacterium | reverse complement strand
GGAGGGCACTGTATACCGCTTCACCCGCGGCTATGATCTACCGGTATTAGGGCGTGGGGAGGAAGGAGGGGGATTTCTGGTTGTGATTCGTTTCGGCGGGAGGAACTACATGATAGGACGAACTGCACTGGCTCCGACATTGATATGTCGCCGAACTTTCGAGCATTGATTCGGATTGCTAGTGCTGCGTAAACAAAGTTCGTGACACCTTTTAGCAGCTTATCTCTTTGTCAGACGAGGTGCGAGGAGGGAGCATAGCCTTAGCTACGTGACCGACGAGCAACGAAGTATGACAGAAATAGAAGCCCTTAAAGGTGGTGCGAATTTCGTTTGCGTAGCACTAGTGGCCAGCATCTCGATCACTCTTCATTTTTGAGTTCTTGCAACAATTCTTCGAAGTTAGACTTTAAGCGTGCTTCGGAACGGGCGATATCCTGGATCATCATTCTTAGCATCTTCTTCTTCGCTCGATCAGTCTCTTCAAAATTAGCAAAGAGGAAGTCCATCAGCCTATCGTTTCTCATGTGCAAATTTTCCTTCCACTCTTCGATACCTGCCAGTTCAGACAGCCGGTCATATTCTATCAACTCAATCTTAGAATTGGCGATGGCATTCCATGAATTGGTTTTAATGGCTGGAGTGTAGATACCGCCAGCCTTCATCATGATGTCATATAGATTGAGTTCGTCGTTGTCCAAATCCACTCCCAGGCTATCAGCAAAGGCTTTTTGCCTCGGAATTGCTCTTTCGATCTCGCCTATACTTTCTTCAAACTCCTGCTGCATTGAGGAGAACATGCGGTCGAGATAGGCTTTGTCTTTTCGCTTGTCATTCCAATCATTAATGAAAAGTGCAATCAGAATACCCGTAATCACAGGAATAATCTCTCTGACAAATTGACCGATGTGTTTCATTCCTGATACTCTTTATTCCGGACTTTGACGAATATGGTCTTCTTTTTAGTTTCACTTCGTCAAGCTCTCCGGGCAAATTTACGTAATCTCCTTGTAGGAAACGGGCTCATTACTGACGTTTATCTGAACTATTGTATCCTATCCTTAAAGAACTCCAGGGTATTGCTTCGAGTTACGCTATCCAGAGGTCACGCTCAGCTACTTATTCAACAGGAGCAGCAGACGGTGAGAACTATGCCCTGAACAAAACGGATTAAACTCACAAATATCACTTAGTCACAGAATGATGTATCAAGACAAAATTCTTGTACACAAAGTTTTCCAGTCTAGGATCATACTGATCAATTCTCCGCAAAGTGCCTGGATAGATCTGATACATATGATATGGTCGATTTTCAAAAAAATCGAAAAAGTCCTTTAACAAAACACCAGCATAAATATTAAATCCACTATACTCAAATTGGATTCTCTTTATTGCAGCTTTGTTTATCATCTCAGTTGCACCTCTGATTATAGCCATGTCATGTCCTTCTGTATCTATCTTTAACAGATCGATGTGCTCTATCATATTTCGTTTACAGTACAGATCGAGGGTAGTCAACTGTACTTGTTGAAAATTGCCAGTTGATTGATCCTTTCTGTGCAATGATTGAGAGCCAGGGTCCATATACTCCCTGGATTCTGCGTCTGATAACCCGAGTGGATTGCAGATTACATTTCCCTTTATGTGCCGCTCAGTTAAGCGCTGGAATTCCTCTTGTAGTGGTTCAAAGGCATGGACCGTCACCTTGGGATTATACTTTAAGACGAAGGATGTCCACATGCCTCTATTAGCACCAACATCAAATATGACAGATGAATCTTTTACAAACTTTTTCAGGAATCGTTCTTCACCATTAAGTGCACCATCTCCAAAGTTCTCTGCTAGTTTGGTCTCGACTATAAACCTCAGCCCCTTAATCATCCAATGGGGCATGGGAATCCATAGGATCAATCGTAGGAAAATTCTTTTCAACTTATAATGAGCCAAGTATCTAAACATTTGATGGAACGAATGTAGCCATTCACCCTCTATGATATCTCATAGCCAATGTACTAAATTTCTTTGTATCGAAGGGGCTCAGCTATTGGCTTTAGACAGGCTTCACTTGGCTGAGGTCTTCGAGGAGCCAAGGAGTTCTGCTGAATCGGAGGGACATCTCTATTGCTGCTCCTTGGGTGATGAGCAATAACAAAAGGGCTGTACAGATAAACTGTACAGCCCTCACTATCCTCATTAAATCTGTGCGATAGAGAATAGTTCTTAAAGCTACTTGAGCAAAAGTAGCTTATTCGTTTCCTGATTGCCTTGAGCGTCTTTTACGAGGGTCATGTATACGCCTGCCGGTAGGGCATCTCCCTTAAGCTCTACATAGTAAACCGTTCCTTGCTCGGCTTGCTGACTGTGAATCTCGGAGATGAAGCTGCCGTCGATCGTAAACAGCTGCACGGTGGCTTGTCCTTCGTGTTCCACGGAAAATTCTATTCGGGTGCTGGATTGAAATGGGTTGGGAAAAGCATTGATGGCTAAAGGCGTATCCTCTCCAACTTTCAATCGGCCCGTTCTTCTGTCCAGCGGCACATAATACGAGCCGGCAGTTGTTTCGTTATCGCAGCTAACTATAACTGAGTAATGTCCTGATTCCAAGTCTGAAATATCTTCCGTTGTAGCCGTGAACGAGCCTGGGCCAGACCATTGGTAAGTGGGCGGACCAGCTGTGCAGCCAGCAATCGTAATATCGATACTGCCGTTAGCATCCGAGCCATTCTCGCCTTGGATCTCGACGGCATTGATGTTTAGTAGATCCCCGTTGGCACCTTCGATGGAGCTATCACCTTGACCATCATCGTTGCAGCAATCAAAGCTGGATAGATCGATGGTACAACCATTACCATCGACAAGAGAGACACACCATTCGGCATCGCCTGCATAGACGATGGAGATACTGGCTCCATCGCTTTCCTGTTCGATCGTCCAGCGCACGTAGCCGGTCCTTTCGATGTCCAACTCGTAAGGAGGAGTACCACCGGAAACGGTGAATTGGTGTGTATTGTACCAGACTGGCAAGATGCTTCCGGAGCTCCCTGCTGTTGAGTTGGATGCGCAGCCAAGTACTTCGATCGGTTCAGGCCTTTCTATGCTAAGCTGGTCGATGCATAGACAGCCATTGCCGTCTTGTACCAGCGCGACATACTCCCCTTCGTCTAATCCAAAGCCCATGCTTTCCTCATCAAAGGTGACGGTGCTTCCAGGTGCCGCTGTGAAAGTTGAGCCGATTGGGGTACCATCGATATCAGTGATGGATATTAGGTATCCTGCTCCTGGTCCAAACTCCGCTTCTAGCGCTGGATCTGGTGTTCCTCCTGAGAAGACAACAGAGATAGCTCCATCAAGATCGCTTCCGCCATTTGTATTTCCTGGCGCACAAGAGACATCCTTTGCAATTGCAGTGCAGACCAATGTCGGTGGGTCCTGCATGAGCACGGTGACCAGATCAGTGCAGCCATTAGCATCTGTAATCTCAACGCTATGCACTCCTGAAGGAAGTACTGTTGCAGTAGCGGTTGGCTGGCCATCGTCCCAGAGATATGTGTAGCCTCCTACTCCACCATTAGGGATCACGGTGGCTTCACCGCTCAGGTCTCCTGCACAACCGATATCCACACTGACTTCCACAATTGCTGTAACAGGTGGTGGGTCAGCAAGGGTTATTGCAGGGATTCCCATCGAAGGCATCCCCCGCAGTGTTGCAAGAAGAGCTGGCAGATCCTGTTCCATCAAAAAAGAAACCCGCTCCGAAGACTTCATCTCCACCGCAATCACCG
>JAHDDV010000155.1:6764-8180 GCA_020629205.1 Chitinophagales bacterium | reverse complement strand
GGTCTCTGGTGTTTAGTGAATGTGTAGGGTGCAGCCTTTCCCAACGACAAGCAGGGCCAGCGAAAAATTGCTATGGTCCTCGGAAAGAAAGTTCGTGAACTTTCTCTCCGAGAAGAGCAACTTAATTTGTCACTTGCTTGCTGGACTGATACTTAGGCACAAAATAGTATAGGCAATAGAGCATGGCGCCATAGGTCAAGATCAAAGTAGGGATATTGGTGTTGAAGCCTAGATCAAATTCGGGAATGCTGAATAGCTGCCTAAATGAGCGAGTAGCAATAAGTAGCATGAAACCGATTCCATAAACAAACACGGAGAGAATGGCTACTTTGTTTTTTGTTGTGCGGACAATTCCTTGCTTGGTCTCCTGGCTGAAGAAATACCATAACGCAATCGCACTAAATGCAGCTTCTATTGCAATGGCTAAGTAGGGGCTGGTAGCATAGAGACCCAGACCGGCTTCCATGGTCTCAGCTCCAAAGAGATGATGCATATGACCAGAGAAGAAATCCAAGACAAAATGCACGCAGACCAGCGCAACACTTACTAATCCAATTTGAGTGCTCTTAAAGCCAAACTTCCCGATTATAAACACTAGTAGGCACCAAAACAAGAGCGGAGCTACATCATGACTATAGAGCATGTCCACTGCCATATTGCTCAAGGAGGCATCAAATGCATCGGACGGTTTTGTTTCTTCCAGGCCCAGGTAGTGAAATATAAACCACAGGAAATCCTGCAATTGGCAGATGATCAAAAAGTAAAGTAGGCTTCCCTGCGGAAACTTCTGCTTGGCCACAAGTGCGGTAGTGAAATGTCCTGCTAACATTGGTTATAGTTTTGTACTTTTGCTATTGAATCGAAAGCAAAAATAGTAATTACTATTGAATTAGTAGCAATACTTCTATTAAAATGAAGCTCAAATTTCGCTCTGGATGCCCGATCGCCTCATCGCTTGACCTGATAGGCGATAAATGGTCCTTGCTAATAATCAGAGACATGCTGGTTGAGTGCAAGAGGACCTTCAAAGAAATTTCCGACTCCGATGAGCATATCGCCCCTAGTGTCTTGTCTGCTCGGTTGAAGTTGTTGGAGTCCTATCACTTAATCAGTAAGCGCAAGCTGCCTGAAAACAAGAAGGAGAATATCTATCTACTAACGGAAAAGGGGCTTGATCTTGCTCCTATCATCATTGAGATAACTCTATGGGGCGACAAGTACCTAAGAGAGTTCAACGATATTGATCAAATTGATGGATTGGAAATGGATAAGTCAGTGATGGTGGAGATGCTTAAGCAGAACTACAAGTCTATGACGAAGCGGCTGCTCGCGTAGTGCAGTGATTAGCCATCATCAGATCAAATGGGATTCGTTCACGAAGCAAAGAGCAAGGTGCAAGGTGTTTTTGTTCAAGGT
>JAHDDV010000155.1:0-6664 GCA_020629205.1 Chitinophagales bacterium | reverse complement strand
CAAGGTGCAAGGAGCAAGGAGCAAGGAGCAAGACGGATTTCTTTGTGGAGAGGCATTGCTTGATGCAGCGGTAGAATCAGTAGCTGATTTTGAGTCCAATTGAAGGAAGGTGGCTATCTTTGTTTTACAGGAATTCACTATCTACATTGTGTGTAGACTACTTGAATAAACAGATGAACGAAAAATACTCGGATAAATACATCACTCTATTTGGTAGAATACCGGTCTTGGAGGCGCTAAAAAGTGAGCAAATTAAAGTGGTGAAGCTTTTTGTGGCCAAGAAAGCATCAGGGCCTGGGATCAAGAACATCATAAAGGAAGCCGGAAAACGAGATGTGGAGATAGAGTTTACCACGGCTGAAAGAGTGAAACGAATTGCAAAAAACGGAAAGCAAGATCAAGGGGTAGCCCTCGATGTGCTGCCTGGGGTGATGAATGATTTGCAACAATTTCTAACCTCTCTTCGATCAAGCACTGAAAGCATTCATCTGATTGCGATTGATGGCGTTACTACTCCTGCAAATGTTGGGCTGATCATACGATCTGCGGCTGCAACGGGTATTGATGGCGTGATCGTGCCCAGCAAAGGCGTGCCCGGAATCAGTCCATTGGTCATCAAATCTTCAGCTGGATTGGTCTTTAAGTCACGAATACTGCGGACGAAAAGATTACCTGACGGGCTTCGATTGTGCAAAGAATTCGGCTTTTCGATTTATGCGCTGGCAGGAGAAGGAACTGTTGATCTCTTTGAAATGGAGCTGCCCAAAAGAGCTATTTTTGTTTTGGGTAATGAGAGCCTGGGTGTCAGCAGGGAATCCATGGATCTGGCTGATTTCTTAGTGCGCATACCGATGGCCAAAGGTGTGGAGTCGCTCAATGTTGCCTGTGCGGCTACTTTGGTTTGCTATGAGAGTTTCAAGTTTAGGGCAAGTTGATTCGGCGCTGAGACGAAGATAGTTGCCGGATCAACACAGGGTGACTCCGCAGCTGTATTGTCTATGCTGGAACTGTGCGGTGATGGAGCGGAGATCTCTTCATCGCCACGAGCTCCGGACGGTGAAATCTAGCCCCGGGTGAAGCGGAACGAAGTGCTCAGATAGCGTGGCGGAAGCCAGCCAATAGTGGCTCCGACGATAGGAGGAGACGCTAGTGGCTGAGCTGTAGCAGCTAGCGGGGTGCTGAGTATTAGCGTAACACGGGAATGAAGCTGCCACGACCGAAGCTGCTGTGCTCCTAATATTAAACGTATATATTATTTTATTTTAATGTGCATAGTGCCGCAATATCTTGTGGTCTATATAGAAGGTGCCAAATGGAACGATCGAGGCTATTAATACCTTCCATGTGGTCTTTGTAAACTTCCATTCGTAGGCGAAAGATACGATGAGCGTGGCGAGTACAAATAGCAAGAACAACGCCCCGTGTACGGGTCCAATCGCTTTTACCAAAGCGGGGCTGTCGAATAGGTACTTGAGCGGGACAGCCAGACAAACCAGGAGGACAAGAGACAGACCTTCAAGAATGGCCAAAAACCTTAGTCGGCCGATTCCGGTGGTAAAGTATTCTTTCATAATGCTGTGCTGTAATTTAGCCTTTGTATTTTAACAGCGCAAAGGTAGGGAATGTTTCATGATGGTTCAAGGATCAAAGTTCAAGGTGCAAGGTTGATTGTGGATCGTGGATTGTGGATTGTGACTCACTGCGTGCCTCTGAAAAAGGGGCAATCGGAAACACCATACACCATACACCTTGATCCTTGATCCTTGATCCTTGAACCTTGATCACCCCAGTAGGTCTTTTCTAACGAAGAATGCGACAAGTCTTACCCAGGCATCATTGTATACCTTGAGGTAATACCTTCCTGGTAGCTGCTTATCAAAGGGGAAACTGACTTTCACCTCGCTTTGAGCTTCAAGAACTCCGGACTGCACAGCCTCTGAACGATTGTTTTCGATGACGTACTTTATGTCTTTGTCCAGTTGCGGCTCAAACTTAAGGTATTGAATCGCTGTGTTCCAATCAAATCCTGTTTGTGGCAAAAGTAGTGCCGGCCCGCCGTCTCGCATAGTTGCTGTGATCTGCACCTCATATTTCGGCAGTGGTGCGAAATATTGTTCGAGAACGGCATGCGGAATGTCCTCTACATTTTCATAGCTCGACGGAGCCCTTTGGCCCCCGCTAGGTTTGTCTAGAGCTTCGGCCTCCCATCGATTCATTTCTTTCTTTAAGAGTGCATTGCCATGACTTTCAACAGCTGTCAAGAAATCTTGCATGATAGAAGCATCTTCCATCAATTCGGGGTCCTTTTGAAGGTCATCGAGCTCCGTTAACGTAGCCGGAATCAGACCTAGGAGTTTTTCTAATTTTTCAATTTGCTCTGGACTCATTGACTATCATTTTGCTGGCTAGCAATCATCTCCAAATTGCGCTAAGCTCGGTATCCGCCGCCATCTCATTGCTGCAGAATTTATCAGAGCCTGAGGCTAATTTTTGGCTTTTGATTCAGGAATTGGGCGAGATTCCAGTACCAAGAGTCATGATTAGAGATGGTTTCAAGACTTAATAGCGAAGCGCAGCCAGAAGTAAACAGGAATTGAGGAAAATTTTGACAAAAAGATGTGTTTTCTGATTCTAGGGCTGTGTTCACGACACATACAGGTGTAGCAAGAGGAGAAGCAGCCCTAGAATTAGGCAAGGCGACTATTTTACGACAAATCTCTGGGTCATTCTAAGTTGCTTATTATCGATGACTTCGATCAGGTAGACTGCCGGTGGAAAATCCTGAACATCGAGGGAGAATGATTGATCCATCACCTTCTCTTTGTTGATTAGGAGTCGGCCTTGTGCATCGAATACATTTAGGATTCTAGTAGAAACGTCTTGAAAGTCCAAATGGAGGAAGTTATCTGCAGGATTGGGAGAGATTGCCATCTCTACTGCCTTATCAAGATCGGCTAAGGAAGTTGCTTCTCCATCGGATTCGTAGACCCATAGCTCACGGCCAAAATTGTAATCGAATGTCACAAAGTACAGTTTGTCTTGAAAAGCGGTATAGCCATTGGGCCGGTTGATTTCAAAGTCTGGCTCAGGGCCTGACACGGCCTCGGTTCCTTCTGCCGTGCCATCGCTATGCCAGAGCGTTTGGCCAAATGCATCAGAGGTAGGACCGGCAAAAATGATCTCATTGTTGAATACTGTTGGGTAATTCCCATAGGTATCTACTACCTGCATTGTGCCTGCTTCTGTGCCGTCGCTGACCCATAGATTGTCACTGAAGGAATCCTCACCAGCGATGAAATAGGCTTTGCTGTCGAGTGCGATGAATTCCTGGGGATAGGAGCCTGATGCACCATCCTGGATGTCCTTCAACAGTACGGTGCCTGCTTCTGTACCGTCGCTGATCCAAAGCTCTGGGCCCGTGACATCATCATCTGCTGTAAAAAACAAGTTACTTCCAACTGCCACAAGATCTTCACTAATGAAGTCAAAGCCACCTTTGACCAAGGTAGTGCCTGCTTCGGTGCCATCTGATTTCCAAAGGGCCGCTCCAAGTCCATCATCCACGATGAGATAGAAAAAATCACCTGCATGTGTCAATGCCCTTGGCGTACTACTTTCTGAGCCGCCCGCAATGTTCTTGAGCATAAAGGTACCTTCTTCAGTACCATCGGTGGTGTACAATTCTTCGCCAAGGCCACCTTGTATCCAGCCTTCATTTCCAGAAAAGTACAAGTTACCTTCAAACTCCAAAAACTCATGTGCATAGGAGTCGGCGCTCTGATACCGGATATTCTTTACCATGTAAGTGCCGGCCACGGTACCGTCTGTTCGCCATAATTCGTTGCCAAACTCCTCATCCCTTCCTTGAAAGTACAGGATGCCATCCATGACCTTAGCACCATAGGCAGTACTGAGACCGATACCTGAAAATGATCCGGGATAGATATCAAGTAGCATGGCAGTACCTGCTTCTGTACCGTCTGTGGTCCAGAGTTCGTTACCATGCTCTCCATCATCAACCATGAATACCACCAGATCTCCAAGATCAAAAATGAAACCTTCTAAATCACTGATCGAAGGATCAAAGCCGCTTGCTGGCCCAGGGTTGACATCTTTGACTAGCTCGGTACCCGAGACAGTACCATCTGATTTCCAAAGTTCATATCCATGCGTGCCATCATCGGCAAAGAAGTACAGGTAATCATCGGTAGCCAGCAGCTCATTGGTGTATTCCCGAAAGGCATTTGAATCATAGCCCCCAGGGTTTATGTCTATAAAATTTTGCGTACTTTGGCCTAGGCATACTATGGAAAGTAGTAAGCCCAATAGTGTCAATCTGAAGGTCATAGTGATCTTATTTGCAATTAAGCAGTCCGGCTGCAATCTTGTTTTCTTATCACAAAGATACAAAATCAATATAAGGCAACTCGGAAAGTTGAAACAGCAGCAATAACAGCAAAGAGCCCATCACATGTCAGCCATTCTAAACCAAATGATCCTCTAGCCTGATCTCCGGTTCATGTCCCTTCAATTGCAGGTAGAAATTGGCGAAGCTCAGATAGGCATAGGGCATCAGCCAAAGCATACCGATGAAGAGGGTGAAGATGGTAAGGATTGCCCAGGGTAAGAAACTCAAACCAAGTTTAAGCAAAGTCCACTTATGGCCATTGGTCATTTCCCAACTTTGCTTCATTGCGTCAATGGCATTAATGCCTGGATTGTCAGCCATGATAAAGAATGTCTGACTAAGGCCTAATGATGCAATGATTCCGGGCACAATCAGCAAAGCCATTCCTATGATCGTGATCAATGAAATCAGAACCATAGCAATAATGGATTGAACAAACTGGTTAAATCCTTCAAAGAGCGTCCCTATATTTGGGTTTTCATTTCTGGCTAGTCTTAAATGATACAGGCAGATTCCAATCGCAAGGGCGCCCCCGAGCAAGGTCGATAAAATGGGTAGTTGCACCTCAGATCCATAAGCACCATCACCAAATAGATTGATGCTTGTTCCCGGAATTGGAATGTAAGACAAGGCGTTTGAAATGACCATATAAACCAACGCGGCTAGCACTGGTCCGGTCCATTTGCCTTTCAGTTGGCTTAAGGAAAGTTTTCTAATCTCAGGATTGGTACGGGCTAAGCGAATACTCATAAAAGAAGGGTTATTTCAATTATCACTGAATTATGAGCCTTCAATATAAGCACTTTTTTTGATTAAGGAATCCTTGTTCAGTAGCTACAGTTAGAGCTTCACCAGCCTTTTACTTCGTCGTTTCTTACCATTGGTAGCAACGATAAAATAGACCCCTGTGGCGAGGTTCTGCAAGTTGATCGATGTCTCTTGAAACAATAAGAGCTCGCGGCCAGTGCAATCAAAGAGTATAAACGACCAATTGTCTTCAGGTAGGACTAACTGCAGATCAACGATATCAGTCACCGGATTTGGTGTTAAGATCAGATCCTGCTTAGTGTCCGAAGCCTCTGAATAACAGCCATAGCGCAGCAGGTCTTCAAACTCCCATAACACCATGACAAAATCCTCATATGGATAAACACCTTTAACGATATGATTCTGCGCAATGTAAAAGCGATCCTGCCGGCAAATAGTCGGCCGATAGCCTATCAATGAGTGACCTTGCGTCGCCCCCTGATAGGAAACTATGAAAATGCCATCTGAGTGGTCAAGAGTTCTATCACAACTAACACTAATTCCTGAAACCAACCATACCGCCTCCATCGTATTTACAAAAGCGCCAGTTTCATAGTATGGGGATAATGGTGTCACCACATCTCCCCGATAAATCTCGTCAACACTATATTGCATAAGTGAAGTGCTCGGAGAAATCACTACCTCTTTTATAAAGCTGCCCCTGAATACCAGCGTTTTTTCGTCGTCACTAGTAGCTTCCAGCACGTCACAGACTTCTCTGCAAATACACATGCAAGCAAAGCTCGACTCAAAACTCAAGATGATTAGGAAAAGAATTAATAAGTACTTCATTGTTTCAGAATTGGGGTTCTAGTACATTTCTGCGATCAAGCAGCATCATCACTTTTATCTGGCCTTGCCCTGCCTTATTGCCCTGCGAGGTGACTTGGCTGACACTTTCGTACAATACAGACGGAACCAAGGCTCAAAACGCTGCTTGTAAGCATTTAAAACGCTTCTACGGTGTAGCAATAACACAATCCACCATAAATGCAATTTGCAGCCTACGACTAAGCTAGTGGTCCATCCCAAAAACAGGTGACCCTCAAATGGCTTCTTTTTCCGCCATCCTTCTTTGCTCGTTGGTCTAGTAGCTATGGCTATTATCCCGCCTCACGCATCGGCTGACGAAAAAATAAGCTCATTTTAGGATATCACCTATTTTTGGGATGGACCACTAGTCTGACGTCACGCTTAGCTTCGAGGGATTCATGATTTCGATAGAATTGACCCCTAGCTATCCTTGCTCCTTAGACAATCATCAGGTACCATGCACTCACCATTCTCCATTCTCCATTCTCCATTCTCCACAAAACTAGTCACCAACAGGTCGTCCATATTTCACCAAAGTATGCCATAGGTACTTCAGCTTCTGATTCTTCTCCTGACGTAGCCAAACGGAGCCTATAATTAGGATTGACATACTGAAACTCGATCAGTCCGTCTTTG
>JAHDDV010000154.1:1423-12132 GCA_020629205.1 Chitinophagales bacterium | reverse complement strand
TACCGCTGTATCAGAATCCAATCCTCCACCAACACCAACCCCTTTTCCCCCAGGACCTGGAGAAGATACGAACCATTAGCCAAGCCAGCTGGTACAGCAACAGGCTGATCTTCGATCAGTTGTTCATGTAGCAGTCGCCCGCTAGGATCTGTTAGACTAAGTCTCGCACCAATTGGGAGCTGTTCTTTGAAAGCAAAGGCATTTGATGTTGGATTTGGATAGACGCTGTATTCCAACCCTTGTGCTATGTCATCCACAGACACCGGCCATCGAGAATAATAGACCAGAAAAGCATCATAACCATCTACCGATGTGAGCTCATAGCTAGCATCCTCACTGCCGTCCATATCGGCCGGCTGAAAAAAGGACTGTGTAAAGGCGAAGTTTCCGCTAGCATCAATATCCATGGCAGCCTGCTGCATTTGAAAAGCAAAGCCATCAAAGACCTCATAATCCAGTGTAGTGCCATCTTCACGATCCAAACTGGCAATGGCAATTCCACCTTGCGGCGCAGACACAGTCAAGGAATCCAATCCAGGGTTCAATGCCACTTCTGCATTCAACTGGAATGCTACATAAAGCAATCCCTCAGGACCAAGATCTATTCCCTTGCCCCAGGTACCGTTTCCACTAAACTCCTTTGCCCAGAGCAAATCACCGTTAGCCGAATATTTGGCAATAAACAAGTCATTGGCCCAGGACTGCTCAGGGTTGGTCAACAACCACTCTGTATCCGGTGAAGGATCAAGATCAATCTCGGACTCAAATGTACCCGTGATGTAGATATTGGACTGCTCATCAATCGTCATTGCATAGGCAATCTCCCGATCCTGGGTACCGAAGAAATGCCACCATTCCGGGTCAAGTGCTGCATCAAACTTCATCAACAATATGTCGCCAAAGCCATTTCCATCAAGATTTGGACCATTAGGGTAATTAAAACCATCTACGTGAAAGTCATTGCTGTACAGATCACCAGCCAGATAAACATTAAAATCACCATCTAAAGCAATGTCATAGGGCGTGCTGTCGGTCGCTCCCGGACTATAAGTGTAATGCATATCCATAAAATCACCATCCGCTGAATACTTGGCGATGAAAATCGAATTGCTCGATCCAAAAATCTCGAAGCCACTTCCGTTGGGATCAAAGTTGACCGTCTGCTCAAATGCTCCTGCAACGTAGACATTCCCCAAAGTATCAATCTCCAGGTCACGAACCAGATTTCTCCCCGCCCCCTGACTTCGCAATTGCACCGACCAGAGGTAGTTTCCTTCCCCATCGTACTTGGCAAGGAATACGTCTTCAACACCGCCAGCACTTGTTAGCACCTCGGAATCTGGATCGGGATCGAGATCAAAATTAGCATCATATAATCCTGTCATGAGGATGTTTCCTTGTCCGTCTGTTTCCACATCTACCACTTCCACTGGATAAAAGCCGAG
Source organism: Chitinophagales bacterium (assembly GCA_020629205.1). Taxonomy (GTDB): domain Bacteria; phylum Bacteroidota; class Bacteroidia; order Chitinophagales; family UBA2359; genus JAHDDV01. The sequence continues at coordinate 10,687 of JAHDDV010000154.1, read as the reverse complement.
ACTCGGAAAAAGCTTGGACCAGAGATACTCCCCCTCTCGATCATATTTACTAAGGTAGATGCTACTTCTATTCACACTGGCCGTATCGAGCATGTTGGGTGGATCAAAATCGATATTGCCTGTCCAGGCCCCAGCTGCGACCACATTGCCTTCATAATCAATGCAAAGAGCTTTTCCTTCCTGAGTATCACTCCCTCCAATATGTTGGGCCCAGTTAAAGTGAAAGGGTTGGGCACAGAGGCGGGGAGCAAGGAGGATGAAGCTTAAAAGGGAAACTGTTGAGATTAGTGCTGTCGGTTTCATCTGTGTGCGGTTAATAGGTGTTTGAATGTGTTAAAAAACTGTTTGCGCCTCCTGTCCATCAGTAACTAAACTCAAAGCGATAAAAGAAGAATGGTATCACACCATTTTGCTTCTCATCGATCAGCCGTTCAGCCACATCATCATAGTACCGGTTGTATATATTGTATCTATTAAAGACATTTTGTACATCGAGAGCAATCGTATGTGTGGTTTCTCTTGCATTAAATTTCACCGAAAGCCCTTGATCGAAGCGAATATAAGGCGGAAGTCTGGCTTCATAATATTGCAGAGGTACAGTGATCTGCCTTCCAGCCTCAATAGAAGCCTGTACGTCGATTGGGTTGTCACGCACTCCTCCGTAAAATGTAAACTTGGTATTACAAGCAAAAACGATCTGCTTTCTGGCTCCAAATTGCCACTCTTTACCAAACAAAGCATTGAACAAAGCATTGCTGGCCATTCTGGTGTGATACCATCTATTGTCTACTCCTGCATACTTTGAGGAGAAAAGGCTGGTATTCACCAAATAATAATATCCATCAGAGAATATCTTCTCTATACTCAACTCAATGCCGTAATTCCGGCCCTTTCCTCCCGGGCTAAGGTCGACTGTACTTCTTCGGTTGCCATACACAATATCAAACACGTCTTCCGTATTTAATACCGAAAAGCCTGTTCTCGGATCCTCCGACACGGGCACATCAAACAGATATTGAAAATAAGCCTCCGACTTAAAATATAGCTGCTCATTCAGCTCCACTTTATGACCAGCAACTAAGTGAATCGCCTTTGACATTGGCAAGTCCATATTTGGATAAGTCAAGACTTCCCCCTCTGTTACTTGGTCTCTTCGCTCAATAAAATAGGTACTGGCATGTTCTGGCTTGGAATGAAGCCCCAGAGATAGAGATAAATCTTGATCCGATTTCAAAGCATAAGTGAAGGAGATTCGCGGGTCTATTCCAAAGGTATTATTTAGCAACAGATACGAAAAGTGAAGGCCGGAATGCAACTCAAATCGATCGCTTATCCTGTACTGATGTTGCACATAAGTCTGTAAGAATCCTGTATTTCCCTCACTGCGAAGAAAGGACTTCGCATCAAATTCCGCCTCCCAACTCAGATAGTCATAACTATATCGTTTGTGTGTAAATGTCGATCCAGCACGCATGACACTTTGAGCATTGAACTTTTTATTATAGTGCATAGCAATGGCATAATCGTCATTATAGAACTTTGATTCATCAATCGTATCGACTTGAAAAGAAGCCTCTCCTATCGGAGTCAATAATTCGGTTAAGTCATAATATTTGTAAGCAGACAATGACAAAGTTGTTGTCAAATAAGAATTGTCAGAAAAAAGATATCGATGGCTCAATCCTACAACCCCTAATCGCTGTTCATCCAATACATCCACCGCATCACCAAAGCTCTCCCAATTCTCATGATTTCGGTTCGCTGTCAAGGTAGTCTGATTGTTACCTCTCAGTGTAAACAACTTGAACAAACCATGCTTTTCTGTCGGTATGTTCAGTTTGAAAGTCAAATCTCTGTAAGCGGGAGACTGTTCGCCTAGACTCGTCAAATAACCTTTCAACAATTCAATAGTAGAATATCGATAATTCAATAGATAGGAAGCCCTTGAAGTTTTTGAAACATAGCCCTCTGTGGAGGCTTCCAAACCCAGATTGCCAATGACTAGGCTATGCTCCCGCTTATCCTTGTTTCCATTGCGTAAGCGCATATCGAATACACCCGTCAAAGCATTACCAAACTCAGCAGGAAATGCTCCAGTATAAAAATCAGAATCAGATACCGTAGCAGCACTAAGCATACTGACACTGCCTCCACCTGCACCAAGTCCTCCGAAGTGATTCGGATTGGCCACCTCTATTCCATCAACTTTCCATAAGAGACCACGTGATCCGTTACCCCGGATAACTATCTCGTTCGAGAGATCATCCCCTCCATTGGATACCCCCGCATAGGATTGCACCATTCGAGCCGGGTCCGAAATTGCCGCCGCAAACCGCTGTGTCTGTTCTACTGTAAATGAATTGGCTGTGGGACCAGCCATGTCGTTTATGGGATCACCAGGATCACGCTCCACCTCCACCACAATTTCTCCAAGCGACATCGCAGACTCACGCAGCTCTACCTCCACAAAGGCTTCTTTGCCTGAGGACACCAATAATTGCCGATGATCTGAAGGTTCATATCCAAGGTATTGTATCCTAAAGTCATATCTCCCTACCGGTAAGCCCTCAATCCTGAAATAGCCATCCTCATCGGTGCTAGCCCCTACTACCGGATCAGAGTTCAAGACCCAGATAGTAGCTCCGATGAGCGGTATCTTGTTATGCATATCCACAACCTGCCCCTTCACAGCACGCCCGATCGCTCGTTTAAACTTCAGTACTACTTGATCTCCAATCCATCGATGCTCAATTCCCGCAGCCCTAAACAGCATACGCAAACCCTCATCCATACCTCCTTCAAAATCAATACTTTGAGGAATACCAAGATCCATTTGCGGATAAGAAAAATTTATGGAATATCGCTCGGACAGGTCCTCCAAAATCAGCCCAAGTGACAACTGCTCGTAACGCATTGAAACCTGCTTCTCGGCTATACCTTGGGCACTCAAGCCATAGAAAAGGCAAAGTAGAAATACATGTAGAACAAGGATTTTCATTGGGGATGCAATCTAGGACTATTAAGATACTACGAAATTTCCAGATGCCGTGACCAAACAACAGGATTACCAAAATAGACCATACAACTAAATGAGTCGAAACCTCTATTAACCCAACATTCCAATTGAACGAAATTCAAAGAGATGAAGCCAGATCATTATCTTTAGCTTACCATAACCGCAGCATACATGTCAACCCAAACAATCGGACGTCTTAGCCTATTCGCCTGCCTATCTTTGGTATGGTCATACTTCGTATTTGTACATCGACCCTTTGCACAACTCTCACAAGACTGGCCATACCTTCTGAGCCTCCTACTAGGCTGGGCTCCCGCTTTAGGTACTTTAATCATGGCTTTGATTCTCCGGCCCAGAATACCAAACTTGAGCAGCTCCCTTACTGGAGGACACGGGAGGCTAATTGCAATCATGCTCGCCGTTCCAATCATCTGCCTAAGCATATTTGGTGTCTTCAACGCCCAAAACATACATGTCAATCTCTTTGGATTATTCCTGGGCTTCCAGGTCTTAATCTATGCCTTACTAGAAGAGTATGGATGGAGAGGATACATGCAGGAAGAACTGAAAATATTGAATAACAAATGGCTATCCTATATCGTAATAGGACTCATTTGGTATCTCTGGCACTGGTTCTTCCTCCGCTCCGGAGGAAATACTGACCTGAGATCCAATCTGACTATTTGTCTACTACTGATTGCAGCAAGTGCCGGAATCGGCGAGATTCTCAAAGCAACAAAGTCCATCGCTGCTGCTGCCTGTTTCCACGCACTTGGCAACATCGCCTTCTTCTATCCCCTCATCGTCGGCGGACTGACGAACACAGAAAAGTGGATAACAGTGGCAGCTTGTCTGATCGTGTGGATACCGATCGTAAAGAGAATGGAGCGTCTCAATGCGCAGACGGATGCTCAAAGCTGACAATAGGGCTGTTGAAATGTTTGCTTTTCTTTTGGAGCCCAGCAGATAAACGCGCGCTAAATGCTGCCTGCTATCCACTCCAATGCAAGCACACTTCGCTGCTTCCTGTATCCACTGCTGCGGTCTCTCCTATCGTCGAGCCCACATCAGCGGCACAGTCAGGCGCTCAGTGCACTTGCATTTCCGTTTCTATCAGGGCTATTGATCACCGCCTTTCGGCCGTGGCAACATCAATTCGTCCTGGCATATTGCAACTGAATCGAAGCTGATCAAGTGCAGATTGCCATTGATCCCAGGAAGGAGCATCTCCATCTCAAGCTACAAACATAAGGCTCAGGCATGTTCAGCCACATAGCGCAGATCCCGCTTCAGGCCTCTGCTACTCTCGGCCCCTACGACCTTTTCAATCTTTCCTCCAATTAGTGGCACAGAACAGTCCAGATCAGTCGAAATATCTACGGCACTCCCTCCCTTCTTCTTTCCTTCTAACTTCACTTTTACAAATATTTCGATTGGAAGACCCTCTGTTTCAATTTGGATTTTAGCCTTGTAGGGCCCTCCTTCACTTCCCTTCCAGACCTCTGTTTGGGTGAGTTTGTTCCAAGGTTTTAGGAATCGCTTTAGAAAGCCGGGAGGATTAGTCTTCACCTCCCTGGTCGTGACAACTTTCACCTTCTCGCCATCGCGCTTTATCTTCACCTTTACATTGCGGTCGCCAGCGGCCTCCAGCTTGGCTTTGATAAAGTCTTTGTCAATATAGCTTGCGTAGATCGCATCTACGTCCTGCTCAAATTTTTGATCCGCCTTAATTTTCATAGTAAGTAGTTTCTTTGGCCAAGATATTCAGAATTAGCAAAGTTTGAAGCCATCCATCAGCTATTTGATTATTTTTGTGCTCAAAATTATACGAAATGGAAACGCTCAAACTCAGCAACGAAGAAGGAGTATTGCAGGTTTTGCTGGATCACGGCAAAGTCAACGCTATTGACACGCAAATGCTGCTAGACCTGAATCAGGTCTTCGCAAACGCAGACGCCGATAATGCGGTCAAAGGGCTAATACTCACCGGCCGGGACCATTGTTTCAGTGCAGGTCTTGATGTGGCTCATTTAGCGACCATTGGCGTAGAAGGATGCAAGGAGTTTTGGCGGCAATATCTGATGCTATGTCAGCACATGGTGCGCTTCTCGAAGCCCTTCGTTTGTGCAATCACCGGTTATGCGCCTGCTGGGGCCACTATTCTGGCCTTGACAGCAGACTACCGCGTCATGGGTCGGGGAGATAAGCACAAAATTGGCATGCATGAATTCAAAATGTCTATGCAGATTCCCGAATTGCTCTGCGACATCTATGCCTATCACGCTGGCAAACGTCAAGCATGGGAAAACATCCAACAAGCACGCTTGATGGGCAGTGACGAAGCCCTCGAAGAAGGGCTTATCAATGAATCCGTTGAAGTAGAGGAGGTACTTGAAAAAGCTAAGAAACATATGGCTAAAGTGCTGCGAGTACACGCCCCAGTATACATCCGAACCAAAGGATATTTACGAAAAGAACTATTGGATATCGTAGACCGCGATATGGAAGCCATGGTCAATGTCATTGCTGCAGATTGGGGCGATCCATTTGTACAAGCAGGGCTAAAAGCCTTTGCGGCCAGTCTGAAGAAATAAACCTGGCAGCCAATTCTTGCCCATCACGAGCCATTCAGCAGATGAATCTACTTGAAGGAATCAAAATAGTCGACTTCACCCGACTTTTACCAGGACCGGTATGCACGCATTTACTCGCTCAAATGGGTGCTGAGATCATCAAAATCGAAAGTCCAAAGCGAATGGACTATGCAAGGTTTATGGGACCGCAGATAGATGGAGCCAGCACCTTGTTCCATCAGCTCAACCACAACAAGCAATGCCTGAACATAGACTATAATAGTCTTGCTGGCCACCAGGAAGTCCTCCAGTTGATCGAAACAGCCGATGTCTTGGTAGAGCAATTTAGACCGGGAGCTATGGATGCCTGGGGACTCGGATACGAGAAGCTCCGAGAGATCAATCCTAACTTAATCTACGTGAGTATGACCGGATACTCCAGCGCAGGAGCCTATCAATCGGAAGCAGGCCATGATTTCAACTATCTAGCCTATGGCGGCTTGATGGGTTTACAAAAAGACGACACTGGAAAACCGGTAGTGCCCGGCTTTCAAATTGCAGACATCGGTGGCGCCTATATGGCTGTGATCGCCATTCAATCCGCCTTAATAAAACAAATTCGGAGGGGCAAAGGAGGCTGCTACAATGTTCCACTTGCTGCATCGGTGAGTCCGCTACTGGCTGTCCCATACAGCATCCACTCCGGAGAAATGTCTCATGAACAGTTCAGCATGATCAACGGTAAAGTGCTGGTTAGCTACGCTGCCTATCAATGCATGGATGATAAGTGGATCTCCTTAGCCGCTCTTGAACTGAAGTTCTGGAACAACTTCTGCGAGATCGTCGATCGTCCCGACTGGAAACGCGACAGCCAACTGGCCCTCTCCGTTCACGTTTTTGACAAAACAGATGTAGAAGCCCTCTTCAAAACCAAGACGCGCGATCAATGGACGGCAATGCTCAAAGGCAAAGATGTTTGCTTTGCCCCCATCCTGGAGATCGAAGAGCTGGAAGATGCTGACTTCCACAAGGATGCTGAAACTTTTGTCGAGATCAAAACACCTAATGGCCTGACTCTGAAAACCATAGCGCTGCCATTTAAAGAGATTGAAGCCTAAAAACCACCCATTTGGTCTTAAGCAACATGGTCACAAGTGTATATTATTGCGATACCTGTATGAACAAGATCAAAACACAATCGCATGATCCGCTTTAGCCTGCTGCTTGCCTCCTTACTACTACTTACCTCAGCCACTTCGGCCCAAATGATCCTGGAGCAAACTGTGTACGCACCTGAACCATTTCCGGGAGTATACCTGATTGCAGCAGACTTCGATTCGGACGGAGATGATGACTATCTGCTTTCGGATTCGTATATCGAAAGAGAAAATGGTGAAACAGTTTCGGAAACATTTCGGGATCCCGCATACCACATGCAATATGCCATAGAAGGGGACATTGACGCTGACGGTGACCTTGACTTTCTAGCCATCATCAATGGAAGTATCTGGCAATACCTCAATGATGGAAGCGGTCACTTTGAGTTTATGCCTACAACTGCAAGTATTGACCCTGGTGATGTCACTGGATTAGCAGATGTGGATGAGGATGGAGATTTAGATCTAGTCGCTGTTGATACCAAATATTGGGGAGGGCATTACTATGAGTTTATCAATGTAATATTCAACAATGGATTGGATGAGAACTGGGTACGAGTCGAGGAAAGCAGCCCTCGGACCATCAAATCTCCTCGACTAGCAGATATTGACCAAGATGGGCGAATGGATATCTTATGTTTAGGATCGAGCGAGACAGTGATTTACTATTCGACAAATGACGGGCTTGAATTTTCGATTAACCCGATTCCCGATATAGAACAAGAGCAATCATACAGCTTAGAGCTCTTTGACCACAACAATGACGGACTCGTGGATTTTTGGACCAGCACAAGTGATGGACAGCTTACTGCGATGATACAAGCAGACAGCATGCAATTCTCTGCTCAAAGTTTCACAGACCCATTACAGGGAAGAATCATTCAATTGGTAGACATCAACGGTGATGGCTTCGCAGATGCCTTGATGCAAAATACAGAACACACCTACTGGTATTTTGGTCGACCGGATGGAGGATTGATCATCGCAGAAGACCCTGAGACCTTAGCTTTATTGAACCATACCAAAAGACTAGTCACAGATTATGATGCAGATGGACTGCAGGATGTTTTACACAGCTCTGCAATCTATGAGAAAATCGCATACTATAGTTTTGAGAACGACTCCGTGAGCAGCCATAGCATTTTTGAACTTGATCTACTTAATGTGCAAGAACTAAAATCTGCCGATCTAAATAACGATGGTCATCAGGACCTGGTCATCATCAGTAGCCCAGATCGTAACCTACTTGTATCCTGGAGTGATGGCAGTGGAAGTCTTCTACCTCCAGAACTGGTCTACGAAGGTTTGGCAGAGTATCATTTCTTGCAATTCGAAGACTTAAGCGGAGATGGAATCGATGATATTTGCCTTTCGTCCAAGAATGGAATATTTGCCTTGTTTTGTGTCTCATTTGATACCGAAGGATCACTGCTTGCAGCCGAGACCATCTTACAGTCCGAACTGGGCGGCGGTCGTATGCAGCTGATGGACTATAATCAAGACGGTCTGGTAGATGTGCTCATCAATGATTTGATGCCTCGTTTTAAGGTCATACTCAACGATGGAACGGGTATCTGGCCAGTGCCTGAAGCGATAACAGCCATTCCTTACATCGCAGTACCATCATCCATTTATACTCGATTTAGCCAGGTAATCGATTGGAATCAAGATGAGCTACCTGACCTTCTAGTGTATACCTTTAGCGGTATTCTCCAGCTACACCTCCAGCAAGAAGAAGGACTTGAAGAACAGCCAATCTTTAGTATAGATGTAGGACTAGAATCTATCTCTACTTCTGGTATAGCCGGAGATTTTACAGGGGATGGTCTTCCTGACGTGTTCATCGGTTCAGAATCAGGAAGATACATCTACCAACAGCAGGAAGACTTGTCGGTAAATTTGATCTATAACTCAAATGATCCAGCAAGTCGCATTACACCCGCGAACGTCGACTTCAACGCTAATGGGCAGATGAATCTAATACTCAATCAGAAGATCCTGGAATACGATGAGTATGCTGAAACTTGGCTACTCCAGCCCTTGAATTTTGATAGATTCCTCCAGGGCACCTATGCCATTTCTGATTTGGATGGAGACAACATTCCCGAATATGTGGGTGTATCAGTCACCAATGAGATTCTGGTATACAGCCAGTCAATTGTACAAAGTACTGCATTGCATGGTAAGATAACTGCTCCCACTCTACTTGCGTATCCACAACCCGCTCAAAACCATATCCAAATAGATAATCTTCCTTCATCTGGATTGCTTCAAGTATGTGACTCTCAAGGTCGTGTAATTGCCATAAAAGACCTCAACGAAAATTCACCAATGACTTCACTACGTCTTGACACGAGCACTTGGTCTGCTGGCCTTTACATCTTAAATGTAGAAGACTCAATGGAGACTGGGCTGCGGCTCGTCAAGCAATAACAATGGACTGAAGACCAGACGGTAGACACTAAAGCTCAAAAACAACCGGCGGATTCACCAAATTATACTTTCGATCAACCTGACT
>JAHDDV010000154.1:0-1323 GCA_020629205.1 Chitinophagales bacterium | reverse complement strand
GGCAAAATGAAAGCTGGTTTGAATCCTGCAGAATCGACAATCACTCCATACAAAGGTGGAATGACAGCCCCTCCAAAGATAGCAGAACAAAGCAAGCCAGATCCTTCCGGTTTGTAACTTCCAAGCCCGTCAATGGCGAGCGTAAAGATTGTTGGGAACATGATAGAGTTAAACAGACCTACCGCCAATGCTGCCCACATGGCTGTAAAACCACTAGTCAACATAGTGACAGTCAGCATAGTTACAGCTCCAATACAGAAAACTGTGAGCACACGAGCGGCTGGGAAAATCTGAGTCAAAACAGAACCTAAGAATCGACCAATCATCGCACCTCCCCAATAGAAGATCACAAAGGTCCCGACGATGGCTTTATTGTCAATCTTGCTTAAGTCTTTTCCTTGAAATGTATCAGCCACAAAAGCTGCAAGTCCCCTTGTAAAATCATTTTCCATGATGAGCGGAACCATGTTCATGTCCATGAAGTAATTGACCAGATAACTACCTATAGCCACTTCTGCACCGACGTAGACGAAGATAGCAAGCACTCCGAATTTTAAGTTTGGAAACTGTAGCGCCTCGGCATAACTATTGCCGGTGTTCGCATCAAGTATCTTTGGTAATTTGAAGATGGCAAATATGCCAGACAAGATCAGGAGACAAACACCAATGACGAGAAATGGGCTCTGAACGGCCGCTGCCTCTGCAGCAAAATACACCTCTTTGGCAGAGGCTGTTAAGCCTGCTATCTCATCCGAACTCTTGATGGTGTCACTGAGCAGATAGGCGCTTGCGAGAATGGGCGCAAGAGTTGTACCTAATGAATTAAATGCTTGCGACAAGTTGAGTCGACTCGAGGCAGTCTCTTCGTCTCCAAGAACTGACACAAAAGGATTGGCCGCTACCTGCAGTATGGTAATGCCTCCCGCTAAAGTAAACAAGGCCAGCAGAAAGAAACCAAACATCCTAAAGGACGCTGCCGGAATAAACAGCAGACAACCAAGCGCTGCGATGATCAATCCAATGACAATCCCGCGTTTATAACCCACTTTCGAGACCAGCTTTCCACCAGGAATACTTATGAGCAAATAGGCAAGGAACCAAGCCACCTGAACAAGCCCTGCCTTTGCATAACTTAGTTCGAATACTTCCTTAAGACGAGGAATGAAGGCATCTACTATCACTGTGATGAAACCCCAAAGGAAAAAGAGCACGGTTAGGGCTATGAAGGGGACTTTGTAGTTTGGTTTTTGTTGGGACATGGTTTTGCTTTGTTGATTGTTGATTGTTGATTGTTGATTGTTGATTGTTGATTGTTGATTGTTG
>JAHDDV010000153.1 GCA_020629205.1 Chitinophagales bacterium | reverse complement strand
GCCGTACATTACACTTGGTCCATTCGATGGAGATGGAGAGATGATCTATGAATTTATTGTGGCAGATATTGAAAATTCTGAATGTACTGGTTTCACGGGTATCGGCCCGATCAGTTGCGGAGAAGGTCCATGCGAGATCGGTGAATTGTTCGTTGATGGAATGGGCTGCAACGCGGATGGTATGTACAGTTTTGTGCTCGACTTCGAATATACAAATCCAGTAACCGGGTCATTCCTGCTGTATCTCGATGGAGAATTGGATGGTCCATATCAATATGAGAACTTACCAGTTGTTGTGGATGGCATTCCAGGAAATGGTCAAGAAATGAGTTTGTTGGTCCACGACTTTGCAAGCGAATTCTGCCACAGCGAAATGGTGATCGGGATTCCCGAATGTGGGGAGCCAAATTGCGCCATTGGTACATTGGTGCCGGAAGTAATAGAATGTTCGGAAGGCCAATTTTACTTCCTGCTGGACTTTGCTTCTGCTGGTACCTCTGGTAGCTTTGAGGTGTTTGGAAATGGTAATGAGTACGGGATATTTAACTATTTGGACTTGCCAATTACCATCGGTCCACTAGATGCAAATACTGGATTGGCTTACGAATTGGTGGTTTATGACAGCGAATTTGATGGCTGCGCAGAAGATATTGGAATCGGAGAAGTGAACTGCGAAGTTGAGCAATGCAACCTATATGAACTATCGCTCAGTGCAGGACCATGTGCAGAAGATTATTCCTTTGATGTGGTGCTCAATCTTCTTGCTGACAATGCTTCAGGAAGTTTTCAAGTCACTAATGGAGTCGACACAAACTTTGGGACTTTTGCCTATGAAGATTTGCCAATAGTACTGGAAAACTTCGAAGGAAATGGCAATAGTTATGGCTTTGAAATTATTGATCTTGAATTTGGAGACTGCTTTACTTACGGGGAAGTTTTAGCGCCGGATTGTATCTCAAGCAACTGCGAAATTGGAGCCCCTTTTATCGAGTTTGGAGAATGTGATGAAGATGGGTTTTATACGCTGATTCTGGATTTTGAATACTCAGGAGTACCCAATGAGTTTTTCGAGATCTTTTATGATGGGGAAACAGTCGAGTTCATGGCTTTCGCTGATTTACCAGTGAGTCTACAACATTTTGCCCCCGGTGATGGAGCGGTACACGGATTGACAATTGCCGTAAACGACTTCTATGAATGTGCCGTCGAAACAGAATTACAAGTGCCGGATTGCCAGCCTCAGGAAGACTGTGTGATTTCGGATCTTATTGTTGAAGCTTACGAATGCGATGGGCAATCCTTTTTAGTGGATCTGGCCTTTGCATATCAAAATACAACATCAAACAGTTTTGTGGTCATAGTGAATGGTGAGGTCTACGAGCAGTATAGCTATGAAGACCTTTATGTCACCCTTGGTCCTTTTGAAGCGAATGGATCACAATATAACTTTCTGGTGCTTGACGCAGAGCAGGAGTCTTGTAACCAATTGTATGAATTGATTGCACCCAACTGCATCCAGACAGAGGAATGTGCATTGAGTAATATGATCGTTGAAGCCCATCCTTGCGAGCAGGGCTCCTTTATGATTGACGTGACTTTCGATTATGTAAATCCTCAAAGTGACTCCTTTGATCTCTATGTCAATGGTGTTATCTACACTACAGATTTATACAGCAATCTTTGGGCTACCTACGGTCCATTTGAGGGTAATGGTGAAGAGTACCAATTTATCGCTGTAGATTCGGATGACTTTGGTTGTGCCGTCGGTTATCAATTGGACCCAGTTAACTGCGAATTGAATTGTGAAATCTATGGCCTGGAAGCAGTTGCACAGGACTGTAACGAAGACGGATCTTATGATCTCTTGATGAATTTCAATTACGAAAATCTCAGCTCCGCAGGTTTTGATGTTTATGATGGTTCAACATATGTAGGTTTCTTCTTGTTAGAAGATCTTCCTTTGACCATCGAGAACTTTGATCAGGGAACGGGGGGTAACATAAACCTTGTAGTCACAGAGAGTGATAATGAGAGCTGCTTCGATGCCGTGATTATTGAAGCACCAAATTGTAGTACCGAGGACTGCAGTATTAATGCTTTGGCTGTGGATGTTGTGGACTGTATTGAAGGGCAATTCTATGCAATCATAGATTTCGATTATAGCAATGTCTCAGAAGAGGGATTTAGTATTTTGGGTAATGGGCAGGATTATGGAACATACTCCTACTCCGAGCTGCCTATTCAGCTTGGACCTTTGGCCGCTGACGGTGAATTGGCATATGAGTTTGGAATAGTAGATCTTGGAATTGATGCTTGTCAACAGTTTGTCGATCTGGGTCCAGTTGATTGCATAGAAGAGCCTTGTGGGATTTTGGATGTGATTGCTGATGTTGGTTCTTGCAATGAAGACGGGACTTTCAATATTCTAGTGGACTTGAATTACGATGGTCCACAAGAGGTTGAATTCCTGCTAGAGACAAATACTGGAATTGAAGTGCAGTTTACCTTGGAAGATTTGCCTTTCCCACTAGGAGGCTTCTCTGGTGATGGAGAATCCTTCTACGAGATTTTTGTGTCCAACGGAGCGGATTGCAACGGTTTTGTGGTTGTCGATGCGCTGGATTGTATTGTAGAGGATTGCGAGATTGCTGCTCCAGAGTATCAGGTGGAATGCAACGATGACGGGACCTTTAATATCCTCATTGACTTTGAAGTTGCTAATCCTGTTAGCAACATTTTTGGAATTGAAAATGATCAAGGTTTTCTCGCCTATTACAACTATTCGGTCCTGCCAGTAACGATTTTCAATTTAGAGGCAAATGGAGAAAACTACTTGTGGAAAATCTTCGATAGTGAACTTACTTCCTGCGAGCGGGATCTTTTCCAAAGTGCTCCGGAGTGTCAAGTTGAAGAATGTCAAATTACCGATGTGCTTGCCTCAGTGATCGAATGTGCAGAGGGTGAGTTCTTTGTCGAAATTGATTTTGACTTCAGTGGACTGCCTCCAAATTCAAACGGATACACAGTGCAAGGCAATGGTACTAACTATGGATTATTTGCCTACAACAATCTTCCTGGGCTGATCGGTCCATTAGATGCGGATGGCTCTACTATTTATGAGTTCTCTATTATTGATCTCGGAAATCCTGACTGTACAAACTGGACTTCAATCGATCCGGTAAATTGTGAGGAATACCAATGCTCTATTGAGGTGCTCGAAATACAATATGAATGTATAGATGAGGAAAGCTACAGCGCAACCGTGTTTGTCAGTGGACAGAATACCAGCGGCTCTTATCACCTATGGGTGGATGGAGAATTCTTTACTGCTTTTGAAGGAATTGCCGCTACTATACCAAGCTTGACAAACGGCGAGCACAGCATCACTGTATTTGATGCTGAAGATGATGGGTGTCTTATCGAATCTTTCCTGACTTACTCCTGTCCGGACAATTGTACAATGGATGTCTCCTTCTTTGAGTATTTTGAAGACTGTGAAGGCGATCAGTTCTATATTGATGTAGTATACGAACAGTCCGGAATTAATTCTGTAATTCATGTGCTTGTAGATGGAGAGCTGTTTGAGGAGTATCCCTATGGTGATCAGAACTATATTACCGTTGGTCCATTGGCCGGCGATGGAGAATCAGTTTATGATATCACACTTCAGGATGCCGAGTTTCCTGATTGTCAGTCCAGCATTGTGGTTGAAGCATTACAATGTGTGACTCCATGCGAAATTTGGGACCTCAACATGGTTCCCGAATGTATGGAAGATGGAACGGTTAGTGTGTTCCTGGAATTCGAGTACCAAGGGGCTGAAGGCTTGTTTGGTATTGAGAGTGACCAGGGTTTCCTCGGTTACTTTGCTTATAACGACCTCCCTGTGAGTGTCAATGGCTTGCCAGGGATGGGTGGGCAGTTTGGTCTGACCATCTTTGACGAATCTAACGTAGACTGCTCCTTGTTTGGAGAACTTAGCTTACCAGAATGTGAGCAACCAGTCTGTCAACTCTTTGATGTGACAGCCGAGTATGGAGACTGTTTGGATGGTACTTACACAATACTGCTTAATTTCGAACAAGAGTATATTCCAGAAAACTCCAATGGATTTTGGGTGCAAGGGAATGGCCAGATTTATGGGCTCTTCTCATACGAAGATCTTCCTATCGAACTTGGACCCTTCGAAGGTGATGGTGAAACAGCCCTGGAATTCGAAATAGCAGATCTTGCAGAGGCAGATTGCAGCGCGGTTGTAGGAACGCAGCCAGTCTTATGCGAATCTGAATCCTGTAACATGGATATCACCTTCAATGAATTTTATGAATGTGAAGCAGGTGAGTGGATGATTGATATTGGATATGCAGTGCAAGCGCCAAGTGCTGAATATCTTGTGCTGTACGTAAACGGTGGCCTCTACGAAAACTATGAATACGGAAGCAACTACATCACCGCCGGGCCTTTCCCAGGGGATGGTGAATCTACTTATGAATTTGAGTTGGTAGATGCTGAGAATATCTTCTGCTCGACTAGCCTGGAAGTGACGGCACCAATCTGCGAAGAAGTAGAATGCACCATCGGACTGCTAAGTCTGGAGCAGGTTTGTAACCTCAATTTCTCTTTCAATCTCTTCGTGGACTTTGAATATGCCAATACTTCTGATTCCTTCGAGCTATTTGTAGCTGGAGAATCTCAAGGGACATTTGACTATGCCTCTTTGCCTATTGGTGTCGGAGGTATTGAAGGCCTGGTAGGTAATTATGAAGTGCAGGTGGTCGACTCGAATAACTCCTCATGCGAGAGCAGCATTGAGACCATTGCTCCTAACTGTGAATTGCCCTGTGATATTGGGGCGATACAATTCGAGACTGAATGTAACTTTGAGGGCACTTTCGATGCCTACTTGACCTTTGAATACGAAAACAATCCTTCTGAGCAATTTAGTTTGAGCGATCAGAATGGATTTATTGGGAATTACCTTTATGAAGACCTACCAATACTGGTAGCAGATATTCCTGCCACCGGCGGATACGCTTTTATCATCTCTGATTCTGAAGATGGTTCCTGCATTTCAAGTGTAGAGTTTTCGGCTCCTGATTGCCCACTGCCCTGCACCATGAGTGATCTCATCCTGCAACCTACACTTTGTGAGGAAGGGCAGTTTTATGTGAGCTTGCTTTTCTCAGCTGATAACGCATCTTCAAGCTTTACAGTACAAGGAAATGGTAATGACTATGGCATCTTTGACTATATCGATCTGCCGATCCAGTTGGGCCCATTTGATGGTGATAATGAGACCATCTATGAGTTTGAAGTGACCGATGTGGAATTCGATTATTGCGGTACGGGCAATTCACTGGGCCCGATAGATTGCTCTGCCAGTCTATGCGAAATTGGCGAACTTAATGTCGATATACTGGATTGCAATGATGGGAATTTTGCTGCGCTGCTAGACTTTGAGCATTCAAACACTACCGGTGGCTTCTTCCTCTATGTCAATGGTGATCTCTACGATGATTTTGCCTATTCGGCACTTCCGGTTGAGATCGGTGGCTTGTTTGGAGATGAGAGCGTCTATAATCTGGAGGTTGTTGATGCGCAAGGCGAAAGCTGTCTCAATGCGACAGAATTCATCAGCCCCAATTGTCAGTCTCTCTGTGAGCTTGGAGAGCTATCGCTCTCCGTAGCGCCGAATTGGGAAGACTGTACTTTCCAGGTACTCCTGAACCTGGACTATGTGGAAACAGCAGAGCTCTTCAATGTGGCCATCAATGGCGAGTTCTACGGTAGCTTCAACTACAATCAACTGCCGATCATGTTGGGTGATTTTGATCTGAACAATGAAGCTTATGAGTTTACCATAAGCGACAGTGCAGACGAAAACTGTACAAGCGAAGGTTTTTTCCAGGCACCCGAATGCACACCTGTAGAATGTATTATTGGTGATATCACTTACGATGTGCTGGAATGCAATGACTTCGAATTATTGATCAGTGTCGATTTTGATATGGTGGATACAGGTGGAGATGCCTATATCATGTATCTCGATGATACCCCACTTGGACCTCTTTCCTACAATGATCTGCCCTTGGAGTTTGAAGTCCCGGATGACACGGAAATTACTTTAACGATCCAATCTTTGTCAGATGCAGAGTGTAGCAATTCAGCAGTGATCTATCCTTACGTGTGTGGAGGGCTTGTTTGGCCGGGCGATGCTAATTCAGATGGTGTTGCGGACAACTTTGACCTCTTGAATATCGGTATCGCTATGGATGAGACAGGCTTCCAGCGTGTCAATCCGAGCATTGACTGGGAAGGTCAGGACTGTGTTGATTGGTCGCTGGATTTCTTGAGTGGTGCCAATTTCAAGCATGCAGATTGCGATGGGGATGGTCTGGTCGCATTGGCCGACACGCTGGCCTTGTGGCAAAATTATGCCCAAACCCATGGCAAAACCGGGGGCCAGGAAGAAAGCACAAATGAAGAAGATCCTCCCCTGTTTGTGGATCTTCCAGAGAAAGCGCTCATAGGTGGCTCTGAAGTAGTGGCCCCGGTGGTATTTGGCGAAGAAGATTTCCCAGCAGTTAATGTATATGGTTTGGCCTTTACACTGCACTATGATGGTATCGCCATTACACCGGAAACAGCAATGATCAATTTCGAGAATAGCTGGCTCGGTGAACTTGGTGTGGACATGATCAGTATTGTGAAGCACTTCCCGGATCTCAATGATCCAAGCTTCGAAATCGCCTTGGTGAGAACAGATCATCAGAACCGATCCGGCTTTGGGCCCGTAGGGGCGCTGGAGTTTATACTGATCGAAAATGTGGAAGGGAAGAATGCCGATTTCAGCTACGACTATACCTGCTCAATTAGTGATGTCCGGATCTTGTCCTATGATCAGTCGGCCGTACCTTTCCGTCTGCCAGAGGATTATGGTACCGTAGTAGGTACGGAATATGTAGAACCTGCTCAACCTATTCACTTGTATCCGAATCCTGTGCAAGAAGCATTGACCGTAAGTGGGATCTCTGATTATCTCTCGACTGGAGTACGTGTATTCAATGCAGCAGGGCAGATGGTACTTCAGGAAGTGCATCCGGGAGCGCAGATACAAATTCAGATGGATCAGCTACCAAACGGAGTCTACTGGATCGAATTGACAAATGAAGAAATGCACATCGGCCGAAAGATTATGATCGGTCGATAGCGGCTGCCATCCCTCTTCTCGGAGCGAGCGAAGGACGGTGCTTAATAGCCTCGATAGAAGTGAAAATGATGGTGCTATACAGCGCCTGAGTCGCTGTACTAGCCCTGGCTCGACGATAGGAGAGATAGGGATAGTGCAGCAGCGAAGCCGCTGTATAGTGCCATCATTGTAACGGATAGCGAGCAGATCGTTGCGACGTGTCTTTCTGCTGTGCTCCAAATGAAAAGCATAGCCCAATTCATTTCAGGTCTTCAATTCCTCCAGTTTTTGTAAGAGCCACTCTGCATTGTTCATCGGAGAAAGTCCTTCGATGTATTTCTTGAAGCCAGCCTTCTCATCTCTTAGTTGAGACTTACTCAATGTGTCTGCTTTTTGTCGAAGTTTTAACATTCTTTTTGTTCCCTTGATGAAATTGGAAATGCTCGCTTTGCGCTCCTTGTTAATGGTTTTTGCCCGGGAAATGAAGCGAGGAAAAGAGATGAGCAGAGATTCGAGATTCCGAAATTCCCCTGCATCGTAGGCAATCTTGACCTGTAGATAGCGGGCTTGTATGCCGTTGATCTCCGAGCCGAATTTGGTACTACGCAAGATCTCAAGAGCTTCATCTGTTTTTTCGCAATGGTAAAAGTAGTTTGCCAAACTAAGATAGTAAATACTATCCCGCTGATCCGAGGGCAGTAGATGTTTGTGCGAATCAATAAAATTCTGGGACCATTGCAATTTGCCGGCCTTCAAAGCAATGGAAACGACATTCTTGTAATCCGATGGAGGGATCATCCCTTTTTGAAGGATGATGCCTTTGTCTACCATTTTCTTGTATATTTCGAATGCTTGTTCAGTGTATTTGGTTTTTCCAATATTAATTTGTTGTATATAGTAGTTTTGGGCAAAACGGTAGTGCATGCGAATCTCAGCTGGATTGCATCTCTCTATGTTATCGTCCAGTAATTTCAGCAAGTCACTATAAGCTCTGGGTTTGGACTCCGTTTGAAGGCAGCGAAGTTCCAAAGCATGGATTTGTACGGTAAGCAGGTCCTTAAATTGCTCTGGGTACTGCTTGACAATTGCTTGTGCCTTTTCTAGAAGTGGCAGTTCATAACCTATGTCAAAAAGTTGTTGGGCAGAAAGCATTTCGACACCCAGACGAAGCTTGCGAGCAATGTAGTAACGATCAAGACTTCTACCGACCTCCTCAAATTTGGGCGGAAGTTTGCGATTGTCGCGATGAATGTACTGAATCATCAATTCTGCTTTGTGCAGATAGTCGTTTAGCAGAGACTCATCTGTCTCATGCTCCCCATTATCCAATAGCTTTTGCAAATGTTTGCTGCTGCTTTCATAAATAGAATTCAGGCTGCGGACCTTATCGTTGCGTAGGAAACTTAGCTCTTGATCAACGGGGTTTTTACGCCATTGCATAAAGGCCAGAAAATCTCGAAGGCAATGATAGATTGCCGAACTCTTTTTCAAAATTGGCTGGCTTGAGTAAGCCCTGTCCGGGAAGAATTTCTCGAAGATCGCTTCCTTTTGAACCCGAGGGTTGTCAAAATTTGGATGGTATCTGCAGAGATATTGGAGCAGGGCCAAGGGCTTGTCACCAAGACCAGCAAAACTACAGGACGCGTACTCCTTAAACTGTTCTAGCTCCTTCTTGCTAAGGCTAGAAAGCAATTGAATGAGTTTGCTATTTTTCATAGGAGTTTATTGGTGATCGGGTTGGTGCAAATTGTTGATAGTCAATGCTTAGTACTTCTGGGGTTTTGTCAAAGTTAGGGAGTTTTTTCCGGCAATATGAGCCAGAGAAAGAAAAAATGTGCATATTAGAGAACCTCTGCATCATGCTAAAATTCTTAAGCGTTCAACTATGCGTTCGTTTCTGGTTTGTATTGTTATATTCTTCTTTTCATATTCTTGTGAGGCTCAGGTTTCTGTCTCCGGGATCATTAATCTTGAGGCAGGGAACGAATTGTCCGGTACCCGATTCATCTATACCGATCATTCACTTGATCTGCAAAGTGATACCCTGCAGGTTGGAGAGGATGGATTGTTTACTTTTACATTAGAAGAGGGCATTTATACTTTTAGGGCGGAAGGAAGCCTACATAAAACACACCACTATTTTGAGGCATTACCAGTCAATGTACAGGAGGATCTGGTGTTGCAGCCCATCGAGCTCGGTTTGCGCTTTTATGGCGGTCAGATTTTTACAGAGGGCGCAGTCATTTCTGGCAATTTGGAAGCAGGTAGAAACCATACAATCAGTGGAGCAGTGACCACCGATGGCATCGTTGAAGTAGGGGAGGGGGCAAATATCTACTTCGCTGAAGGTAGTAGCCTAACAGGTTCCTTGAAAGTCAATGGTACGAAAGAAAACCCTGTTCAATTTTTGGCGATGGGTAACAACCCAGAGCTGGGCGCCTACCAGTTGCGAATCAACGGAGGGCATAGCTCCCTGGCACATACCAGCATACTACACCTGGATACATTGTTTATTGAGGCAGGGCAGTCAAGACTGAAGAACGTGACACTAAAAAACTTGCA
Source organism: Chitinophagales bacterium (assembly GCA_020629205.1). GTDB lineage: Bacteria > Bacteroidota > Bacteroidia > Chitinophagales > UBA2359 > JAHDDV01. The sequence continues at coordinate 2,387 of JAHDDV010000153.1, read as the reverse complement.
CTTGGAGTCGGGACAGTTGAGAATGTCTGAGGTTCGATTGCAGGATGCAAGCTTGGAAGCCAATACGACCCTAAAGGCCGATTGTTCGATCATGGGAAGCTTGATCGCGGCTGATGCTGACACAATCAATATTAGTAATAGTCAGCTCACTCAAGTATTGCTGCAGGGAGACATCTGTGACTTGAGCCTTACAAATAATCTAATGGCCTTGATTAATGGAGAGGAATTGGATAGCTACTGCCAATTTGAAATGTACAATTGCGTGTTCAATGAAGAGGATCTGGAGGTAGCCGAAGGCAATTCGGCAATGCGTTTTCAGGTCTATGAAAATTCCTGGTCTATGCGCAACAACATCTTTAGCGGCTACGAGATGCTGCCAACAGTATTCCTACTGACTGAGGTCGATGCCGAACCGGATATCAGTTACAACCTCTTTGAAAATGCGCAGCCCTTCGCTTTTGTAGGACCTGAACCGGATGGTCTTGCATCGCAGAGTAGCCTCAATGTCAATGGCGATTCCATTGACATCTACAATAACCAGATCGACGCTGAACTCCTGTACTTTCCGGATTTCTACCCTATCCTTCAGCAAGAATCTCCAGCCATCGGTGCCGGCGATCCAGACTTAGCGTCATTGTATGGCAATAATGCAGGTATAGATTTTTCAAGTTATTGTATCGATGAACACTTCGAGCTGGTATGGCCGGGAGACAGCAATTTGGATCAAACAGTCAACATGCAAGACATTTTTGCCATCGGTCTGCACTACGGTATGTTGGGGCCAGTTCGCGAAAATGCCAGTATTGACTGGATAGGCCAACCGGCCGATAATTGGGAGGCCCCTGCCGCTACACCCCTGGATATCAAGTACGCCGATACAGATGGCAATGGCGAAATCAACCGAGACGATCTCGATGCGATCGTAGCGAATTATGAAAGCACATATGATGCCTTTAAGCAAGAAGCAGGGGATGCACCTATCTATCTCGAAATGCCGACTGAAGCGAATGCAGGTGATACCATCGAGATAAAAATTATGCTGGGTACCGACGATGCTCAGGTGGCACATTTCTATGGTATTTCTTTCTCCGTAGAATTCGATGCCGATCTCATTGAGCCCAACAGTCTCTCGGTTTCTTTTGCAGATTCCTGGGTAGGGCAATTAGACGAAGATTTTATTGCTCTTGACATTCCCATCGATAGCCTCGGCAGGGTAGATATTGGCATTTGTCGCATCAACCTTTGGCCTGTTCACAATGGGAGTGGAACCATCGGCACTATTACTTGCATCGTAAATGAAGATGTTATCGGCAAAGATCAACAGGAAATGACCATGAAGATTGGCCAAATTCGTGGAGTCAACAGGCAAGCTGATCAGGTGAAATATATTGCTCAAGATGCCAGCATGATCATTAATGCAAACCCCGAGGGGGCAGACCTACTCAATGACATTGAACTTGAAATGTACCCGCAACCCTGTGATGACCGGCTTTTTCTCTCAATAAAAAATGGTGAAATCAAAGCGATTGAAGTGATGGACCTGCAAGGAAATGTTTGCCTGCATAGAGACCTCTTGGAGGATGAAGCACCAGAACTTGAACTAGGATTTCTCACCGCAGGAGTCTACTTCCTGGCCATTCAAGATCCTTCTGGCTACCGCTTTTATCGCAAATTCATTAAACAGTGACAAATTCTTGCAATGTGGTCCGCTCATTGTTCGGGGATTTTGTTTGTCGGGTGTTTTTTGTAATTTATTGAAATAGAGTTTGTTGTGTTGATTGTCGTATTGGTGATGCTGGGAGGATTACTATAAAATGTCTGTGCTAAATTGATATTGATGTATTATCTTGGCACTAGAGATGAGACATGAGAAGATTAGATCTGTTGGTCTTGCCTGTTGAGTATAGCTCACAGGCAAGGTTGATAGATGCTCAGGAATCATTAACGACCCTAAACGAAAAGATAGATAGATTAGTGTTTCCTCGATATGCATAGCATATTGAAGAAGAAGCCGCCATCCTTGGATGGTGGCTTTTTTCGTTAGGCTCCCTTCCGACAAACTAAAATGCCAAGCGGCATAAACCAATCACAGAAAATTTCTATTTTGTGCCACTTTCCCAAAGCCTCGAACAATACGATCAGATTGGGGATTATTCGGGATGTAGCTCAGTTGGTAGAGTACACGTCTGGGGGGCGTGAGGCCGCTGGTTCAAGTCCAGTCATCCCGACCATCAAAGCCACTATTGTTAATAGTGGCTTTGCTATTTTTTGGAGCCAGGCAGTATTGTCCCGTCGCAGCTTTCTACCCGTGCTCCGCTAATACTCAGCACCCGGCTAGCTGCTCCTTGCACAGCCTGTTGCGTCTCTCCTATCGTCGAGCCACCACA
>JAHDDV010000559.1 GCA_020629205.1 Chitinophagales bacterium | reverse complement strand
AAGCCTGATCCTTCTTTGGCTACTGTGCCCACATTCCCTGGCACAAGAATGCAGTCTTCCAAACAACCAGCTAGGCACACAAGAAGACATAGATAATCTGTTAATTGACTTTCCCGACTGCGAGCATGTCGAAGGCAATATTACGATACTGGAAGCAGAAGAGGGAGCCATCACCAATCTCGAAGCCCTCAGTAACATCAAAACAATTTCCGGGTCCCTCATAATTAGCAATACCAGCTCTCTTGCGAGTCTATCCGGTTTGGCTGCGCTTGAGCACATAGGAGATACCCTACTCATAGAAGACAATGAAGTGTTGACAGACATGTCTGCATTGACATTGCTGAAAAGCGCAGGCGAAATACTAGTCAGCAACAATGATCTATTGCAAGAAATGGAGGCCTTTTCCAATCTGCAATACGTAGAAGGATCGCTTAGAATTCGGTACCACAATGAGCTATTGCGTACCCCTGATTTTACTGCACTAGACAGCATCGGCTTCCAATTCGAGGTTCTTGACAATCGTGTGCTCGCGCAAATTGGAGACTTCCCTCGATTAAAGAAGCTTGGCCAACTACTTAAGATATCCTACAATGACTCCTTAACAGTACTGCCTGACTTTGCTATGCTTGAATCGGCCTTTGGTTTGATGATAGATGAAAACAATGCTTTGCCATCGCTTATGGGCTTTGAAAGCTTGCTACATACTGACCTTCTCCTTATTAGACGAAACGATGCACTGACTCAAGTTGAGGGCTTCGACAATTTGGAGCGGATCGGTCAGTTCCTGATCTTTTCGGGAAATGACTTATTGGGTGCTGTTTCCGGCTTCGGACAGTTGGAATCAGTGGACGAATTGCTGGGATTTGATCAAAACCCAATCCTAAATCAATTGCCGGCTTTTGAGAGCCTTCGGACAGTTGGCGGACTGAATTTTCAGGACAATGAATTGCTGGAAGAATTGCCCCTATTCACTATGGTCGACAGCATTGCCGCATCTTTTGAGATTATCCGATGTCCGATCAGTTCCCTCGACAGTAACTTCGAAAACCTCGAATACATTGGCGGAGACCTTAAGCTGGAATCCACAGCCTTGACATCCCTTGGTACATGGTCCTCCTTGAAACACATTGCTGGAGATCTAGCCATTGCAGCTCATGAGCATCTGCAAAATCTGGACGCCTTAAGCGAACTTGAATTGGTGAACGGTGGATTGGTGCTGCTGCAAAATGCAGCTCTGGAATGCGTAGAAGGCCTACAAGCGCTTTCCGGAGCTGACTTGGACAGACTGATCATTCAAAACAACTACATCCTGAACCAATGTAATCTTACAGGTTTATGTCCCTTTCTGGAGAGTATCCCAGAGCTTACAATCAGGGGAAATGCCAGCAGCTGCGATGATGTGGACGACTGGGCCAGACTCTGTGGACTAATTGATGAACACGAATGCTTGCTACGCGGTTGTGACATTCATCTCGAATACAGCATGGACCAAATGCATGCTGATTATCCCGGCTGCACATCAATTTACGGGGATGCCTTGTTTCGAGATGTATTTGGGAATGAGAATACGCCAGACCTAATTACAGAGATTCAGGGAGATGTGACCATCTCTTTTTCCACTACGGCAGATCTATACGGACTCAATGCTTTGAACAAGATCGGCGGTGGACTTACCATAGAATCAACTCAGTTACAAAATATAGATGAACTGAGCAACCTCAGCGAGGTCGGTGGACTCTTGCGGATCGCTGCTAATCCAGAACTACAGAACCTTGGTGGTTTAGGTGCCCTGGAAGCGATTCAACAAAGCTTATGGATCAGTACCAACCAAAGTCTGGAAGATTTGCATGGTCTGCAAAATATTGAGTACATCCACAACAATCTTGTGCTGGAAAACAACAACCTGAGCAGCTTGAACGGACTTC
>JAHDDV010000152.1:9844-12166 GCA_020629205.1 Chitinophagales bacterium | reverse complement strand
TCGACATGGAATACTCCACTTGGGCCCCTGCTGGCAAAGTACTCATATCCAGCCCTGCAAACAGAGCAGTGAAATCAGTCTCCCTTGGAGCACTCACCTGAGTTTGACTCAATCCAACATCTCCGACATGGGGAAGAATATCGTATATCACCAAGTCCTGCAGTGCCACTCCACCTACATTTTGAAGATTAATCTGAAAATCCGCCGTTCCTCCAGCAGTCGTGATTCCAGCAACTGCTGGAAATCCTTCAAATTCCATGTTGGCCAAATAGTCTCCTCTTACTGCCTTATAAGATTTAATGTCCACAAAGGTGCTGGAGGGTATGATATTCGTGCTTCGCTGACAGAATCCGTCATTACTTGTCAAGCCATCGTTGTCGAGATCATCTGGGTCCGAACTCAAAGCAGCTGTTGGCGTACTGAAGTAGGACCATTGACACTGCAAGTCATCCTGAGAGACTGGGTCTGTCAGGAAGGCCTGGACGAAGTTTGTGGCACTATAGTTCATCGGAACCTCATTTACGTAGAACGAAAATCTTGCTCCTGTAAAAGTACTCCAACCCACCCCGAGAGGTGGCTCCAAAAATGTAGCCCGAACCAATTGCCTACCAGTTCCATTGTAATCATCTATCACCTCTACATCAATGAAGTTTGCAACCGAGATATTATCGAGCTCCGAGTAGTTCGAATTATTTAGATCACCGCTTGTGCTCCAGTACCAGTTTCCTCCCGAAAGTGTTGTAAACTGCTGTGTTTCTCGATCAAAAGTGTAGCCCAAGGGTAAGAGATCTGTCAAAATTACCGATTCTCCAGGACGCGGTTTGCTTCCCGAGGAGGTGACATTCAATGTCACCAAACCAGTACTTGTACTTACATTCTTTGTTGGACTCAGGATCGGAGCGCGGTCTACAATGATGACATCGTCCTGAATGAATCCCAAATAGCTTACCTCATCTCCGGCCTTGATTTCGAAGTGGCCGTAGTTTCTGACACGATATTGATCCAGCATTGGATAAGTGGGTGTATCAGGTGCTACTGTTCCCACCAGATTCAATCGTGCTACTATTCGATTGTCCTGTGGAGTAACGATGGCCTGAACTCCGATATCTTCGGAATCCCATATCACCTTCGATATGCCTACTCCTGATCCCAGCACAGCCTCAATGTCTGCCCAATACATACGATAGATAAGACTACCAGTGAAAGTCTGACCTGCAAGCACAGGAATGTTGAGTACTCCGGTATTACCGTTTGTATCTTCATATTGCAGTGGTATTGTAGGATTGGAGGCCGCAAAGGCAGCTGCATCACTATAACTCACATAGTCGTGATGCATCACCAATTCGATATAGTTGTCAGGCTGAAAGGCCATATTGCTGCAGTGAGGATCATTTAGATCAGGTGATTCATATTGGGTGGTCGCATTAGGTGTATGATCAAGACATGGCAAAGGATCTGTGATTCTCCAAAAGTATGGTGTGGAGCTGGCAGATTCGGTTCTAATCATGACGGTAAAGGTTGCAGCGTCATCTTCGTAGGTAAGGTCCGCAGATCTGGCATAAGGCGTAGTCGCAGTTTTGGTATGCGTACCAATCGGATTTGGCAAACCGAAACCATGCAACAATATTTCCGTGTCTTGCATCAGATTTGCAGGATCAGTTGGCGCCCCGAGAGCATAGCCCTCGAAAGTGGCCGTATTCTCCACTTCAAGCACAGGAGGAACAGCCGCTGCCCCAAAAACTGTCGAAGGGAAAGTTACCTCAACCCAATAATCAGTTGCACCTTCAAACTCGCAGCTTGTGTTCTCCAGATAATTTGTATCTGACCATGATACTGAATGAGTTCCTGCATCATAAGTTCCTGATGAAGCATTGTAAACAGTACCAGGAGGCAGCTGATCCACCAAAGTCCAGTTTGCCACATAAAGGTGACCCGGTGCTGAGTTACTTACCCAAGAGGGATCGCAAGGGTATAGGTAGTATCTAACTGGGAGATCCAACAATGCATCGGTATTTGGACCAAACTGCAGATACTTTGTGACGCCGAGATTTGCCTGTGCTGACCATGCTCCTGAATCGGAATCACTGGCAGGGTCGGTGTTGCTGCTTTGTACGGTGGCGTCTACTACAAACGTGGTTCCATCCGGAGTGGTGTGATTTGGAGCATTGGCCCGTAGGTCAAACTCAATGCTTGTCCCGGCAAAAATGGCGTCCTGCATATCGATGACCCACTCATTTGTTGATGAGTCGAAACTATATCCTTCTATGGCCGGATGGAAAAAGGGCAGGGAAAAGTTTGTGGGTGGCTGAGCCGGAATTCGAA
>JAHDDV010000152.1:7473-9744 GCA_020629205.1 Chitinophagales bacterium | reverse complement strand
TTGTAAGGCATCAGCTTTGAAAGCATAAACACCGAGATGCTGAAAGTGTCTGCCTCTGCTCAACCAATCCGCGCGATCAGTCTCTCTTAGGTGAGGAATTGGCTCTCTGGAAAAATAAAGTGCCTGATTGTTAGACCGGCACACTACTTTCACGACATTATCATCAAAGAGATCGGATTCGCGCTGAATGGCTGTCTTCATAGTAACAATATCCGATCGAGAAGACTCTGTAAAACTGAGTAATTCTTGTAAGACCGAAGTTTCAATAAAGGGCTCATCGCCCTGAACATTTACCACAATGTCGGCAGGTCTGATCTTTTGGTAGGCTTCCCAGCACCTGTCCGTCCCCGATAGGTGACACACATCCGTCATGCATACATTGGCTCCCAAGGCTTCAAGGTGGGAATACACTCTTTCATCATCTGTAGCCACCCAAACTTCAGCAAATCCAGCTACTTGGGAAACCCGCTCAAAGACGCGCTGGATCATAGACTTGCCTCCGATATCTGCCAAAGGTTTACCCGGTAACCGGCTTGCAGCATAGCGTGCCGGAATGATCGCTACAGCCCTCATTCAGCAAGCGGCATCACAACCAAATAAATGCTTCTGTAGGATAAGACCTTGATTCTCTTTCCTTTGGGAATGTAGTTGCCCTCCGATATTGCATCGTAGCGTTCCCCATCAATCTCCACAATACCTGTAAGCCGCAAATCTGTGACAGCAAGTCCTTCCCGATCAACCACAGACCTGGAACGCTTATCGCCCACTGTGTAGCCCTCATCGGTGTCCTGCTTTGCCTTAAGAATAAGTCGTGAGGCTGCTGCACTGTCTGCCAGCTTCCCTCCGAAAAAGAAGAAGGCGATCAAAGAAAGTACCATTGCACCCAGTACCGTAACTAAAGCCAGACTTGCCTGATCGGTGTCGGCCATACTAAAATCAAACATATCATTTCTCAATAAGCTCAAGACCAATCCACTCAAAAACAGGATACCGCCCAAAATACCAATCAAACCAAAGCCCGGTATGGCAAAAACCTCGACTCCAATCAATATCATCCCAAGCACAAAGATTCCAATCTCCCAGTAATCTGCCAGACCATCCATGTAATTTGGTGCAAAATAGAGGATTGCCCCGATAGTCGCCGCCATTATGGGAAATCCAATTCCAGGGGTTTGCAATTCGAAGTAAATGCCAGAAAAAATCATCATCAGAAATATCCCTGTGGCCATGGGATGCTGAAGATAGCCCAAAATCGTACTTAGAAAAGAGGTCTTATGAATGACCACACGATCAGGATTCGCTCCGAGATAGGCAAGAAGACTTTCTCTGTCATCAAAAACGCCATCACAGAACCCATACTTCCGCGCCTCTTGTGTCGTGAAGGTTACCACCTGACTCGTATCCACTAGTCCAGGAATCGAGATTCGCTGGTCAACCATTCCTTCAGCAATCAACGGGTCTCGTCCTTTGGCCTCGGCGGTGGAACGCATAGTCGCTCTCATGTAAGACTGGTACTTGTCTGGCATTGCTTCTCCTGAGCCACCAGAAACTACAGTAGCTGCCCCAATTTGTGCCCCTTTCACCATAAAGATACTATCACATGCTATAGAGATCAAAGCCCCTGCAGAGGCCGCGTTGTTATCAATGAAGGCAAGAGTCGGAATCTTTGCTTTCAGTAGTCGTGTTCGAATGGAATCCGCCACATCTACCAGTCCACCATAAGTATTCAAATCGAGCAAATAATAATCCATATTCCTATCTTCAGCTTCCGTGAGAGATTCCCGAATCAGCCTCCAGGCAGAAGGAAAAATATTTTCATTCAATTCTGTCACATAAACGCTCTTTCCAATGGCGTTTTCTGTATCTTGAGCCGAGACTTTCCCCTGTCCGTAACATAGGACAAACAAGAGAAGGAATGTCGATAGAGTGGTCCAGACACCAACAGTTGATTTGAGTTGCTTTTTGAATATCATGCTTATGAGTGTATGGGCAAAAGATAAGGAAAAAATTAATTCTAATTGTAAGTACAAAATGGTTTACATTCGTACAATAAGTGGCGCAAATCACCATTATTAGTATCAGCTGTGTTGCTTCGATCGCTTTTCCTAACTCTTTTTCATAGACGCTGACAAAAAGCGAAGGACACGGTCGCCAAACACCCTTCCAGTACGATAAATGATTTTCAAGGTGGATTTTAGTAAAAAGACAATCTTATGCTCCCTGTTATTCCTGTATCTGACAGGAATCATGCTGGCCCAAACCCAGCTCACT
>JAHDDV010000152.1:0-7373 GCA_020629205.1 Chitinophagales bacterium | reverse complement strand
CTCCCTGTTATTCCTGTATCTGACAGGAATCATGCTGGCCCAAACCCAGCTCACTATGAGCGCGACTATCTATGGCGAAACTGCAAAGAACGAAGCAGAAGCAAGAGAGACAAAACAAAAGCACAAGGTGCAAGCAGGAGAAACACTTTATGCTCTCTCAAAAAAGTACGCTTGCTCCATCGAAGATTTAAAAGCGGCAAACCCGCGAAAGACAAAGAACAACACAATCAGGGTTGGTTCAACCCTGATTATTCCGCAAGACAAAGCTACAGAGATCATCAGTCCTGTATATGCAACAAAGCCCGAATCCGAGGCCAAACCAAAGCCAATCGAATTTGTCGATGAATCTTCAAAGACACTGCTCCCAGAGCTGGAAGCGAAATTGGAAGATACTTCAGTGGATGCTATCCCAGGAATTCACACAATCGAAGAAGGGGAGACTATTTACTCAATCGCAAGACGTTTCAAAGTCGATCATGAAGAACTGATTGCTGTCAATGCATTGGATCCTAACAAGATTTACCCTGGTCAAAGCATTCTGATTCCTAAGAATAGTGACAGTAGCCCAATAGCTGCAAGCAGGCCTGCCACAGATCTTGATAAGGAATTCAAGCGATTTCGAAGTACGCATGGAGGATCAAACTATGCCCGGTATAGACGCGCCCAGCTTGCTCCGGTCGGTCTATATCAATATTCCACAGGAAAGGGATTGGCAGTATGGACTGATGGAGACGCTTCAGATACCAATCTTTATGTACTACATAAAGAAGCTCCAATGCATTCCGTTGTCCGAGTCAAAAATCCAATCAACGGAAGAGTTATATACGCAAAAGTGATCGGAGAGCTTCCAGATACCGATGAATATCAGGATGTGATGATGCAACTAGCGCCAGCCACAGCAAAAGAGCTCAACATGTTGGATGATCGACTGATCTTGGAATATAGCTTCTATGAGTAAAATTGTTCGGGTAGCTCAGCTAATGCGATGAGAAGCCATACTGTAAAACGCAAAGACTTCGTTCGGTCAGCATTTGAGGCACAATTCCAGCTTTTTCCACAAGCCGCGGGATTTTACGCAATTGTCTATAGAAAATATTTTATAAAGGAAAAGGGAAAAAGGCTTATTTTCGCATTGTAAATGGCCGCAATCATGAAGGTGCTGCTGCACAATCAACTACTTTGGCATGGGAGCATTGAGACCACGGTAAAATAGATTTCCCGCCAAATGCTGAATAAATCTTGCGCAACATTCACTCAAAACAAGTAATTCAGGAGGGACAATACATGAAAAAAATTGTAAGCTTTGTTTTTGGTCTTTCAATGGCCCTTAACCTTAACAGTCAGTCTTTGTACGATGACGGTGCGAGGACCATCACTTTGGATGAGTCCAAAACATTAATTGCCAGCCGAACCTACCAACAAGGTACAGAGACACAACACAGAGTTGCTGCCGGTGAGACGCTATACTCCTTGTCTCGAAAGTACAATTGTACGGTACAGGATATCATTGCTGCCAATCCAGGCAAAGTAATCAACAATAACATCAAGGAAGGAGATCTATTGGTCATTCCCGGAGCAAAAGACGATAGGGCAATATACCATCCACCTGCCAATCAGAAACCATCTGCTCCAGCACCAGCTCAGGCAATTGGTGGTGCCATTTACCATACAATTGCTGCAGGTGAGACCCTGTACTCCCTTTCAAAGCGCTACGGCAATACGCTAGGTGAGATTCTTTCCTGGAATGACATTGATGCCAATAATATCAATGTGGGTCAAAGAATAATCGTGGGTTTCCAGTCTGGTGCCAAACCTGCTATCACGAAAACCACTCCACCCACCAGCTCTCCGGATGCCCCATTGTATAAACCAGTGCAAACTCAGCCAAGCCAGAATACGGCTCCGGCAGCGACACCACCCGCACAAAAACCAGTGCCTCCACGCAATCCAACCTACGATAGCAGACCCACCTTCTTTGATGGGCCTGATTACAAAGCACCACAAAGTAATACAAGCACCATTCGAAGAGGCAATACTGTGGTGACTACCACTACCACAACAACCAGCAATCCAGCTGCTAGCGCTACATATGGCTCAACAAAAGCCACTCCCGTATCAACTCCGGCAAGCGCGGAAGCGAACCGCAACAACAATACATTTGTGAGGAAAGATTACCATATCGTGCAACAGGGAGAAACGCTATGGCGAATCGGACGCATGTACGGACTTGATCTGGCCGATCTAAAGCAGTGGAACAATATGAGCAGCAATAGCATCGCGCTAGGGCAAAAGATCATTCTGAAGCCAGGCATACCATTAGGAGGCTCCGCATACCACAGTGGAAATACAGCCCCAAAGCCAGCTACCAGCTATGCACCGTCTCCAGTGCGGACAGGAACCTCTGGCAATAGCTCCAGCAATTACAAGAAATACATCGATGCCGAAAACGATGGCAGCGGTCGGTACTCCTTTATCTCCTCCAAAGGACTTGCCACCTGGTACAAGGGAGATAACTCTGCTGGTGAAAACATGTATGCCCTACACAAAGAGGCCCAGATGCACACGATCATGAAAGTGAGAAATCCAGTAAATGGAAAAGTCATCTATGTCAAAGTTATTGGTAGACTACCAGACACAGATGAGTACAAAGACATAAAGATTCAACTTCCTGCGGCTGCAGCCAGAAAGCTAAACATGTTGGATGAGCGGCTAATTCTCGAATATAGCTACTACGAAAGAACAAGATAAGATGCTTCTGGCTGGGAGATTTTGTACTTTTGCGGGATGCAATACGTCAATAATGTCGTCGAGCTCATCGGCAATACTCCACTAGTAAAAATCAACCAGGTAATAGGTAATATTGAAGCTACTGTACTTGGTAAAGTAGAGTGCTTCAATCCCGGAAACAGCATCAAAGACCGAATAGGTCTCAAGATGATTCTCGATGCTGAGGAAAAAGGCTTACTCAAGCCTGGATATACCATCATCGAAGGAACTTCCGGCAACACAGGAATGGGATTGGCACTTGTCGCCATTCAGAGAGGATACAAGTGTATCTTTACTACCACAGACAAACAATCCAAGGAAAAAGCAGATATACTCCGCGCCGTTGGTGCAGAAGTGGTCATCTGCCCCACCGATGTTGAACCAGAGGACCCACGCTCCTACTACTCCGTCTCCAAGCGACTCGGTACTGAAACACCCAATTCCTGGTATGTCAATCAATACGATAATCTATCGAATAGACAGGCGCACTATGAATCCACAGGCCCAGAACTATGGAAACAAACTGATGGCAAGATCACTCATCTGGTCGTAGGCGTTGGCACCGGCGGTACCATCTCGGGTACAGGGCGATACCTTAAGGAACAAAACCCTGATATCAAGGTCTTTGGAATTGACACCTATGGCTCTGTTTTGATGAAGTATCACGAGACTGGAGAGTTTGATGAGAGCGAGATCGCTCCCTATAAGACCGAAGGAATCGGTGAGGACATCATCCCAGAAAATATCGACTTTGACATCATCGACAAATTTGTCAAAGTGAGCGACAAGGATGGAGCCATCTACACCCGTCGATTGGCTAGAGAAGAAGGCCTGTTCCTGGGTTGGTCTTGCGGCTCGGCTATGGCCGGACTGGTCCAACTAAAAGACGAATTCAAGAAAGGCGATGTGGTAGTCGTGATCTTCCACGACCACGGAAGCCGATATGTCGGTAAACTCTACAACGATGATTGGATGAAAGAGCAAGGCTGGCTGTAGGCATTAATCAATCAGCAGATATGATACGCTCTTTTTTTGATCAATTGGGCAGGGAAATCGAATTCAATTTCCCTCCCAAACGCATTGTATCTCTGGTCCCATCCCAGACCGAACTACTAGCTGATCTGGGATTGGAACAGGAGCTATGTGGTATTACCAAATTTTGTGTCCACCCAGAGCACATCTACCGTTCGAAAACCAGAGTTGGCGGTACTAAGACCATAGATTTCGAAAGGATCACGCAACTGACGCCGGATCTAATTATCGCCAATAAAGAGGAAAATCAGCAAGAACAAATCGAGCAGCTCATGAAGCAGTATCCGGTATGGATCAGTGACATTTCCGATTTTGAGCAAGCCCTTCAAATGATCAAACTCATCGGTGAGATCACTGATCGAACAGTGGAAGCGAGCACACTGCTACAAGACATCCATCTTGAATGGAAGAAAGTAGAGGAACGGAAGCAGGAAACTGTCCTCTACCTGATTTGGCAAAACCCCATCATGGCCGCTGGCCAATCCACTTTCATCAATGCTATACTCAAGCGAGCAAGCTTCCTTAACCTGCTACCGAAAGGCAGCCGCTACCCTGAATTGACTATGCAAGAAATCGTATCTCTTCAGCCAGATCGCCTACTCCTGTCCTCAGAACCCTACCCATTTGCACAAAAGCACCTCGATGTCTATCAACGACAATTGCCACATTCAAAAGTACAGCTAGTTGACGGAGAGCTCTTTTCCTGGTATGGAAGCCGGCTGAAATGTGTCCCATCCTACATTAATACGTTATAGACAGCGACAGGTTTGTTTTTCTTTACTATATTTCAAGCCAATAAAGGCATGAAAAGACTTATTAGCATAGCCGCAGTACTACTTCTGCACATCGTTTTGATGGCCGGAGAGTTTGAAGGCTATATCAAATACAAGGTGAGCATTGACACCGACGGTGATCAAGAGGCGAGGGCAGAACTCGAAAAGTTCTTTGGTACAGTACAATACTTCTACTACAAAGAAGGCAAATACCGAATCATCTCCAATGGGGTCTGGGGAGAAAGCATCTACTATCCGGAGGACAACCGTAGATATAATTACGATTCCGAAAGTCAAAGCTATACTTCTCAGGATTGTGGACAAGATAATCCTCTGGTCTTTGAAAACTACCTCACAGAAGACGTGCAAACGGTAATGGATTATCAATGTCAAGTCAGAGTACTAAAGACACATAATGCAACCATCATGGTCTATCATAGCGGCAAGATTCGAATCGATCCAGGATGGTTTAGTGATCACAAGCTTGACTTCATGGACGAGATTTCGGCCAGCACTTCCTCCATCCCTTTGAAGACAGTCTACTTCTACGGCGATGTAACGGTTACCCTTGAAGCCGAAGATGTAAAGCATGGTCCTATCGATGAGTCGGCCTTCATCCTTCGACAAAACATTCCTGTGGATCAAGTTACTGCCTACGAAGAAATGGCTAAGGATGACTTCGATGCCTCTTTCCTACCCAGCTCGGATGATCTTCCATCCAGCCTCGACGAAAGTGATCTCGAAACCGTGATCATTGACCGGCTTTTCAAAATGCGTATTCCCATCCTGATGACGGGTTCTAACGAGGACAAAAACGACCGGTTCACAGCCTTCCGGGATGACAATACCGATGTAGAAATACTAATCTGGACGGCCCCAAGAAAGAACGAAAGAATGGAACCCTTCTGCACACGAAAGCTGCAGGAGATCTACCGCCGTGTTGCGAATCCTACACTAGTACAAGATCGGCGTACGATGACCAATGGCATGGTGGCAAACGTTGCAACCCTGCTCGCAGACAGCCCACTTGATGGCGGAAAGGACATCTACAGTTTGCTCATCGTAGATCGCAAAGGTTACTACCTCACAGCCGAAATCTATGCACCCGAGAGAAGCATCGGCGACCAACAGTTCATCCTGCGTCATATGCTGCAATCCGTGGAGCGAGTGTGGCAGGAAAAATAGAGATTCCTTTTAAGTACTAAAGTAGACTTGTATTTTAGTTGACACCGGCATGATTCCTTGCCGCTCAATTCAGATGCATGTCCCTATCCAAACAGTTTGTTGCCGCCGCCAGATGGCTACTGCCATCGCCTTTTACCATCGCCATTCTGCTTACATTGCTTACAGCATTTCTGGCCCTCCTACTTACCGGAAGCCCGGAGAGCTCCGCTACCGAACAGATAGGAAGTATAGCAAGCTATTGGGAAAAGGGATTCTGGGAACTGCTCAAGTTTAGCATGCAAATGATGCTGATGCTGGTACTCGGCTACATCCTCGCCCTTTCCAAACCAGTCAACCGCTTCATCGATGCTATGCTGAGTCTCATCAAAGGCAATGCCTCTGCCGCCTTCTGGGTCTGCCTGCTAACCGTCACCGTCGCCTGGCTAAATTGGGGACTCGGTCTGATCTTCGGAGCCATCTTCGCAAGAAAGGTTGGTGAATACTGCCTCCGCAAAAACATCCCACTTAATTACCCGCTCATCGGTGCAGCGGGTTACTCGGGGCTGATGGTCTGGCACGGAGGACTCTCCGGCTCCGCCCCTGCTAAAATTGCAGAGCAAGGCCATTTTCTGGCCGAAAAGATTGGTGTGATCCCCATGGGAGATACCATCTTCTCGCCTATGAATCTATGCTGCACGCTACTGCTTCTCCTTCTCCTGCCTGCACTGATGTATCTGCTGGGCAAGAGAGCAAATACAGCTCCATATACAATCCCGAATTACATGGAAGAGCCAGCAAGAGAGCCCGCAAGCGGAGCAGCCAAACTCGATCATTCCCGCCTGCTCGGTGCTGGAATTGGAAGCTTGCTGGTGCTCTATTGTATCTCACGAATCATCCAAGGGGCCGGATTAGATCCCAATTTCATCAACCTGCTTCTTTTCTCTTTTGGACTACTGTTGCACGGAAACTTCCAGCGCTTTCAGGACGCAGCAAACAAGGCCATCAGCAGTTCAACAGGCATACTCATTCAGTTTCCCCTGTATGGTGGCATCATGGGCATCATGAAATACAGCGGGCTCGTTCTGGTCTTCTCCAATTTCTTTGTAGAGATATCCACTGCTAGCACATTACCGGTTTTCACCTTTATCAGCGCAGGCATTGTCAATGTATTTGTACCGAGTGGTGGTGGACAGTGGGCTGTGCAAGGTCCCATCATCGCCGACGCAGCCAGCCGCCTGGGGGCCAATCTCAATGAATGCATTCTGGCCCTCGCCTATGGTGATCAGCTCACCAATATGCTTCAACCATTTTGGGCACTACCGCTCCTGGGAATTACGGGGCTTAAAGCCCATGAGATTCTACCTTATACCTTGCTGCTGCTCCTTGCCGGCATTGGCATCTTTATGGGTGTCATTTTGATCTTTTGATGGAGCTTGCCTTGCTTCGCTTCGAAGCAAAGCTGACAAGATGTAAAACTCACAGGCGACGTTAAGCAAGACGATACCTCAGGCTTCGCGTTTTTGTTGTCCAGGTATGCCCAACTGGTTGTTTACTCCCTCACCACGACCCACGAACGGTGCAATATAGCCCCGATAGAAGAGGAAATGGAGGTGCTGAACAGGGGACTGAGTATGCCAC
>JAHDDV010000558.1 GCA_020629205.1 Chitinophagales bacterium | reverse complement strand
CTGAAGCAACTGAAACCAAGATTTCGTCTCTTACACTAGCTCCGAATCCTTCTTATTCATCAGTTTGGATCTCACTTGACAAAAATAGCGCTGATGGCATACTTCATTACGACAACCTGACGATCAGTGACTTGCAAGGAAGCATTATCAAACAAGTACCGATAGAGGCTTTGCCAGTAAGAGGAAGTAGCATACAGCTAAGCATTAGAGATTTGCCAGAAGGTATTTATATAGTACAAGTACCAGGTAGCGGGCAGTCTGAGAGATTACTTGTGCAAAAACCGTAAACAATGAAATTCAAGACTGCTTGGTTATTATTAATGGTATTCCTATGTAGTTCACCAACAAATGCCCAGCACTACTTCAATAAAATCTATGGCCCTAGCGAAGACAAAGCATATTCTAGTGGCCGACTGATGGAAACTCCTTCTGGTTATCTGGTAGTCGGACATGCCAATACGCAATACGGAGTTGAACTTTACGTGACAAAATTAGATCTAGACGGATCGGAGATCAGCACCACGATCATTGATACAGGGAACATATTTGGCTGGGAAGCGGCAAATACCGGGCTAAAAACCTTCGATGGCAATTATGTATTCTACGGAAACATCAGGCCACCGGAGGGTATGGACTACATGAGATTGTACAAGGTCAACGAGCATGGAGAGCTGCTCTGGAGTCGATCCTATATCTGTCCGGACATGTATTGTGCCAGACCGATCCCAATGATCATCGAAACTTCTGACCACAATCTAATATGGGCAGGTGCCTATCGATCTCAGAATGAGCTGGGACAAAACACAAGTACCACAAGCACATTTGTCATGAAAACCAATCATGTCGGCGATATACTCTGGGAGCATATATTAGGGGAGCCACAATATGCTGAAATGAACAAGAGCTATGGAAGTCATGGCGGAGCTTGTTTAGAATTGCCCGATGGAAACATCCTAATTGTGCGGGGGTCTTACGAATTAGCTGGGAATTCGCAGGCCGCCGGAAGTCAAAAGATCGTATTGACTGAGCTTGATGCATCGCTTGGTACGGAGCTCAATGAAGTGGTTTTTGACTCCTGGACTTACCAAATGTATCCCACAACGCTTCCCTATGATGATGACCATTTTATACTTTCGGTCTATGGCCCAGAGGAGAATGATGGTCAGGGTGACCATCGATGGGGAATTGCAAAGATGACATATGATCTGGAAATTGTCTGGGAAAGACTCTATGACAATGTTTGGGAACCAGATTCTTTCTATAATCTGAGAACAGGTCTTTCAAGGGGTATGGCGCTCAAGCCTGACGGAGGATTTCTGGCCGCTTTTGCTTTTAAAAAATGGCATTTTACGGATGAAATGGGAATTATGGGTGAGGAATGTAGAATAGCTGAATTCGATGCCGACGGAAATTGGACTCGCTCAATTCCTTTGTATAAAGACCCCACCATCATTACTTATGACGCAGGTAATAATGCCGCAGGACTCTACGACTTTGCCTATGATTTGGATCGCACTTCAGATGGTGGCTACATCGCTACAGGCACAAGGTACGGGCACGGCACATTCTACAAATCCTGGGTCGTCAAATTAGATAGCAATTTACAGCAATGTCATAAGATGGATTGCGATAGTACAGCAGCCGGGACTCCTGTGGTAGAAGTAGCATCAAACTTAATGACGGTATCAACCTACCCCAATCCAAGTTCTGGTACTGTGAGCTTGGATTTCACGACTCCCCTTCAACAGAGTGCCGAGCTTCAAGTCTACAATCTAGAAGGCAAACGTTTGCTGGCAGAACTATTACCCGCTGGAGCTGAGCTTCATCAACTGGATTTGGGCAAATATGGTTCAGGGATCTACCTGTGGGAGCTTCGGACTGATGGCACCTTGTTGCAAAACGGCAGATTGATAATAGATATAGATAGGTAGGTGGAGATGA
>JAHDDV010000151.1:8455-12268 GCA_020629205.1 Chitinophagales bacterium | reverse complement strand
TTATTGCCTGCATGAGCGATTCAGCGTCAACATCCACTCGGTATCTACATTGATTGACTCCACAACGCAGATTGATGCCTTGATCCCCGGTATGAAGAACAAGGAGCTAGAGGCGAAGCTCTATCGGATCCTGTCATTGGCTTACTTTAAGCAGGTTGATTTGGAGCGCGCCGAATATTATACCCAACGTGCTCTGGATATCTGTCAAGAGCAGGGTCTCATCGGCTGTCAAGCCCTTAGTCACAATACGCTTGGTCGAATTGATGCGAGGGATAATCAAGTGTACCAAGCCTTTGAGCACTTTCGAATTGCCGCAAAATTTGCAGTAGAAAGTGCTAATCCTGGAACTGTCTCCTCTGTTGAGAATGAGTACATTCGTCTCTTGCTTCGGGAAAACCGTCACGAAGATGCTCTGAAACGAGCCAAGGAATTGCAGGAACTTTTGATTCCCATCCGTGAATCTCATCCGAGAGCATATTGTAGGATTTTGCTTCGATTGGCGAGCATATATCGTTTTCAGGGCAACTTTGGCAAAGCACTCGAGTGTCACTTGAAGGCGATTGAATTTGGAGACAAGCATCGGCAGCCGCAGATGGTGATCCATCATAAGGGTGAATTGTCTATCCTCTATATGGAGGTGAATGATCTGGAGAAGGCTATCCAATATAAGAGGGAGGCTTTGGAATACTTCAAGGCTGCTGGAGATCAGTATAACACGATGATCAATACCATAAATCTTGGTTTGATCAAGCACAGCTTGGATAAGCAGGATACAAGTTTGATAAGTGATATGAAGCTGGGTATCAAGATATCAGAAGAACTGGAACACGAAGACATGCTGGCCTATAATCGCTATGTGCTGGCGATGGTTTACAGCGAACGAGGGCGCTTGGATGAAGCGGAAGCATTATTGGACCTTGCACGTCCAGTAATCCTCTCATCAGAAACTGCCGGGGTTCGACGAGATCTCTTATATATCGATGCGGGGGTCAAAAAGCAAAGAGGATTGTTTCAGCAAGCAATTACCCTTGCCAAGGAGGCACTTTCTAACACACCAGCAGTTACAGAAGAGCGCTCAGAAGTCCTCTGGATGTTGTATGAATTGGAGCGAGAGCATGGAGACAGATTAATCGCATTGAGTTATTTGGAAGAATATAAAATGGTAGCTGATTCTGTGGCTTTAGTGGAGCAGCGTTCGGAGTTTACCAGACTAAATATGGAGCATCTTTATGCTCAGGAGCAGCTAGCGGATAGCCTGCAATTTGAGGCGAAGAAAGCAGTTTTGGCGCAAGAATTATCTCAATCGGAGTTCAGATCAAAAGCCCTCGGTTTGGGTGGGGCATTGTTTCTTCTTTTGTTTTTGCTTATCCTTTATCAGTACAGTCGCGTAAGAGCAGCAAGGAAAAAAACGGAAGAGTTGCTCGATCGTGAGAAGCGGTACTCTGAAGCATTATACAGGGAGCAGGCAAAAGTAAAGCTCAAGTCTCTCACGAAGCAGATGGATCCTCATTTCATGTTTAACTCACTTCAATCTATCAGCGACTATGTTGCTCATAATGATGGGGAGGCGGCCAATAGATACCTCGCTCGGTTTGCGCAGCTGATACGCCAATCCCTCAACTATTCGCAAGTTGATAAGATAAGTTTGGAGGATGAGGTAGAATTGCTAGAAACTTACCTGGAATTGGAGGTGCTCCGCTTTGGCCATAAGTTCTCATACTTGCTTCAGTTGGACGAATCGCTGGATATATTCGAGATAACCATTCCACCAATGTTTGTCCAGCCACATGTCGAGAATGCTATTTGGCATGGGCTCCGACACCGCATTTCAGAAAAAGGAGCTAGCCTTCGATTGGATTTTAAGAAGCAAGGGCAATACCTTGTATGCACAGTGACAGACAATGGAGTGGGTCGAGATGCTTCAGCAAAGATCAATGACCTGAGCCAAAAGAAACATGAGTCGGTGGGAACTGCCAATATTCAGAAGCGACTTGAAATCATCAATCGTCTTCAAGATCGTCCGATACATTTTGAGGTTCAAGATGGTCCCTTTGGAGAAGAGCCATTTCCCGGGACCAGGGTGGTGATTTCTTTTCCAGTTTAGATGTTAAGGTGCCGTGTTTGCTTTTTCTTTGTCCAAGTCAGGTCTACGCCATTAGTGTTTGCTGACCCTAAGTTCGATCCATCGAAGAAGATTAATGTGGCTGAAAAGCCTCTGTTGAGAAGGCTCTTTACTCAATGCTAGCAGGCGTTCTCGCAGATCCAGGTCCAGATGCTTTCGTTTGCTTAGAGATGGCTCTTTAAGATGGTTTTGGAGGAAAGTGTAAATTAGCTTTTCGGTTTCGAGAAGTGCTCTAAGCGACCTAATCTGTCTACGGCTGCTCGGAATCAAATTCTCCAGCATCTTGACATGATTCAGCTCAAAGTGCAGGAGCAAATTGAGTAGTCTCACATAGCTTTTGAATTCAGACATTGGCGCTTTTCGATTCTGTTCGAGAAGCATGTTGACCCAATCCAAAGATTCTTCTTGTCGATCGTTCGCAAACAAAATGCTTGCGGCAAGAAAACTAAGCGTGATCTTATGTTGCGGAGCAATGTCCCTTTTGTATCTTTCGAGTCCATCGGTGATCTGCGGAATTAGGAGCAGCGCCACTTCATATTCTTCAGCAAGAAGCGACATGTTTGCTTCAATCAAGAGCGATTGTCGAAAGACTCTTGCTTCCAGACCCTTGACTTTTGCGAATGCCTTTTGCTGAGGCGTTGACTTCAATTTTTCGATCCCTAGTCTAACTTCAGGGAATTTGCTGAGTTCAAAACAATCAATGAGGTAGTTGTTGAGAATGGCCAGATATCGTTCTGGTTCTGCCTTGATTAGCCTTGGATGTTCTTCGAAAAGCTTGATCAAAGCAGCGTTGCATTCCAGAGCCTCTGCTTTCTGCCCATTTGTAAAAGCCGCTGTGGCGGTGGCTTGCAAGTTGAGCATCGTCGCTCTCAGGCTAGTGGCTTCTTTGCTTTTGATTGCAGGGAGCTTCAAGTCCCTGACTGCAGAAGCAGCAAGACTTTCTTTCTTGTGCAATTGGGTGTGGTAGGTCTTCATTAAGCGCTGCCATGCATCATCTATGTTTGCTAGATCAGCCAAACAGGCTTTTGACTCCCATAGGTGATGCTCCGTATCTTCCAAATTGTTTGTGCGAGCAAGGACTTGCTTCTCAATTCTAAGGACCTCAAGCATTTGTTCGTACAGTTCGTTCTTTTGACAGCTTTTCTTTATACGCTTGAGCCAACTTTGACAGGCTTTATACTGTTTCTTTTGGAGAAGAAATCGACAGTTTTGGATTCCCTGATCAATTTCTCGTCGCAGTGGATTGCTAAAGCTCCGACTTAGAAGCTCGAGAATTCCCTCATAGAGCATTTGCTTGTTTAGGGAGAAATTTTTGATGAATGAAGCTTTGGGGTGCTTCTTCTTCAGCGCTGATTCATCGTAGTTTTTTTGCTTGAGCATGGCATCCATGAGCCCTAAGCCCTTGGGTGATGCCAGGTGCAATCGTACATAACGACGTTCGGAGGCAGTCAATGCCATCAATAGATCGTGTAAATCTGCACTTGCTGTCTTCATACAGGGTCGATTCTGATGTCAAATTTACGGAATTAGCCTGATTATTTTTGGTGGGTTAAGTGGTTGATTATCAGTCTTTAATTTTGTGGTGTCTTCGATTAGGCGGTATATTTTTGCCTGTTTTTTGATTTGAATTCCCTTTGACTTAGGGCTAACTTGCTTTCGTAGACCTCAAGTAGAATTTGATAACCTTATAA
>JAHDDV010000151.1:0-8355 GCA_020629205.1 Chitinophagales bacterium | reverse complement strand
AAGAAGTATGAAAACGGTTCTCTATGGTTTACCAACCAATTCTCTTCCTATTCAAAGCTGGAGGACAATCAATGGACTAGTTATGACATCACCAGTAGCGGAGGCGGTGTTTCCGGAAGCAGATTTATCGATCTTGAAAGTGGCCAGCCAGGTCTCTTGAAGGAGCATGGATACTTCGAGTTGATCGACGATGTCTGGCATTTCAGCGAATTTGGTTCTATAGATATTCCTAATGAGATGTTCAATAACCATTTTCGTGATTCGAATGAAGTCGATTGGGTGTTTGCTGGAGGATATGTAACAAATACCGAAGATCCGGAAACAAACAACTACATCTCCAGCGATCCGCTTGCTTCGAATTCTCCCAGACAGATTGTGGCAGATCATGCAGGCAATGTTTTCGTTTCTCATGGCTACTTCGAGTTGTCTATGTATAGTGAAGCCGAGGGGCTTAAGGAATGGGGGCCCGTACCTCATCCATATATCGAAGATGGGCGCGCAATGTTTGGTGATCCTATAGTTGCAGATGACAACAGCCTATGGATGACAAATACAACTGCGGTCTCCCGATTTGATGGTGAAAATTGGACGCACTACGGCCTGGGAAGTGATCCACAATTGTACCCCGTAGATTTTTTGACGGCCGGCCGAAACAACACTGTTTGGGGATATGGTGGAACTGGTCTTTTCTATTTTGATGGTGATGATTGGTCAGAAATTGAACAATCTGATACACCACTCAACAATATGGAAGTAAGAGGTGTGGCCGTAGATGCCGATGATACTGCTTGGATGTTCACGAGGGTCTATGACGAGGAAGCATATGTTTGGTCTTCTGATGTGGTCCGATTGAAAGATGGCCAATGGACGCTTTATGAGGAGGGTCAGTCCGGACTGCCGAGCGGGAGCAGAATAAGGGAGCTTGTGGTATTGGACGATGGTACGCCGGTTGTCTTCATTTTTGATCATGGTTTTTTCCAGCTGGTGGATGATCAATGGGAAAGCATGAATTTGGATGTGGCTTTTCCGTTCAATTTGCAGGTGCATGACGGACGTCTCATGTTCCTTGATTCAGACAAGGGGATTGGAGTTTGGGAGGATGGAACGCTCAGCTACATCAGTACCGAAACGGCTCCCTTGCTTAGCAATGCGATTCACTTGTTCACAGTAGATAGTGAAGATAATTTTTGGATCCATCAGCATAACATTGGGATACTCAAATACGACGCAGATGGGCAGAGTACCAGCTTGATACCTGCTGGAGATTCCGAGATACGCAGCATCTCGATTAGTCCAAATCCAACGGATGCAATTCTTCAGGTCTCAATGGAAATGCAGAATCAAAGCCCTGAGTCTCGACTTCGGGTTTATGATATGGAGGGTAGGTTGTTGATCGAAGGTGGAAGTTTGCAAAGCGGCGATAAGAGCATTGATGTCTCTGGGCTTTCTGCTGGAGTATATCTGCTTCAAGCTACTTCCCCTGAAGGTAGTACAAGCTTGAAGTTTATCAAGAGATAAGTACTAGGCTTTGGCGTTCCATGGTCAACATGGAACGCCTTTTTTTATGCTTTGGCGATTGGTAGCGTAAAATTGACCGTTGTACCAACATCCTTCTCAGATTCGATCCAGATGCGCCCATTATGGAAGTCGACAATCTTCTTGCAGATGGCAAGTCCGAGACCCGTGCCTTCATACTGAGAACGACTGTGCAAGCGGGTAAAAGCTTTGAATATTTCTTTTGTTTTTTCAGGACTGATACCTATGCCATTGTCTGCCACACTAAATTGCACGAAGCGTTCATCCACTTCGGAGGTACTGCAAATGATTCTGGGCTTTCTCTTGGATGGAGAGAACTTCAAGGCATTGGCGACTAAATTTTGGAACAACTGAAGTACCAGACTTTCCTGTACTTCGATTCGAGGCATACTTTCGTAGACGATTCTGGCTTGTTTCTCGGAGATAGTGTTTTGGAGATTGAATACCACTTTATCCATGATCTCAGAAGCCTCTACTTTCACAGGCTCCCCCAATTTTTTGTCTAATCTAGCAAAGGTCAACAAGTCTTCGATGAGGGTGTTCATTTGACTAGTTCCCTGCACGATAAACTGCGCCATGGCCTTGTCATCTTCTGTGAAGGTATTATCTTGCTTTTGGCTAAGCAGTTTTGCGAATCCCTGAATGGTATTGAGTGGAGACTTGAGGTCATGTGATGCCATTGCAGCAAATTTGTCCAGGTTTTCATTAACTTCTTTCAGGTCGCTGTTCAACATTTCAATCTCAGTAAGCTGAGAGCTAATGGTTTGGTTGTTTTGTAAGAGCTTGTGTTCTGAATGCTTCTCATTGGTTAGATTTTCGTTTAGAATTACATAAGATTCAAGGTCACCTGCTTGATCAAGAATCGGCACATAGTTGAGCTTCATCCAGGTCACGCCCTCCTCATACTCTAGTACTGGCTTCATATCCGGGGTCAAGCCGCCCTCGAAAGAAATGACCTCATGTTGCTCATTGT
Source organism: Chitinophagales bacterium (assembly GCA_020629205.1). GTDB lineage: Bacteria > Bacteroidota > Bacteroidia > Chitinophagales > UBA2359 > JAHDDV01. Next base: position 5,846 of record JAHDDV010000151.1, on the reverse strand, counting down.
TGTCCAGCATTTCTTTTACCATTGCAACTAGATTTGGGTCAAGCAGGTCTTCATACTTCATGCCGGTATCTCCTTTCTTCAGTCCGTAAAAGTCACGTATTTGTTTGTTCATCCACATGACTGTCAAGTTCTTTGAAACCTGGCACATACCAATGGGCACCGTGTCATGTATGTTGTCTAGATTACCGGCATGTTTGCGGGCCGAATCAAGAGCAAGGTAGGTTCTGACATTGAGAAAAAGCAGCAATGCCAGGGTCGCGCAAAGTATTGTTAGGACAAGCATAGGATTCAAGTTTTGTTTGGCGGAGGGCAGGTGGGACTTTAGTAAAGACCAAAATTGGCTCCAAGTTGAAATATTGTGGTACTTGGATAACATATTTCTGCTTTGGGTAAGGTAGTCTTTGCCATAACAAAGTGGATATGGTCTCTTCATATGTAATACTGAAGCCAGCATTCTGATCAATTAGCCATTAGTCCTGAGCGATTTGTATATGGGATATGTGGTAGTATGTTTGTAGTGCCCTGCGACAATGTATCCCTCAAAAGAAATTTTGGTCGTTTTTCTTTAGACTATTAACCTCTTCGAATTCTGTCTACAGCGCGAGGCAATGCGAGTGGACACTAGCCGCGGGCGCAGCGGAACGAAGTGCTCAGATAGCGTCGCGGAAGCCAGCCAATAGTGGCTCCGACGGTAGGAGGAGACGCTAGTGGCTGTGCTGAAGCAGCTAGCTGAGTGCTGAGTATTAGCGGAGAACGGGTACCATGCTGCTACGGCCGAATGCCCTTTGGCTCCAAAAAAGAACAAAATTAAAATTAGCTATAATGGCGTTTAGCAAAGAAATTTCGGGCCTGAGTATTATATGTAATACTTCGGTCAAAAGGATGTAATTTGCGCCCTTCGTTCTTTCAGGCAAGCCAGGATGCCAAGATTCGAATATTTAACCAAATCAGCCTAGCAAATGCAGATCAAAAATCAAAAGCAGATCCTGGAAAAACTGGGAATCGCAGCCTTGAATCCAATGCAGGAGGCGGCTCGTCATGCCATCCATAGCAATGCCGAAGTTGTGCTGCTTTCCCCAACAGGGACGGGAAAGACACTGGCTTTTTTGCTGCCATTGGTCGGTGAATTGCGGGATGACTGTAAGGAAATTCAAGCGGTAATTGTGGTTCCCTCGCGGGAGCTTGCTTTGCAGATTGAGCTGGTTCTCAGAGAAATGGGCACCGGTTACAAAATGAATGCCTTCTACGGTGGGCGTGCATTTTCCAAAGACCGGGAGGACCTTCGACATAAGCCAGCGATCCTGGTGGCAACTCCGGGTAGATTGGCCGATCATCTGCGGCGCGATACCTTCAATCCCCGAGAGATTCGAAGTCTGGTATTGGATGAGTTTGACAAGTCATTGGAAATTGGTTTCGAATCGGAGATGAGGGAGATTATTGAAGCCTTGGCATCGGTAGAGAAACGAATTCTGACCTCAGCTACTCATGAAGTCATTATTCCTGATTTTGTGGGATTGACTGAGCCGGAGTATGTCAACTTTCTGGATCAGGGGATTGAGCAATTGAAAGTACGCGCCATTATTTCTCCGGAAAAAGACAAGCTGGATACCCTGCAAAAAGCCCTTTGCCATTTAGGGGAGGGACCGGGCATCATCTTCTGCAATTTTAAGGACAGCATCCGTCGGGTGAGTGATTTTCTGCATCATCACAAGATCGATCATGGATGTTTCTTTGGCGGCATGGAGCAGAAGGATCGAGAGCGTGTCTTGATCAAATTTAGAAATGGAACCTATCGACTCATTCTTGCTACCGATCTTGCAGCCAGAGGGATTGATGTGCCCGAAATCAAGTTTATCATCCACTATCATCTGCCGGTGCGTAGTCAGGAATTCACACATCGTAATGGAAGAACAGCCCGTATGCATAGCGAGGGTACGGCCTATGTCATGCATTGGGAGAAGGAGCGATTGCCTGATTTTATTCCTGAGCTTGAGGAGGAAGAATTGACACTGGCAGCGCCACCGGAAAAGAGCCCCTGGCAGACCTTGCTGCTCTCAGGCGGACGTCAAGACAAGATTTCCAAGGGCGATATTGCAGGCTTCTTCTTTAAGCAAGGGCAATTGGAGAAGGATCAACTAGGAGTGATAGAGCTGAAAAAGGACTGTGCTTTTGTGGCTGTCGCCTCCGGTAAAGTGAAGCAATTGATTCACTTGCTCAACAATACCCGATTGAAGAAAAGGAAGATTCGACTAACGAGGGTTTAGACAGGGGAGGGGTGAACACATATGGGCTGAATCTGTTTTGCCCAATGTGAACCAGCACAAGCAGCTCCCTATGAATCTACTGCGAATAATTATTCCCGTTCTCTTGTTTGCCAGTGTATATTTTGGCATTCATTATTGGTTTTGGCTCAATCTGATTGCCGAACCAATGCTGCCGGCTCCCTGGTTTGGCATAGCTACTACGGCCTTGATATTATTGGCATGCAGTATCCCATTTTCGGGCATTGCCAGATTCGCGTTCAAGGGAAATCTTCGTAGGTTCTTTATGTATCTCTCTTACACCTGGCTGGGGGTGATGGCCTTCATTGCATTTCATCTCATCCTAGTGGAACTAGGGCAAGTGCTCTACGCATGGATGGCCAGGCCGACGGCAATGGAGCAGCTTCAAGTGAATCGTTTGCTGGCTGGAGCCTCCGCCGTCTCAGTGGCTTTGTTTACAGCTATTGGGCTCTATCAGGGTCTTGGTCCTACGCCCATCAAGAAGATTTCCATTCCAATTAGCAATTTGCCTGATCCATTGTCGGGTCTACGAATTGTGCAGTTGACCGACATCCATATTGGTCCGACTGCGGGGCCTGCCTTCATCAAAGAGTTGGTGGAGAAAACCAATGCGCTTGAGCCGGATATTGTTGCCATCACCGGCGATTTGGTGGATGGGCGTGTGAGCGAGCTTGGGGAGCAGGTAAGCGGGCTCAAAAATCTAAAGGCCAAGCATGGGGTCTACTTCGTGACAGGCAATCACGAGTACTATTCCGGCGTCGATGAGTGGATTCGTTTCCTGCCCGGTCTGGGCATAGAAGTGTTGATGAACGACAGGGTAAGCATCGATTACAATGGCTCTACAATCGACCTTGCAGGCGTGCCCGATCTGACCGGACATCGCATTGGTCCTCCACATAAGCCGGATCTGGAACAAACTCTGGAAGGTAGAAATCCCAATCATCCTTTGATCCTGCTGGCGCATCAGCCAAGACAGTGGACTTCAGCTGCCAAGCAAGGGGTGAGTCTTCAGCTGTCAGGTCATACACATGGCGGTCAGTTTTTCCCTTTCAATCTGGCTGTGAAAGCCGTGGAGCCCTATTTCCGCGGACTGTATCGTAAAGGCGAATCGGCGCTCTATATCAGCCGCGGCAATGGCTATTGGGGGCCTCCACTTCGCTTTGGTGTTCCGAGAGAGTTGACTTTGATTGAGTTGGCTAGCCTCTAAACCGACAGATATTCGCTCTTTTAGACGATTTATGGAATTATCGGTTATTTGGGCGATATTGTTGTTTATCGTTTGAAAATGCGATATCTTCGAGTCATGAAGCAGCAAATGATCGCCATATTGACGGGTGACATCGTAAATTCTCGCGGAGAAGATCCACAAAGCTGGCAATCTGATTTGAAAGCACTCTTTCTTGAATACGGGCCTACCCCGGAACTTTGGGAGATCTTTAGAGGCGATTCCTTTCAGTTGGAGGTGCCAGTGGAGGACAGTTTGCTCGCCGCTATTAGAATCAAAGCGCTGATCAAGCAACACAAGAATCTGGATGTACGCATAGCCATCGGAATTGGCAAGCAAGATTACAAGCGAGATAGCATCACCGAATCCAATGGGGAGGCTTACACCAATTCAGGGACATGTTTTGAGCAACTCAAGAAGCGGCGTTTGGCCATCAAAAGCCCTTGGCGAGAGTTGGATGAAGAATGGAATTTGTACCTTGATCTGGCCTCATTGTCAATGAATCATTGGGCCTCTAAAACAGCCATGATATTAAAAGTCAATCTAGATCATCCGGAGATCAGTCAAGTGGAACTTTCGAAAATGCTGGATCGTTCACAAAGCACAATCAGCGAAGCATTGAAGCGCGCCGGATTCGATGAAATTGAAAAGTTACTGAAGCGATTTGCCAGTCAAATCCCCCATAAGCAAAAGGCCATATGACCCTCTTTTTCCTTCTGATTCTTGCTCATGTACTAGGTGATTTTTTGTTCCAGTCGGATAGCTGGGTCAAGAAGAAACAGGCCAATAAGATTGCCGCCAAAGAGCTCTATTTCCATGTGGGCATTCATCTGGGCTTGTCGCTCTTGCTTACGATCCCGTTCTATTCGGGCCCACAATTTATTGCGGCTATTGCTCTACTGGCACTGTCCCATTGGGCCATCGATTTGGCCAAACTGCACCTGGAAGGCAAGGGGCATGATGTGAAGGTCTTCATCATCGATCAGTTATTACATATCGCAGTCATCGCCGGCATCGCCAACCATTTTCAGAACTTCTCAGGCCAGTTGGGAGAGGTGATTTCGCCTGATCTTGCATTGCTCTCGTTTCTCTGCTTTTGCCTGCTGACCTTCGTTTCCTCCATCGTAATCAAAACACTAATCAGTCGCTGGTCACCCATTGCTGTAGATGAAGATTTAACTGTATGCGAGAATTGCCAATGCGAAACTTGCCACCAAAAGCGCAGCAAAATAGTCGCCAAAAGAACGGACAAGGATGAGTCTCTACCGAGTGCAGGCAGCTACATCGGCATGCTGGAGCGGCTCTTCGTCTTCGGCTTTGTGATCACTGGCAATCTCTCCGGTATCGGCATTCTAATCGGTGTTAAGTCCGTCTTTCGCTTCGGCGATCTACGCGATTCCGATGGTCGAAAACTCACAGAGTACATCCTGATTGGTAGTCTGCTCAGCTTCGGTATTGCCATTCTCATAGGCTATCTCTTCCTCTTCACAAGATCTCTGCTAAGTATTTAGAGATAAAATATTGAAAGTTGTAACACTGCGTATATTTTGTCATCTTTAACCTATGAGGTTTAGCGACATATCAATGTCGCCCTACGTGGCTGGGGGCCAGCTTTTGCACACAAAATTACCGCGCTAGAATAACAGTGAACCTTGCTTTTTGATCCTTGAACAATCATCTTTTACAGTACATAATAACGGGGACACGTGCATATCATATTTTCATGGCATCTAATTTTAAAATGTCGAAAATATTGGATTGCCGGATAAAATGTAAAAGAGGAATCGAACACCGTAATCGAAATGTCATGAGTCTTGAGCTTTCCGTCTTCCCCCGCGGTAAGGATAGAAGCGGAACGAGCCGCAGTCAGCCTGCTTGTGAAGCATGGTAGGTGGGGGCTCGACGATAGGAGAGACCCCAGCTACCATAAGCTGAACAGCAGGATGCAAGGTGAGTATTAGCGGATAGCCTGGTGCCACTCGGAGCTGCATTCCTCGACACTTGCTGTCTTCTTGATGGTAGCTGCAGCGGAGAGGGGCAACCGCCATGCTTAGATGACTGATGACTGATTACAGATTACTACTGATCACAGTTGATGCACCAAGACATTGCTTTCTAACATAAAAAAGGTAGTAGAGATAAGGCACTGCCTTATCACCTGAAATCTGTCTTATCCGCACCCGTCATCCGTCATCCAAAAATCACACCTTGCACCTTGCTCATTGCTCCTTGCTCCTTGCTCCTTGAACAAAATCACACCATTCACCAAAACCCCGAACCACCTAAAAAAGAATCCCTACCTTTAGCCCCACAAAAAAAAGAAAAGCATGAAAGTAGCA
>JAHDDV010000557.1 GCA_020629205.1 Chitinophagales bacterium | reverse complement strand
TTAAACAAACCATCACCGCGAAAATCCTCAAGTCCAGTTCCAGCTCCATCTGGATCGCTAGTGAATGTGCTAAAATCAAAAGTCAAAGTATTACCTGTTCGAGTATAGTGAACACCATCGGTCAAAACAGTCCCTGTTCCACCTGGACCATCCAACAATGAAATCTCAAACAAGTCCATAGTCGTTTCCGTACAAACCTGATTGATATCCAATGTCAGGTCCTCCAATACTCCTCCTTCCGGATTGGTAATGTTTGGATTAGGAACATCAATCACAAACTCGTAAATCCCCTCCTGTCCACATAGCGCAGGGTCCTGAACCAAAGTCATTGTACCATTTGGATCCGCTCCAAAATTAGGATTGATCTTCACCGAACCGTAAACCGTAGGCTCGTTAAAGGCACAAGTTTGATCATTACAAGTATAATATGCCGTGTATTGTGGAAAGTACTCTGATCCACTTGGACACTGAGACAATTCATAACAGACCTCTACAGTAACGATCTCGTTTTCATTGAAAACGGCATCTCCCTCTCCTACAGATGGGCCACCCGTGTTAGCCACGAAATGCGTCCCATCCAGATATAGGGTATTAGTCAGTGTAGCAGCATCATAGGTGCTGGTCACAGGCAAACCATTTGCCTCAATACTGGCAACTTGTAATCCGGTACCAATATCTACACCTACAATGTCCAGATAAAAATCCTCTACATAGGCATTAAAGCCATCTTGTGAAATAGGAATATCCACACATTTGATTTGATCAAAGTCTGTGAAAGTCAGATTTTCTGGAGTAATTTCCGGCACCCGAATATTGACAACTGGTTCGTTGAAAACTCCATCAAATTCATCCTCTACCTCGTAGAGTTGTTCACAAAAATTACCTAGAGCGTCGATGTAGCTAATGCCATAACTGACATACTGTAGATCGTCGGTATAGGTAAAGTCGCAGTCCCCCTTAACTCCGATGTAAACAATGTTACTTTCGTCCTGATTCATATTGCTCAGGATAAAACTTGGATTCTGAGGATCAGCTGCACTCACTAAGGAGATAGAAGTGCCCGCATAAATCGATTCTTCGAATCCAGCGTAAATCATGCCCTCAGGAAGTTGTGCTGTCAGGGTGAGACCTGTGAGCTGTCCTTCTGATGGGGTAAAAACGAGTAGTGCCAGCGTATCTGGCACCCCGCATACTGTCAGCGAATCCGTCTGTGCAAAGCCTGGAACGAATCGAAGATCATACATCTCCACATCGTCACAGTCTTGTGCGATGACAGCGGTTTCACTGACAAAAAAGCATAGGATGACTAGTCCCAAGAGAAAGGTTAACAGTCGAGTTACTTTCATGGCTATTTTTTGATTGAAAATTTGATTCTTAGCACCAATAGCCCGTATGACCTTGCGTGATTCAGACTGGGCTATCAGGCCAGCCAAATGCAATTTGTTTGCCATGATCCAGGAGGGTCGCTACCATATAAGCATAACAAACTATGCTCCTACATTCCCATTATTCTGAAGTAAATGCAAGACGACCCATTTTTTCCATGCCAGTTTTCTCAAATTTTGCCTCAACTGTTTTTCTTTCGGCTGTTGACATTTTGATTTCTGCAAGGCCAGTAAAAGCGAAAATATTGATCTACAGGGTCCTGCTTTGGAATTGGAAGCTTCTTCTGAATATTTCTCAATCAAGCAATGGCGGTCAAAATAAATTAGCTCGGGAAGTCCCTTGACTACCGGCATTTGCCATTTCTATACATTAGAGACTGGCTGCTTGTACAATCAGTAATTTTTTTCTTTCCGCTTTTTTCTCTATTCATCTAAGCCGCGGCGCTTACAAATTTCGCAGCGACTATTCCTTGCTACATTAAGTATCACTTTGCATCTTCATTTGAGTTATTATTTTGGAGCCGGACGAATTGAGACGTGGTGAGGACCTACCTGTGCTACGCTAA
>JAHDDV010000556.1 GCA_020629205.1 Chitinophagales bacterium | reverse complement strand
GCCCCACGAGCGAAGGATGCTCTCCTCTCATCCCGCTATGAGGTTTAGCGACATATCAATGTCGCCCCACGTCCCAAGCAATCCAAACCACCCGAGAAATTAGCGCGCTCCAAAGCCTCTGCTATCAAAGGAGCCCGGAGGGCTCAAATCTCATTTACCCCGTGCGCAGCTCGGGGCCCCACGCGCGAAAGCAGCTCGCCAGAACCGCCACTCGCGAAAGTAACCCGCCAGAACCCCCTCCCCACCAAAAGTCACAAAAATGTCAAAGACCCCAATTACCAATATATTCCAAGCAGATACTTCCGAGACAAGTCACTAAATTCGTCTCTGTAAGAAAACCCAAATACTATGCGAATACCTACAATTGTTTTAGCCATTTTCTTGATGATTGCCGGAGCGAGCCAATTGAATGCTGAAGTTCAGCAAGTTCTTGATTTTCCCGAGTATACCAGTTCCAGCATTGAAGTGTTGGAAACGGCCACAGGGGATTATCTGATTGCCAGCAATGCGGACATCTTTGCCACGAATTCTTCTGGAGCAGTATTTTGGACATTGCCCCTAGCGGGCATTACAGCAGGCAGTGAAAGGATCGAAGCCCTTTTTGCTGGAGATAGTGGTCAGTACCATGCGATTTATAATGTCTTTGGCACACCGAGTGGAGTAGCCATTGCCACTATCGACGCAGAGGGCACTTTGCTAAACTCCAATTTAATCGAAGGCTCAAACCTGGACTACCGTTATGCCGTACACTACGATCCAGATGGATTTGTCCTCTTCATGGTTGATAACCAAAATCTAGTCAAAGCAGGATTAGATGCAAGCCTCTCCTTTGTCACAGAACTACCAGAACTCTATGCTCCTTCAAGCGGTCTTGGTATTGGGCAAAACGAAGAGGGTGCCTATCTGGTGCACGGAAACACCTTCGATTCGGAGAGTAGAATAGCTTTCGAGATTTCAAGTTCCGGGGACATCATTTCAAGCCAGCAATTACAATCAAATCCTAGCCACGGAGCCAACTCCATTTTTAAGTCAGGAGGCTATTATCAAGTCGAGCAAGTCGAAGAAACCTCAACCTGGGAATTTGCCAGGATGAAGCTGAGCGAGTTTGATTCGAATCATCTGCTTCAGGAAACAGCACTGTTCGATGTTTCGACCGACCTTCCCTTGCCACCTTTCGCCAGTAATGGAAGTACTTCGATCGAACTGACTGATGCATTGATTCTACCGGATGGCAAATTAGCACTGACTATCTTCTACCAACATAAGAGCAGCGGATTGGGAATGGAGATACCAGAGACGATCTTCACTTATAAACTATTCATTTGTGACATCTCTGGTGAAGTGCACGAAGATCTGGACTTTGTAGAGCAATACAATATCTTTGCACAAGACATCGCCCGAATCAACAATGGGCAATTGCTTGTGGGCGGAACCAAGGACAACAAACCATCCCTGATAGTTTACGGAGAAGAAAACAGCACAAGTTGCGATTGCCCAGCTGAGTATGACCCCGTTTGTACCTTAGCAGGATTTACCTACACCAATGCCTGCCTGGCCGAATGTGAAGGTCTTCAGTATTTTGATGGTCCATGTTCAATCGATGATCTGGAGGCGGAGACCTGTCTTGGTACGCCAATACTGCTGCCGGAGCCACCACCCGTGCCGCTTGGGCCACCATGCTCATCTCCAAATAGTAATGGCTCATTGTCCTTTTCCGATAATTCGGTGATCAGCGAAAATCCAGATGGCCCGGGCTTGATCTTTCAGGCCGTACCGGGTACATACACAGTCACCCGATCATTGGCAACAGCCAACTGCGGTATCATCCAATCACAGAAAGATTACATCATCACTGTCGAAAACAATGAAGACTGCCCTGATGGCAGCATCGTCCAGATTGCCGAATACCCATGGCTCACAGACACGATTGGAGAGCTATTCGGAGATCCCTGCAA
>JAHDDV010000150.1 GCA_020629205.1 Chitinophagales bacterium | reverse complement strand
AAGGGAGCATCCAAAACGGATCCTCCCTCACTGGTCATAATAGGTACTTGAGTTTTCAACAAACTCGATTTTGATTTCTATCGGCCAACAACGATCATGCTGTTGCTAGCTAGCTGAGCACCATCTACAATCAAAGTATAAAGGTAGTTGGCAGCTGGTAGATTGCTGGCGTCGAAGTCGATGCTTTGAGCACCTTCGCTCATTTCACCGTTTGCGATTTCTGTTACCAGGCGACCTTGTGTATCGTAAAGCTGGATGCTTACTGAAGCAGCTTCTGCCAGCTCAAACTGAATGCTAGTATAAGTGGCTACTGGGTTAGGGAAGTTTTGGATGCTAGCAGCGTTTGCTATAGCAAGGTTTGTCTTTGCAGCGTAAGTGTATACAATTCTCATGCTGCGCGTCTCGCCGTTTGTATTTGAAGTGATCACTGACTGAGTAGCTCTTCCGAAAGCGTCGTACTCTGTATCGATGTCTTGAGTGTGATCGTAAGCAGGACCGTTCTTAGCAGCAGCCTGCTCGAAGATGCTTTGTGTCCAGTCATCGCTGTCTGCATCCCAGCTGTACTGCGCTCTTGAAGTTTGAGCGGTGCCGCTGTAAGTGAAATCTACTCGCTGTGCTGCTGTCCACTCAGTGTTTGTTTCGTTCCATACTTTCGTGTCAGTTGATAGCAGGTTGCCAGCATTGTCATAATCTGTCTCGGTTAGAGAGAAAGCATCCCATTCTTGGTTGCTTTCATCCCAGATTTCGGAAACGGTGGCGATCACCTCGCCAGTAGTATTGTATTCGTAAGTTAGTTGCTGGATATTTTCCCACTCCTGTGTTACTGGATTCAATCGCTCTGTAAGACTAGAGCTAGGAGTTGAAGTTTGAGCGCTAAGAGAGATTGCGCAAAGAAGAACTAGAGTGATTGTTGAAATTACTGACTGAAAAGTCATGTTACCTATTATTTGTTATTAACCGAAATGATTTGCGACCAAACAAATCAGATCTCTTTATTTAATGGGCTACATGGTGGGTGGCGTGTAGAGCATCTGTCGTGCTTTCAAAATTAAGACCCTACCTACTACAAAAAGTCATCATTGCAGGGCACTTTTTTTCTCGAAATTTGACCAATCTTTCCATAAGGTTTTTACATTCAATGACTTAGTATGTAAAAATAATTTCACCCAATAAGCGTCATGAATCTACATGGAAAATTTGCTTTTTGACCTTGCTGGATTTGGCAAAAGGCTTACAAATTTTTGGGGTTTTGAGAAGGGAAAGGCAGTTGATTGTGTATTGTGTATTGTTGATTGTTGCTGCATTGGCCGCGCGTGACCTGCGGTCACGTGTACATCTAAAAAATTAGCGTGGTCGTTTAGCCATTTGGCAGCAGTACGAAGCACAAAACCCCTTGCCCATTGATCCTATCGCTACCAGCTTGTGCAGTTGACTATGAGAGCTTTTTAGGTTTCAGTCGATACCGGAGGTATCGCTGGGCCGATGAGCGGATTTCGTATTTCCCTCTAAACATCGTGCAGCTTGCACCAAACATCACGCACCATGCACTAAGCACCAAGCACCAAGCACCAAGCACTAGACACTAGAGACAACAAAAAAGCCACGCCGACCAGAGGGTGCAAAATAGCCCGGGGCGTCGAGGAAATGAAGGTGCGGGCTGCTGTGGCGAATGACTGAGCATGGGGGCTCGCAGCTTTGCGGAGAGACCTCAGGCGAAGATCATGAGCAAGCAGACCGTGCCTGAATTGGAACAGAGCACCGGTCGGGTATCACCACGACCGGTACTGTTTTGCTCCAAAAAAATAAAACATCTAATGTCAAATAGGACATCATCTTGCGCCTTAATGCGCTGAATATGCTATCGGACTACTGTCACATTTCCCTTATGCTGCTTCACTTCACCATCAGCGAACGTAAAGATGCAGTAGTAAACGTAGACATCCATATCAACTGGTTCGCCCTTATGGCTACCATCCCATCTCACATTGATATCTGTGCTGCTAAAGAGATTCACGCCCCATCGGTCGTAGATATGGAGTTCGAATTGGTCGAGTGTTCGATTGGTATAGACAGTGAACTCATCATTGATACCGTCTCCATTTGGCGAAATGGCATTTGGAATGAGTACGTTCTTTATTGAGCAATCTTCTACTGTTACCAGTGTATTGACAAAAACTTCTTCGCATGGCAAGGTAGCTGTACCAGTCGTGTAGCTAAAGTTGTAGGTACCTGGTGCCACACCTGCAAAGTCAAGAACCGGTAATGTACCAGTGGCCCCTGAGGCTCCTGTACCAGACCATTCTCCACTCATATCTCCGCTCACTATCAAAGTGCTAAAATCCAAAATCGAACCTTCTCCACTGACATTACAGACCTGTATAGCCGGCAGAATTTCTACCCTTGGCGGCTCGTGTACTTCGATCGTCTGACTAGTGCTGGCTGGCTCACAGAAAGCCGGATCTCCTGCTGGAGGATCTACGGTATAGGTGACCGTATAAACCCCTGCCATCATTCCCAGCGGATTGAAGATATCACCGATCAATGCCCCATCAGGTGCATCAGTGGTCCATACTCCTCCTACTGAGCTTGTGGCAGTCAATAAGCTGCCAAGATCAAAGCCTTGCTCATCGGAGCAAAGATCGGTCGTAGGAGCCAAAGTGGTAGCATCGAGCGGCGTACATTCTGCCGGGCAATCAATTTGGCCAGACAGATTCAATTCGTTACAGCCTACGGGGGCATTTGGATTGATCAGCTTGAAGTTGACCGTACCTACATCTCCGGCTGCGGCGATGAATTCAAAACCAGCGCCGGCATTACCGTTGAAGCTGTAAGTTGCTTCGTAGTCTGGACAGTCCTGACTGACGCTGGCTGAACATCCTGCTGAAGTCACTGTGCCTGTCATCTCCGGCCAGAGGGTAACTACGAGGCTACCCGCCGCCAAGAAACTATTGTCCAATGTACATTGCATCGCTGCATACAGAGTGACCGCCTCAGAGCTACAATTATCTGCACCGCTATGCGTGAGAGCGCTGCCATCATAAGCAGTGGTCAATGCTGCATCGGTATACCAAGTGATGGTAGGCGTCGGTGCACCAAATGCTACACCAGCAGGATCGAGAATCGCTACTTGCATCGCTGCATCAGGTAGATTTGGTGTATCTCCACTACAGATATCTAACTGCTCCGCCGGCTCAGATGAGGATGGGCAACCGCCGCAAGCCTCATAATCTACCGCAAAGACTGCAGAACATCCGGCAGCATTGTCAAGGTTGATATTGGCTACTCCTGCTGGATCGCCCGGATCGCTCGTTAAGTCAAAGTCATTACTGACAATGTTGTCCAATACCGGGCAGGCTAGTATCAAGGTGTAATTACAGGCTGCATCATCTATTGTAATCGTTGGTGCCTGCGGATTTGGATATACAGAAACCGTGAGGGTTCCGACATTGATCCAGCTATTATCAATGGCACATTGCACGGCAGCATAGAGCACGATATTCTCTACGGTGCAATTGTCTGCTCCAGAATGTGTCAAGGCTGTACCCGCATAGGCTTGCGTTAGGTTGATATCTTCATACCAACTAATCGTCGGAGTGGGTGCGCCCACAGCTTGTCCATTCGGATCGTCGATCGCGGCAAGCATGATGGCATCTGGCAATGTAGGTGTCTCCCCATCACAGATGCTGACAGGCTCGTCTGGCTGTGAGGAAGAAGGACAATCATTACATGCATTGTATGGGACTTCAAAACTCTCCGAACAACCGGCAGCATTATCGAGTACCACATTGGCTACTCCCGCTGCTTCTCCCGGTGCGAGGTTCAAATCAAAATCATTGCTGACAACACTGTCAAATCCAGGGCAAGCCAGGTTCAATGTATAGTTACAGATATCATCATCTTTGGTGATCGTCGGAGCTTGCGGATTTGGGTAGACTGTCGTCACCAATGTTCCTGCAGAGATGAAGCTACCGTCGATGGTACATTCTATTGCTGCATAGAGGGTGACTGTTTCAGCGACGCATAGATCCACACCGCTATGACTCAAACCAGCACCATCGTATGGAACGGTCAGCCCTGCATCCGTGTACCAGGTAATTTCCGGAAGGGCTCCACCTGCGGCAGTACCGCTTGGATCCACAACTGCTGCCTGGATAACAGGATCAGGTAGAATCGGCTGCTCATCGGTACATATAGTGGTGCTTTCTTCCGGCTCTGTTGAGCCAGGACAGCCACCACATGAATCATAGGCTACCGAGAAGGTCTCGCTGCAATCACCTGCATTGTTTAGTACAACTGTTGCTACTCCAGCAGGATCACCGGGCACACTATTTAAGTCAAAGTCATTGCTTACAATATTATCCAAAGCAGGACAAGCCAGTATCAAAGTGTAGTTGCAGACCAGATCGTCAATCACAATGCTCGGGGCCTGCGGTGCAGGGTAAACTGTTGCATTTAGTGTTCCTGCATTGATCAGGCTGTTATCCAGCGCACATTCGATGGCTGCATAAAGGGTCACTGATTCTGTAAGACAAGCATCCGCTCCGCTGTGTACCAATGGCTCCCCAGCATAAGGAATAGTCAGATCAATATCAGTGTACCAACTGATCACCGGATCAGGTGCGCCAACAGCTTCCCCATTAGGATCATTGACGGCTGCTGCGATGATAGCATCAGGCAGTATAGGTGTCCCTCCATCGCAGAGATCCACTAGCTCAGTTGGCTGGGTGGAAGATGGACAGGTATTACAAGCGTCATAAGGTACTTCGAAAGTGGAAGCGCAAATGCCCCCTCCGTTGTCAAGTACCACGGTAGCTGTACCAGCAGGATCTCCCTGCGCACTCACTAGAGCAAAGTCATTGCTGACCAAATTATCCAAAGCAGGACAGGCCAGATTCAAAGTATAGTTACAGACATCGTCATCTTTGGTGATCGTCGGAGCTTGCGGCTCAGGATAGACGGTTAGGTCAATTGTACCCGCTGCAATCAAGGTACCATCTATCGCGCATTCGATGCTGGCATAGAGGGTAATTACTTCTGTAGCGCAGAGATCAGCTCCCGAGTGGCTTAGTCCATTGCCATCATAGGCATTCGTGAAGCTTGGATCTTCGTACCAGGTAATTGTCGGATTCGCTCCTCCAACTGCATTTCCATCTGGATCTGTGATGGTCGCTAGGATATCCGCATCAGACAGCACTGGGCTATCTCCTGTGCAGATCGTAGCCTCAAGTACAGGCTCGGTAGAAGTCGGACAACCACCACAAGCAATATAGGGCACGTCAAATGCCTCGATACAGCCCGCATCATTTTCTACAATGATCTCAGCTGCACCAGCAGGATCGCCTTGATTGAGATTAAGAGAGAAATCATTGGAAACCAGAATATCCAAAGCAGGACAAGCAAAGACCAAACTGTAGTTACAAACATTGTCATCTTGAATCAAGGTCGGTGCCTGTGGTGCAGGATAAACCGTAACACTTAGGCTACCTGCATTGATCAATGAGTTATCCAAGGCACATTCAATACCTGCATACAACACTACTTGTTCTACACTGCAATTGTCAGCACCACTGTGGTTCAAAGCTCCACCTGCATAAGGAACTGTCAAAGCATTATCCTCGTACCATGTAATCACTGGATTCGGAGCACCAACGGCTTCTCCGTTTGGATCATTTATGGCGGCAGAAATAGCTGCATCCGGAAGTGTAGGTGTCTCCCCACTACAAATCGTCTGCAATTCATTTGGCTGTGAAGAGGATGGGCAAGCATTACAGGCATCGTATGGCACATCGAAACTTGCTGAGCAAATTCCAGCTCCGTTGTCTATTACCACTGTTGCAGTACCAGAAGGATCTCCTAGAGCGCTCACTAATGCAAAATCATTGGAAACTACATTATCAAAGCCTGGACAGGCCAGGTTGAGTGAGTAGTTACAGACATCATCACTCTTGGTGATCGTAGGCGCCTGCGGTTCTGGGTAGATCGTTACCTGCAAACTACCTGCAGAAATCAATGATCCGTCTATAGTACATTCAATGGCAGCGTAAAGCGTAATCGTTTCGAATACGCAATTGTCTACACCTGAATGAGACAATCCTGCACCATCATAAGCATTGGTCAGCGTGGCTTCCGTAAACCAGCTAATGGTCGGTGTAGCACCGCCTGCTGCCGTACCGCTTGGATCTGAAACGGCTGCCTGCATGGCTGCATCTGGCAGCGTAGGTAGATCACCCGTACAGATGGTCGCTATTTCATTTGGCTCGCTGGATCCCGGACAACCGCCACAGGCATCGTATGCTACGGTGAAGCTATCGGAGCATCCTGCGAGTGTTTCCAAAACTATAGTCGCTGTTCCGGCATCATCTCCAGGAGAAGTGCTTAGAGAAAAGTCATTGCTGACTACATTATCCAATCCCGGACATGCCAATACTAAACTGTAGTTGCAAACACTGTCAAGAAGCACCAATGTTGGCGCTTGTGGAGCTGGATAAACCGTGACCGATAAGCTACCGGCATTGATCATGGAGTTGTCAATCGCGCATTCTATTCCGGCATAGAGGACAACCTGTTCTGTACCACAGGGGTCAGCTCCACTGTGGTTCAAAGCAGCTCCATCGTATGGTATTGTGAGCGCCAAATCCTCATACCAGGTAATTACTGGATTAGGAGCGCCCACTGCTTCCCCGTTTGGATCATTGATGGCTGCGGAGATGATTGCATCGGGCAAAGTTGGAATATCGCCTCCACAAATCTCTGCGTTCTCAGCAGGCTGCGAAGAAGATGGGCAAGCATTACAGGCATCATAGGGCACTGTAAATGTGGCCACACAAATTCCTCCGCCATTGTCAAGGACCACTTCAGCAGTTCCTGCAGGATCACCGAGAGTGCTGTTTAGATCAAAGTCATTGGAAACAAGATTATCGAATCCTGGACAAGCCAGATTTAGTGTATAGTTACAAACATCATCGTCTTTTGTGATCGTCGGTGCCTGAGGCTCCGGATAAATTGTCACCGTAAAGGAACCAGCTGCAATCATACTTGCGTCGATCGTGCATTCGATAGCTGCATATAAGGTCACTGTCTCAGCGAGACAATTATCTACTCCACTGTGATTGATAGCACTGCCATCATAAGCCGATGTCAAGGTAGCATCAGTATACCAGCTTATCACTGGTGTGGTTCCTCCAACTGCTGTGCCACTTGGGTCTATGACCCCTGCTTGCATTTCTGCATCTGGCAGCGCTGGGCTATCACCTGTACAAATGGTAACCTGGGCATTTGGCTCTGAAGATTCTGGGCATCCTCCGCATGAGGCGTAATCCACTACGTATGTCTCACTACATCCGCCAGCATTGTCAATGACAATATTGGCTGTACCGGCAGCGTCTCCCGGAGCTGAAATGAGTCCAAAATCATTGGAGACAACATTGTCGATCGAGGGACAAGCCAAGACCAGGGAATAGGTACAGGTATTGTCCTGCTGCACTATCGTTGGTGCCTGAGGTGCTGCATAGATGGTAGCCGTCAAGGAGCCTGCGTTGATTAGGGAATTGTCAATTGCACATTCAATACCCGCATACAGTGTCACCTGCTCCGTTGCACAGTTGTCAGCTCCTGAATGAGACAATGCTCCACCAGCATAGGGCACACTTAGGTTCACATCTTCATACCAGGTGATGACCGGGTTTGGTGAGCCAACTGCTTCTCCGTTTGGATCATTGATCGCCGCAGCAATCACTGCGTCAGGTAGTGTTGGAACATCTCCATCGCAGAGAATCGTAGATTCCGAAGGCTGTGAAGAAGAAGGGCATGCATTACAAGCATCGTATGGCACTGTAAATGTGGCCGCACAAATACCTCCACCATTGTCAATAACCACTTCAGCTGATCCGGCAGGATCACCGAGGTTGCTAGTAAGGTCAAAATCATTAGATACAACATTATCGAATCCAGGACAGGCCAGATTCAAAGTATAGTTACAAACATCATCGTCTTTTGTGATCGTTGGCGCTTGCGGTGCTGGATAAACGGTGATGTCTAGAGATCCCGCTGGGATCAAACTAGCATCAATGGTACATTCAATAGCCGCATACAAGGTAGTTGTCTCAGTACTACAGTTATCTACTCCACTATGGCTGATTGCAGAACCATCATATGCCACAGCAAAGCCAGCATCTGTGTACCAGGTAATCGTTGGATTTGCTCCGCCAACTGCGGTGCCACTTGGGTCGAGTACTGCAGCTTGCATGACAGCATCTGGCAGTACAGGAATATCACCTGTACAGATGGTGGCAGTTTCCGTTGGTGCACTAGATTCCGGGCAGCCGCCACAGGAAACATAGTCTACAGCAAAACTCTCCGAGCATCCACCTGCGTTATCTATCACAATATTGGCAGTACCTGCATCATCACCAGGGCTCAGCACCAGTGCAAAATCATTCGTAACAACATTATCGAGCGATGGACAAGCCAACACAAGCGAGTAATTACAGACCTCATCTTCTTGCACCAAAGTAGGCGCTTGTGGGTTTGGATAAACGGTTGCCGTCAATGAGCCAGCATTGATCAAAGAATTGTCGATAGCACATTGAATAGATGCATATAGTACTACCTGTTCTGTAACGCAGTTATCTGCTCCGCTATGTGTCAATGCCTGACCGAGATATGGAACAGTCAGGTTGATGTCTTCGTACCAGCTGATTACTGGATTCGGAGCACCGACTGCTTCTCCATTGGCATCATTGATTGCAGCTTGAATAGCCGCTTCTGGAAGCACAGGCGTATCTCCAGTACAGATGACTACTGCTTCAGAGGGTTGCGAAGAAGACGGGCATGCATTGCAAGCATCGTATGGCACTTCAAAAGTCCCCACGCAAACGCCCATATCGCCATTGTCGATTACTATAGTAGCTGTACCAGCAGGATCTCCCAGATCGCTGGTCATATCAAAGTCGTTTGACACTAGATTATCAAAACCAGGACAAGCCAGATTTAGTGTATAGTTGCAAATATCATCATCCTTAGTAATGGTCGGTGCCATTGGATCCGGGTATACCCGAATTAAGAGTATTCCAGCAGCAATCATGCTGTTGTCAATCGTACATTCAATGGCAGCATGCAGTGTCACCGATTCAGATGCGCAGTTATCTACCCCACTATGAGTGATTGGCTCCCCTAGGTACTCCGTGACAAACAATGCATCGTAATACCAGCTAACAGTCGGTGTTGCTCCTCCAACTGCGGTACCACTCGGATCAATTACAGCCGCTTGAATAGCTGCATCTGGTAGTGCAGGAATATCACCAGTACAAATGGTAGCCAACTCCGTTGGCTCATCTGATTCTGGACATCCTCCACAGGCATCGTAAGGAACTGCGAAAGATTCTGTACAGCCAGCTGCATTATCAATTTCAATGTTTGCTACTCCAGCGTCTGTTCCTGGAGCTGAAACCATAGCAAAGTCATTGCTCACTTCATTATCCAGAGCCGGACAGGCAAGAACCAATGAGTAGTTACAAACAGCATCATCCATGATTATACTAGGTGCCTGCGGTGCTGGATAGATTGTTGCCACAAGTGTACCTGCATTGATTAGCGAATTGTCGATAGCACATTCAATCGATGCATAGAGCGTCACTTGTTCTGTAGCACATGGATCAGCCCCAGAATGAGTCAAGGCCGTTCCGGGGTACAATGTAGTCAAGGTGATGTCTTCGTACCAGGTAATTACCGGGTTTGGTGCACCAACTGCTTCTCCATTAGGATCGTTGATCGCTGCTTCGATAAACAGGTCAGGTAGCTGAGGTATCTCTCCACTACAAAGTGTTGCTGTCTCAACCGGCTGTGAAGAGGAAGGACAAGCATTACAGGCATCATAGGGAACCTGGAAAGTTTCCGTGCAAATCCCTGCACCATTATCTATCACTACAGTAGCAGTTCCGGCAGGATCACCTGCTGTACTAGTGAGTGGGAAGTCATTTGAAACTAGATTATCCAGACCTGGACAAGCCAGATTCAAAGTGTAGTTACAGACATCATCTTCTTTTACAATTGTTGGTGCCTGTGGTGTTGGGTAGACGGTTATTTCCAATCTACCAGCATCAATGATGCTACCATCTAGAGTACATTCGATCGCTGCATAAAGCGCGATCGTCTCGGTAGCACAAGGGTCAACACCACTATGATTGATGGCTTCTCCGCCATATACGTTTGTAAGCGTTGCATCGGTGTACCAGGTCACCGTTGGATTTGGTGAGCCGAGGGCTGTCATGCTAGGATCCAAAACCCCTAGTTGGATAGCCGCATCTGGCAAGCTCGGTACATCTGCAGTACAAATGGTCAGTGTTTCTACTGGTTCGATCGAAGTCGGGCAACCACCACATTCATCATATTGAACATCAAAACTCTCTGTACATCCACCAGCATTGTCAAGCACGACTGTAGCTGTACCAGCTGGATCTCCTGGGTTGCTAACAAGGCCAAAGTCATTGCTTACTACATTATCTATTGCTGGACAAGCCGGGATCAAGGTGAAGTTGCAGACATTATCATCCAAGCTAATTGTCGGCTCTTGTGGGGCAGGATAGACAGTAGCAGTCAAAGTTCCGGCATTGATCAGTGAATTATCAATCGCACATTCAATGGCAGCATAAAGCGTAATCGTTTCTGCCGCACAATTATCGGCTCCAGAGTGACTCAAGCCTGTCCCTGGATATGGTACAGTAAGGGCAAGATCCTCATACCATGTAACTGTTGGATTTGGGGCACCTACTGCCTCTCCGTTTGGATCATCTACAGCAGCTTGCATCAAAGCATCCGGAAGCGCTGGCGTATCACCTGTACAGATGGCAAGCAACTCATTCGGCTGAGTAGAAGATGGACAAGCATTACAAGCATTATATGGCACCGCAAATGGAAGACTACAACCACCCGGGTTATCCAAAACTATGTTCGCCGTCCCGGCAGGATCGCCCGGATTCGTTGATAGCCCAAAGTCATTGCTGAGGATATTGTCAAATCCTGGGCAATTGAGATTTACGGAGAAGTTACAGGCATTATCGTCTTTCGTGATGGTCGGTGCGACTGGATCTGGATAGACTGTAATCTGAAGGGATCCCGCAGCGATTATACTGTTATCGATCGTACATTCGATGGCCGCATATAAGGTTACGAGTTCTTCAGCACAGAGATCAGCTCCACTATGAGAGACAGCACCTCCGGCAAATGGAACGGTCAAGCCAGCATCTTCATACCAGCTTACAGTTGGAGTGGCTCCTCCTACTGCTGTATTGCTCGGATCAGAAACGGCCGATTGTATCAGCGCGTCCGGAAGCGTGGGTACTTCTGTTGTACAAATGGTAAGTACATCAGTAGGCTCCGATGAAGTTGGACAACCGCCACATTCATCATACGATACCAAAAAGGTATCGCTGCAGCCACCAGCATTGTCAATGACAACATTGGCTGTACCAGCGGCATCACCGGGGCTACTGACCAAGCCGAAGTCATTGGAAACTACATTGTCAATGGCAGGACAAGCCGGCACCAAAGTAAAGTTACAAACATCGTCATCGATGGTAATGGTTGGTGCTTGTGGCGCTGGATAAACCGTTGCCGTATAGGTACCCGCATTGATGAAGGAATTGTCTATGGCGCATTGGATGGCTGCATACAAAGTCACTGTTTCAGCGGCACAGTTGTCTGCTCCACTGTGAACTAAGGCAGCGCCCAGATAGGCCGTTGTCAATGCCACATCTTCGAACCAGGTGATGGTTGGCGTAGGCGCACCTACGGCCTCACCGTTGGTATCCGTGACAGCTGCTTGCATTATTGCATCCGGCAATGTTGGCGTATCACCAGTACAGATATCTACCAACTCATTTGGCTGGCTTGACGAAGGACAAGCATTACAGGCATCATAGGGTACGGCAAAAATCTGCGGACAGTTTCCACCATTGCTAATTTCTACATTTGCCGTTCCTGCGGGATCGCCAGGGTTTGATATCAAAGCAAAGTCATTGCTGATTTCCGTATCAAAGCCGGGGCAGTTCAAGTTTAGGGTATAGTTACAATCATTGTCGTCTCTTGTAATTGTTGGAGCTACTGGATCTGGATAGACCGTGATAGCTACTGATCCAGCTGCGATCATGCTATTGTCTATGGTACACTCGATAGCTGCATAAAGGGTTATCGTTTCTTCTGCACAAAGATCTGCTCCACTGTGGCTGATTCCGCCGCCTGCATATGGTACTGTAAGTCCGGCATCCTCATACCAGGTGATGGTCGGTGTCACTCCTCCTACAGCTGTGCCACTTGGATCCGTTACGCCAGTCTGCATAGCCGCATCTGGTAGTGTTGGAACCTCTGTTGTACAAATCGTCAAGACCTCTGTCGGTTCTGAAG
>JAHDDV010000149.1:10223-12411 GCA_020629205.1 Chitinophagales bacterium | reverse complement strand
ATTGTGTATTGTGTATTGTGTATTGTGTATTGTGTATTGTGTATTGTGTATTGTGTTTTAGATAACTTACTCGGGGGTGACGTAGGCGGCGGTGATGCCTCCATCTACCATAAATTCCGTACCTGTGGTGTAGCTCGATTCGTCGGATGCAAGAAACAAGGCTGCTTGCGCCATCTCCCTGGCTTCACCAAATCGACCCATTGGCACATGCACCAATCGACGTTGTTTTTTTTCCTCTGTATTTAGGAACTTCATCAGTAATTCTGTGCGTAATGGACCGGGACAGAGGGCATTTACCCGAATGTTTTCGCGGGCATGGATTACGGCCAATTCTCTGGTCATGGATAGGACTGCTCCCTTGCTTGCGGTATAGGCGAGCTGCGGGGTAGCTGCTCCAAGAATGGCCACAAATGATGCAGTGTTGATGATAGAGCCTCCACCAGCTCTTCGCAGGGCCGGAATTCCGTATTTACAGCCAAAGAAAACCCCTTTCACATTGATGGCATAGGTTAGGTCGAAGATTTCCTCTTCTGTGCCTATTGCATCACCATCATCACTGTGCATGATACCGGCATTATTGAAAATGATGTGCAATGCGCCGTAGGTCTGTTCCGTGAACGTCACCATGGCTTCGCACTCTGCTGCCTTGGAAACATCCGCTTTAAAGAAGGAGGCCTTGCCACCTTGATCCAATATTTCTTTGAGTGTTGCCTGACCTCCATCTGTATCGATATCCGTCAGGACCAGGCTTGCACCTTCTTTGGCAAAAAGCAGGGCTGTTTCTTTCCCTATGCCGCTGCTTGCACCCGTGATTAAAGCTACTTTATCTTTTAGTCGCATCTTGATTTTCGTTTTTTGAGCAGCCAAGATACGCTTAATATTCTAAGACATAATGCTTACATTCAGGCTATGGAGGATCATTCTAAATTACAAAGGACATTGGGGCCTGTCATGCTCTGGGGGCTTGGGGTCGGCTACGTCATTTCGGGTATGTACTTCGGCTGGAATCTCGGTCTGGAAAAGGGAGGTACACTGGGTTTGGCAGTGGCCACTTTCTTCATCATGATCATGTATCTGACCTTTACTTTTAGCTATACCGAGCTTGCCTGCATGATACCCAAAGCTGGCGGTGCTTTTACTTATGCTGACCGCGCATTGGGTCGTAAATGGGGTTTTCTCGGTGGCATGGCTCAAAACATCGAATTCATTTTTGCTCCACCCGCTATCGCTTTTGCCATAGGGGCTTATCTTAACATATTTCTGCCCTCGGTGCCCGTGATCGCCATAGCGATCATTGCTTATCTCTTGTTTACAGGACTGAATATATCTGGGGTAAAAGCCGCCGCATCCTTCGAGCTCGTCATCACTGTGATAGCGGTGATTGAGCTCTTGATCTTTGCTGGAGCCACGCTACCCGCTTTTGAATGGGAAAACATGAGCCGCAATGCCTTACCACATGGCTGGTCAGGGGCTTTTGCAGCCATTCCCTTTGCCATCTGGTTCTTTCTGGCCATCGAAGGGGTGGCCAATGTGGCGGAAGAAACAGTGAATCCGCAAAGGAACATCCTAATTGGATTTGGGTCCGCCATTCTCACCCTCGCCATGCTGTGTGTATTGACCTTTTGCGGGTCGATTGGGGTAGACGGATGGGAATCGGTGGTCTATGAGACGCCGGGTGCTGCTGCATCAGATTCCCCTCTCCCATTGGCATTGGCTAAGCGCTTTGGACAAGATCACATCTTGTATCACCTGGTAACATCCATCGGTCTTTTCGGACTAGTGGCCTCCTTTCATGGGATCATACTTGCCGCCGGTAGAGCGACCTTTGAGTTTGGCCGTGAAGGCTTGGCTCCAAAATCACTGGGAAAGGTGCACAGCAAGTTTCGAACCCCTGCCAATGCCTTGCTTTTCAATATGGTGATTGGCATCATCGCACTCTTCACAGGCAAGACTGGAGAAATTATCACTATTGCTTGCTTTGGTGCCTTGAGTCTGTACATCATTTCGATGATTTCCTTGTTGGTATTGAGACAAAGGGAGCCGCATTTGGAAAGGCCATTTCGGGTGCCTCTGTATCCCTTGTTTCCGATCATTGCTCTTACGATTGCCAGCATTGCATTGATTGCGATCACCATCTATAATCCTATCTTAGCAGCTGTTTATGTTGGTCTGCTGGCTGTGGCATACG
>JAHDDV010000149.1:0-10123 GCA_020629205.1 Chitinophagales bacterium | reverse complement strand
CCAAAAGGTATGCTCAGCTTGAGTCAATTGAAGAAACTGGCAAAGCAAGAAGAAATAGAAACCGTAGTTGTGGCCTTCACGGATCACTATGGTCGCTTGGTCGGCAAGCGATTCGATGTTGATTTCTTTTTGGAGAGTACGGCCAGGGATGGCTCTCATGCCTGCGACTATCTCATGACGACCGATATGGAAATGGACCCGGTTGCAGGATACAAATTTGCCAACTGGGAATTAGGTTATGGGGACTTTCATCTGGTACCCGATCTATCGACGATGCGCATTGCGAGCTGGTTGAACAAGACTGCCTTGGTGCTTTGCGATGTAAAAGATGAAAAGACACATGACTACGTTGACGTGGCGCCTCGCTCGATCTTGCAGCGTACCGTTCAGGGCAGTGCAAAGATGGGTTATAAGGCATTTGCGGCTTCTGAACTCGAATACTATGCCTTTGAAAACAGCTACAGACAAGCCCACAAGCAGCATTACGATTACTTGAAGCCCGCAGGATACTATATCGAAGACTACCACATTTTGCAGGGCTCTCGTACGGAGAACTTTACCGGACTTGCCCGTCGTCATTTGAAAAATAGCGGCATCCCTGTTGAAACTTCTAAAGGCGAATGGGGCTTGGGACAGCACGAGCTGAATATTCGTTATGCCGAGATTTTGGATATGGCGGATCGTCATGTGGTCTACAAACAATGCTTGAAGGAGCTGGCAGACAGCTTGGGAATGTCGGTTACCTTCATGGCGAAATTTGATACAAAACAGGCGGGCTCCAGTTCCCATATTCACTTGAGTCTTTGGAAGAACGGCAAGAACGCATTTGCTGGAAAGAAGAAGTTTGGTCCTGTGATGGGAACTGACGTCTTTCGATGGTTCCTTGGAGGATGGATCAAACATGTGCCGGATGTAATGCCTTTCTATGCGCCTACGGTGAATTCCTATAAGCGTTACGTAGATGGCTCATGGGCACCCACCCGACTGGCATGGAGTTATGACAACCGCACTGCTGGGTTCCGAGTTGTTGGTAAGGGCAGTAGCTTGCGAATTGAGTGCCGTATTCCTGGAGCTGATTGCAATCCCTATCTGGCTTTTGCCGCTAGTCTTGCTTCCGGTATGGCAGGTATTAAGAACAAGATCGAACCACCGGAGATTTTTGAAGGCGATATCTATGCTGCTAGTCATTTGCCGAGGGTGCCTTACACTTTAGCAGAGGCTGCAGAGCTTTTTGAAAACAGCACTTTTGCCCGGATGACTTTTGGTAAAGAGGTAGTGGATCACTATAGCCACTTTTATAAGAATGAGGTAGCTGCTTATAATCTGGCTGTGACGGATTGGGAGAGGAAGCGGTACTTTGAGCGGATCTAGGCTTTGGTATATGGTGAATGGTGTTTTTTTTACCACAAAAGGGCACAAAGGGTTTACCACAAAAGGACACATAAGGTCTACACCACAAAAGAACACATAAGTTTAGTACCGCAGAAGGGCAAATGAGGATTTAGAAAAGGCGGAGCGAGCATCAGACGGTGAGAAATAGCCCTGATGGAAGAGGAAATGAAGGTGCCAGCCGTAGCACTGAGCGCCCAGTAGCGGCGGCTCCAAAAAGAGACGGCGCTAGTGGTGCGGCGAAGGCTGCGGCTGGTACCTTCATTGGAACGGACAGCAGGACGGGTATCGCCACGTGCCTATCTGCTGCGCTCCAAAAAAGATTATTCTACTAAGTCGATTACTTGTTCGTAAGCGCTGACCATCGACATATTGAACATGCCGACGACCTCTTCTTCTGGATCGGAACTGCTAATATTGCCTCGGACATTGGAAACGGGTACAGAGAAAATGCCGCTATTTCCATTGGTCATTTGTGTGAAGATTTCACGAAGGAAATAGTAGGTCTCCAGATTGATGGAGTGAATCTCTACTCGACAAATATCGCCCAGAGACCAGGCTTGATCTTCATCCTCGAAAGGATTGATGGCGGAGCGAATCGGCGGAATGAAGATGAGGCCATCGGAATTGGAACCAGGGCTGAAGCCGGCATCAAATGCGACATTCATCTCTGAGGGACGATTCAGGAACTGACCATTTTTATATGACTTAATCCAATAGGCATCGCCGTCTCCTTCGAGATCCCGCGAGAAAAGCTCTACATAGATGCCGTCGTCTTGACCGAGTTCGCCTTCGACATACTCTTGTCGGATCGAATCAATTTGTGGGACTCGATTGAATTGGCTGCTGGCGGTGTAGGTCTTGCCATTGTAATCGATCTCCAGATCGAAGGCGTCATCTGCTTCGCCTAGCCTTGCTCCTGAATTGCTGGTCCACACATACTGGCCATCGCCGGCGGAATCAAAATTGAAAACGGTACCATCATCGCGGGTCAGCTTAACGGTGGCCTCATTCAGTCCTTGTGTGAAACTTTGCTCAAAATAGCCTTGAGTCCAGGACAATCGGAGACTTTGATCTTGAGCACGGTCATCCAACCATGCATCGACGATCAATAATGCATCGGCCTCTTGAAGGTCGACATCTACTCTATCTGTACAAGCAGTGAAGGTCAAATACAGACAAGCGATCCATATAATTGGTGCTATATTTTTCATGCTACTTGAATTTGAAGTTGTAGGAAATGGATGGGATGAAAGATCCGATCACTGATAATTGTTCTGCGAAGGTTTCGACTGTGCTGCCAGTTGGGACACGATCTCCGTCTTGTATGAAGTAGATCGAGAATGGATTGCGCTTTGCATACACGTTGTATACTGAGAGTACCCACTGACTTTTAAGTCGCTTGTCAGGTTTGTCTCTTGGATCTAAGGTAACCGAGAAATCCAATCGGTGATAGGCTGGGATTCTGACATTGTTTCTTGTGTTGTATGCATTGTGTGGAATTACGTAGCCTTGTTGTTCATAGCGACTTGTCGGGAAGGTAGCGGGTGTACCCGTGACGTAGGAGAAATTAGAGCTCACTGACCAACGCTTGTTTAGCTGATAGAAAGCTGCTACAGTCAGGTTATGTGTTTGATCAAAACGGGATGGATACCAGTCGTCGTTATTGATGCCCTCGATCAGTCGTTCTGTACGACCGAGCGTATAGCTGATCCAGCCACTGAGATCGCCCTTGGATTTCTTCGCCTGAACTTCCAGTCCGTAGGCTCGACCATCTCCCTGTAGCAGTTCTGCTTCGAGGAATGGGTTTAGTAAGAGGTCGGCTCCATCGACGTAATCGAGCAGATTGTATAGTTTTTTGTAGTAAGTTTCAATATTGAATTCGTAGGTATTCTTCTTGAAGTTTCTGAAGTAACCCAGCGCGACCTGATCGGCTTTCTGGGGTTTAATATTGTTGGTTGAAGGGGTCCAAACATCTACGGGTGTCGCAGCCGTGGTGTTGGATACCAAATGTAGGTACTGCACCGTCCGATTGTAGCTAGCCTTCAAGGAGCTCAGCTCATTTACCTGAAATTTGATGGATGCACGAGGCTCCAGGTTTAGATAAGTCTCGATGGACTTCCATTGATCGAATTCTTCAAGACCGACAAGTGGCGGTCGTTCGCCTTCCTCAGCTTCACCGTAGGTATAGGCGAATCCTTTACCTGTGTAATTGAAATGTGAAAGACGAAGGCCGTAGTTGGTCTTGATCCTTGGTCCAATATCCAGCTCGTTTTCGAGGTACACGGCTGACTCGATGGCATATTGCTTCGGCACACCAAAGTCTGCTTCTTCTCCGGAGCTTACCCCAATGGCATCGCCGGGAGAAAACTGGTAGATGGTAGACTGCCCACCGAATCGGAGGACATTTGAAGGCTGAAGGAAGTAGGAAAATTCTGGCTTCAGGCTGTAGTTTAAAATCTGCGCGCTCCAGTCGAAGGAGTTATCTACTTCGTTCCCAAAATTGATCTGATAATCGTAATCGCTGTAAAAGAGGGTAAAGTTTGAGAAGAGCTTATCGCTAAAGAGGTGATTCCATCGTAGGGTTCCCGTGCCATTACCCCAACTAAATCCTGCTTGATCTCCGAAACCAAAGTTGTCTCTTCCCAGATATCCCGAAAGGAAGAGGCGATTCTTTTTGTTGATGTCGGCATTGGCCTTCATTGTGAGGTCATAGAAATTGAGTCGGGAATCTTTTAGGTCATCGTTGAGAAAAGGCTGAGCAAGAATATCAATATAGGAACGACGCCCTGCCACGATAAAGGAAGCTTTATCCTTGGCAATGGGGCCTTCGATGGCCAGACGACTAAAGATGGTGCCAATACCTCCATTGACGGCCAATTGCTTGCTATTTCCTTCCTTCATGCGGACATCAAGAATGGAGGAAAGACGACCACCGTATCGAGAGGGAATCCCCCCTTTGTACAGCTTCACATCTTTTACCGCATCCGGGTTGAAGACGGAGAAAAAGCCGAATAAGTGCGATGAATTGTAAACAGGCGCTTCATCGAGAAGCACTAGATTTTGATCGATGCTGCCTCCACGGACATTGAATCCCGTGGCTCCTTCACCGACCGTGCTTACACCCGGCAATAATTGCAGGCTACGAATGATCTCTACTTCTCCGAGAAGTGTCGGCAGCTTTTGAATGGTTTGAATGTCGAGTTTTTCGACGCTCATTTGTAGCTCGACAACGTTTTTGTTTTCTGCTTCAGACTTGACGACTATCTCCTCAAGTACTGCGCTTTCTTCCTGGAGCTCAATGTCTAGCTTTAGGTTTTCATTGAGATTGACTTCCTTTATTATTGTCTCAAATCCGAGGTAGCCATACTCCAAATTGTAGGTTCCTTTGGGCACCGATAGGGAGTAGAAGCCATATTCATTGGAGGAGGTACCTGCGCCAAGGTCGCGAATAAAGACCGTGGCGCCAATTAGGGTTTCTCCATCAGAGGCATTGGTTAGATAGCCGCTAATGGTGGCCTTGTCCTGAGCGGAAAGGCCTGTAGAAACCAGGATCAGCAACAAGAAGAGCAGGCGGCTTCTCCAGGAGCCAGCCTTGCTGCCATTGCTTTTAGAATTGTCCAGATTTTTCATGCTGCAAAAATATAAAGGATACCCATAACTGAGGCATCGTAAGTGTTAATAGATTGCGCTAAATTTTCGCTAAGTAGGCTGTGGTGCAAGACTTGATCTTTCACTCGCTTACGTCTTGTTTAGCTGCTTGTAGGGCTTGCTTGTAGGTATCTATGGCCCTTTGTCTTGCCATCTTGTGATCAACGATCGGGGCTGGGTATACAGGCGTCCCAAACTCCGGCACCCACTTAGTAATGTAATGTAGTTCTTTGTCAAATTTCTGATACTGTGATGTTGGGTTGAAGATTCGGAAATATGGAGCCGCATCGCAGCCTGTGCTACTAGCCCATTGCCATCCGCCATTATTGGCGGCCAAGTCAAAGTCGAGCAGTTTGCCTGCAAAGTAGGCTTCTCCCCATCGCCAGTCAATCAGCAGATGTTTGGTGAGAAAGCTGGCTGTAACCATGCGGACTCGATTGTGCATATAGCCGGTCGCATTCAGTTCACGCATTCCGGCATCTACAAGCGGGTAGCCTGTACGTCCTTCACACCATGCCTCAAATTCTTCCTTATTATTACGCCATGGAATGGCCTCGTATTTAGCTTTGAAAGCATGAGAGGCTACCTGTGGAAAGTGGTATAGTATCATATGGTAGAAGTCGCGCCAAATCAATTCATTTAGATAGGTCTCGTTGTTGGCTTGTGCCTGCCTGGCAAGCGCTCGAATGCTTACTGTCCCAAAGCGCAGATGCAGTCCCATTTTGGTGGTACCATCGAGTGCGGGATAGTCTCGGGTCTGATCATAAGTTTTTACGATATCAATATCCAGCTTGTCGGAAGGGTAATTGAAGTCGGACTTTCGGAAATTCAGCTCTTGCAAACTCGGCATTTTTCCCACCCGCACTTCGGTCAGCCTGTCTAAGTGCTGGCTGCTTGGATAAGCTTTAAATGAGTCGCCTGTAAGCTGTGCCTTCCATCTGCGACTATAAGGGGTAAAAACCGTGTAGGGTTTTGCATCTTTCTTCATCACTTCGGCCTTGTCGAAGATGACTTGGTCTTTATAGCCTTTGAAGGGTATTCCAGCCTTATGGAGCATTTCATAGATGCCCTGATCACGCTGCTTTGCATAAGGCTCGTAATCGCGGTTGGTAAAAGCAGTCTTGATGTCGAAGTCTTTCAGCAGCTTCTTCCACATATCAATTGGACGACCATGTAATACAAGCAAGTCGCTACCCAGTGCTTTCAGCTCTTGCTTGATTCTAGCAACTCGATCATGGATGAAAGATACCCTCTTGTCTGAGCGATCTTCCAGATCGTCGAGAATATTGCTGTCGAAAATAAATATTGGGAGTACGGGATATTCGCCAGTCAGCGCATGGTATAAACCAGCATTATCTTCAAGGCGCAGATCTCTGCGAAACCAAAATACTGAAATTGCCTGCTTTGCCATATACTGGATTTTGCAGGCTTCTTAACCAGGTCCCAAGGCACTAGGTGATTACCTGCACATATTTGTCATTCAAACTGACCACCCACTCTTTGATGTGATCATTTACATAGGTCTTCTCCCTAAATTTCTTCACCCACTTCAAGCCAGTAACAGCATTGGTCAGCATCACTTCATCAGCCGCCATAACCTGCGCCATGGTCAATGGTGTTTCCTCAACGGAGTAGTTGATTTCCTGCGCTAAATCAAGCACCACGGAACGCATCACTCCGTTGATACAGTACTCCTTTAGAGGAGGTGTGTAGATGCTTTTATTTTGGAAGATGAAGATATTGGAATGCAGTGCTTCTGCCACCATATCTTCTTCGTTGAGTAACAGACATTCGTCCAAATTGTTTTCGCGGGCATAGATTCCCGCCAAGACATAAAACAAGCTGCTTCCACACTTCAAGGTAGACAGGTGATTAGCTGGTTTTTTCATTTCCATATAGGCATCGATCACAAGGCCTTCTTCATTGAGTTCGAAGTAGGAGCCTGGCAGGCCGGTAAATTCAATCAGGAGATCGACTTCATCAGAAGAAGGACGATAGAATCCCCCATCACGACGGATCACGCTCAATCGGAGACGTGCATTTGGACTTTCATTTTTTTGTACCAATTCATTGATTATACCCGTCAGCTGCAATGAGTTGAGATCCGGAGGACAGATCATTTTCACCTGTTTCATGCCCACTAGCAGGCGATCAATGTGGTGATTGATAAAGGGGACTTTTCCGTTTAGAACACGGATGGATTCAAAGAGCGCGTCGCCATAGCGCAATCCTCTGTTTGCCAAACTAAGAGAAAGCTCATTTGAGTTTACAAACTGATCTTTGTAATAAGATATGTAGGGGATATTTTCCAATCTAATTCTTTTCAGTACATCGCAAATTCAGTAGTCAAGGCTGGGGAAATGCCTAGATCACCATTTCAGGGATATCTCCGTCCACTATGAGACGGCCATCCGTGCTGTTCTTTATATCATCGACACTCACACCAGGCGCCCGCTCCACAAGCTTGAAGCCTTCAGCCGTGATATCCAGGACGGCCAAATTAGTCACTACTCTTTTCACGCAAGCCACTCCCGTGATCGGAAGCGAGCAAGCACTAAGTAGCTTGGATTTGCCTGCCTTATTGGTATGCATCATGGCCACAATGATGTTTTCCGCACCAGCTACCAGATCCATCGCACCGCCCATTCCTTTTACCATCTTACCGGGTATCT
The DNA here is from genome assembly GCA_020629205.1 of Chitinophagales bacterium. Classification (GTDB taxonomy): domain Bacteria; phylum Bacteroidota; class Bacteroidia; order Chitinophagales; family UBA2359; genus JAHDDV01. The sequence continues at coordinate 2,411 of JAHDDV010000149.1, read as the reverse complement.
TCCAGTTGGCTATATCTCCGCTATCTGACACCTCCATTGCGCCAAGCACAGTCAGATCTACATGTCCACCGCGAATCATTGCAAAGCTGGTGGCCGAGTCAAAGAATACTGAGCCGGGCAGTGTAGTCACTGTCTGCTTTCCTGCATTGATCAGGTCTGCATCGACATCGGCTTCTTTAGGGAATGGTCCCATTCCCAGCAGTCCGTTTTCAGACTGCAAAGTAATATCGATACCATCCGGGATGTAATTGGCTACCAAAGTTGGAATGCCTATGCCCAGGTTCACATAATAACCGTCCTGAAGTTCCTGCGAAATACGCTTCGCTATACCGTGTTTATCAAGCGCCATCTTATTCTGTTTTTTAGGCCGAAACCGTTCTTTGCTCAATTCGCTTTTCGTAATCTTTACCCTGAATGATTCGCTGGACAAAAATGCCCGGTGTATGAATCGTATTGGGATCCAATTCTCCAGGCTCCACCAGTTCCTCCACTTCTACGATAGTCACCTTACCAGCCATGGCCATCAATGGATTGAAGTTGCGTGCCGTATACCGAAACATCAAATTGCCGTGATGATCACCCTTCCAGGCTTTTACGATGGCAAAGTCCGCCTGAAGGGCCTCCTCCATGATGTATTTACGTCCATCAAACTCCCGAACCTCTTTCCCTTCTGCCACTTCGGTACCATAGCCTGTAGCAGTGTAGAATGCAGGAATACCTGCTCCGGCAGCTCTGATTTTTTCAGCCAATGTACCCTGTGGTGTCAGTTCCACCTCCAAATCCCCACTTAGCAATTGCTTTTCAAAGAGCGCATTCTCCCCCACATAGGAAGAAACCATCTTTTTGATTTGACGCGTCTGAAGCAGCAATCCAAGACCAAAGTCGTCCACCCCGGCATTATTGGAGATACAAGTTAGTCCACTAACCCCCAAATCCCGAAGGGCTGCAATGCAATTTTCAGGGATTCCGCAGAGGCCAAAGCCCCCCAGCATAATCGTACAATCACTACCAATATCTTTCACAGCCTCCGCTGCATTAGGAAAAACCTTATCCATTGATTCCTAGTTTGTTCGCCTCAAAATAAGGCAATTTTATTAAACCACATTCAGTCTCAGCAGCATTGTCCGGCACTAGCTCCAAGACGTTTTTTTTGCTCCAAATTAGCTCATTTATCCGCCTTTACTTTCGCCGGAATTTCAAGCTTTTCCCTTGCCTCCCGATCCTTTTTCTTAAGCTCCTTCTCCACTGCCTGCATTTCTGAAATCATCTCATCATACATGGCCATAAAGGGCTTAAAATGCTGCGAATAATAGTCAAAACTCTGCTTAAACTGCTCCTCTGAAACGGAATGACGACGATAGACATCTTCATAATACCAGCCGACACTGCTTTGCTCATAAGTACTATCCAGCTTCAGATGTTTATCCTTCGAAAGCACCTCCACCCGATGTATATCCTTCAATATCTCTTTCATTTCCACCCGCCCAATGATCCCTTCCGGCACTACGAACGTTTTCGCATTGTCCTTGTCCTGACAGCTCGTTATCAGACAGAGCAGCATCAGTAGAAACTGGAGTTTCAGCAGTTTATTTAGTAGAAATTTCAGGATACTTGGTTGTGAAGAGTTTTCGCCGCTGTAAAATAATACCTTAGCCGCGGCTAAAAAAATGCTAATGCTATAAATATGGTTAATTTTCAGAAATTATATGCGATTAAGGAGGAATTGAATCAGGCCAATGTACAGCTGGTGGCCGTGACAAAAACTCGCTCCCTGGAGGAAATATTGTCCCTATATGAGTCCGGACACCGCATTTTTGGCGAAAATCGGGTTCAGGAAATGCTGGACAAGCAAGCACAGCTTCCCGAAGACATACAATGGCATCAAATTGGCCATTTGCAGAGCAATAAAGTCAAGTATATCGCCCCTTTCGTTAGCCTAATCCATTCTGTCGACAGCTATAAGCTACTCAAAGTGATCGACCAGCAAGCTCAAAAATTTGAAAGGACCATACCTTGTTTGTTGCAGGTACATATTGCTCAGGAGGCCCACAAATATGGCTTTAGCCTCGATGAATTGCAGGAGCTCATTACGCAAGATCAATTTGCCGCGCTCACCAATGTTGATATACAGGGCCTGATGGGCATGGCCACCTTCACTGATGATCAGGCACAGTTGCAGAAGGAGTTTCAAAATCTAGCCATGAGCTTCGATCAGCTCAAGCATCATTTCGGTCCTTCTTTCAAGACCCGCTCTATGGGTATGTCTGGCGATTACAAACTGGCCGTACAAGAAGGCAGTACAATGGTTAGAATCGGCAGTTTGCTATTTACGTAGCATAGGCTTTTGGGCTTTTGATCGTTTCCTTTTTTAGGCAGCAAACCTTCATCGCCTCGCGTGTCTTCCGTCCCGT
>JAHDDV010000148.1:8284-12428 GCA_020629205.1 Chitinophagales bacterium | reverse complement strand
ACGGCAGAGGCTGAGCAGGAGCAGCTAGCAGAGTGCTGAGTATTAGCGGAGCACGTGTAGGTCGCTGCTACGGCCTTCTCTGCCGGGCTCCAAAAAAGTATCAGCTGCACTGTCTAGGAACTGTCTATCCGAGGACAGCGGGCTTTAATCCAAGAGACTATTTTGCGGTCATAGATTGGATTAGAAAACAAGAATCATTTCATGAAGCATATACTTTTCAGCTTGCTATTTTTGGCCAGCGCCTTCGTTAGTGTGAACGCTCAGTCTGTAGGTGACTTTTTTGCCGCGACAGATGATTTCCTTTCCAGCCATGTTGCAAATGGGAAGGTGGATTATAAGACCATTGCTGCGTCGCCTGAGACACTTGATAAACTGGTCGCTCAGATTGAGTCGGCGGATTTGAGTGCAAGCGAATTCAATGAGCAACTGGCATTTTATTTGAATGCCTATAATATCCTGGTGATTAAAAATGTGGTGGATAATAGTCCCTTGTCTTCGCCTTTGGATGTGAAGGGCTTTTTTGATGTCACTACTTTTGGAGTGGCAGGTGAGCGGCTGACGCTGAATCAGATTGAGAATGAGATTGTACGACCAACCTTTAAAGATCCACGAATTCACTTTGCTTTGGTCTGTGGTGCCAATGGCTGCCCGCCAATTACCTCTGTTGCTTATACAGCAAGAAATGTGGAAGCACGCTTGGGAGCCGCTACCAGCTCTGCCATAAATGATCCTGCCTTCATCAAAGTCGATTTTGAACAAGGAGTCGTGTACGCCTCGGAGATATTCAAATGGTATATCGTGGACTTTGGCAATAGTGCCGAGGGAGTTCTTGGCTTTATTAATCAGTACAGTAATAATGACTTGGCGGGATTTGGTCTGGACTATTATGCTTATGACTGGCAGCTAAACCAGAAATAAGTCGGCTGGTCGCCGCTCATCATAAACAAACCATTTTGCTTTCCCGCATTTACCGATCAAGGGTAGATGCGGGATTTTTTGTGCATTGAGGCATTGGTAGCAGGATTACATTTTTTCACAAGTGATTGCATATCAGTTACTTTCTCAGATAAAACCTGTAATTTGCTAGATATATTTGCGCCAAAGCAGTGTTAAGGTATAAGTTTGCATGGAATTTGTTTAGAAAAGTCAGTTTGGTCAACCAGCCGAACAGGCTTTAGCGCATGATATATCCAGAAGAAATTGAAATGATAAACTGGTCTGTAACCCGGCTGTTGGTTCAGCATTGGGATAATTGCAGGCCAACGAACAGCAATATTTTATTACATCAAATGAAACGGCGTTAGTTATGAAAAAGAAGATCGTTTTTTGGGGAACAGGGGACAATGATTCACCTGTTTTGGTAGCAGTGAGATTGAGAGCTGAAGACAACAAAGTAGACGTGTATTCCTTTCCGAAGGCAGACCATTCAGAGGAAATGCTTGAAGGGGTGTACAAAGAATGGGATTCACTAGATCTCGAAAACGCACCGCAACCACATACTCATGTAGAGCGGGAGCTAAGCGAGGGACTTTTACCGGAAAATATCAGGACTAAGAACACTGATTTGGTAAAGCGTGCTGAAACAGAGTGGTTTGTAGAGGTACTGTCTACGAAGCTTTATACACAAACCAAGGAGAAGGTAACCGCATTGTATGATCAGGTTTCCTCATTGACAGAATACGATAGGTCTCTATGGGACACAGCCAGATCCTATTGGGATGAAGTAACAAAATACGTTGAGGAACGAAATATCATGAACGGGGCATACATTTCGGACCTGCGTGATACCCTCAACAACTCTTTCACTAAGATGAAGGAGCTACTGGCTAAAGAAAATGAGAAGTACACCGAAGAAACCAAGGCCAATGAGGATCAGCTAAATGCGAGAATCGATGAAGTAGATGCTAAGGTTGCTGAAGGTGCTGATATAGGATTTCTGAATAAGGCTTTTGACACCTTGAAAGGGGTTCAGGCCGACATGAAGGATCTACGTCTATCCAGAGATGGTAGAAAGAAAATCTGGGACAAGCTGAACAATGTGTTTGGTGCTGTGAAGGCTTCTCGCGGGAAGCTGCAAGGCAATCGTACCCAGGGCAGACTGAAAGGACTAATGACGGCCATAGAGCGAATGGAGAAGTCGATCACTTACGATGATGACAATCTAAAGTTCGAGCTTGGAAAAGTGGACAGCCCAAATGTAAGTAAGTTGGAAGCTCAGCTAAGGGAAGCAAAAATCGGAATGCTTCGTACCAAAATTGATTCTAAGAAGGCTAAGCTGAATGATATGTACCTGACCAAGACGAATCTTGAGGATCGTCTGGGTGTAAAAGGTGAAGAGCTGATGAATCAACCAAAGACCGCTGCTCCCAAGCCGCAGGGCAAGGCTCCGGAAAAGAAGGAGACGCAAACTGCTTTAGGCGATATGGTTAAAGGCGATCAAGCAGAGAAGCTTCAAAAGATGAAGCAGGAAATGGCTAAGAATGAGCCTGCCGAACCAGTAGCAGAAAAGGCAGAAGATGCTGCTGATGAGTCTTCTGATACTGCTAAGAAAGCGGCTGCTGGTGTAGCAACTGGATTGGCAATGGGAGGATTGATGAGCAAGGCTAAGGAAATGCTAGGTGAAGATGATGCAAAGGCAGAAGTACAAGAATCTACCACGGAAACAGTGAGTGAGAAAGCTGCCGATGCAGTGGAAACCACTAAAGAAGTAGTTGCAGAAAAGACGGAAGCCGTGGCAGATGCTACAGCCGATAAGGTAGAGGCAGCTAAAGATGCAGCAGCCGATGCCGGTGATGCAGTGGCTGATAAGGCTGCAGAAGTAAAGAGCGAAGGTGCGCAAGTGCTAAGCGATGCAGGTGATGCGATTTCTGAAGCTAAAGATGCGATCGTAGACAAGGCAGGTGATGCTTTGGACACAGCAAAGAATGTAGCGGCAGGAGCTTTGGGTGCGCTTGGACTAGGTGGTCTCGCTGCTAAAGCAAAGGACATGCTGGCTGGTGATGATGGCGCTGATGAAACGGTGGCTGAAAAAGCTGGTGATGCGGCTGATGTTGTTGCAGAGAAGACAGCTGAGGCTAAAGATGCAGCGGCAGATGTAGTTGCGGATGCAGGTGACAAAGTGGTCGATGCTAAAGATGCAGCGGCTGATGTGGTTGCAGATGCGGGAGACAAAGTAGTCGATGCTAAAGATGCAGCGGCTGATGTGGTTGCAGATGCGGGAGACAAAGTGGTCGATGCTAAAGATGCAGCGGCTGATGTCGCTTCTGATGCAAGCGATGCTGTAGCTGATGCCGGTGATAGCCTTATGGAGAAAGCGGGCGATGCTGTAGACACGGCTAAGAACCTGGCTGCCGGTGCGATTGGAGCACTGGGATTAGGTGGTCTGGCTGCAAAGGCCAAAGACATGCTTGATGGCGATGAGGGTGATGCTGTTGCTGATGCCAAGGATGCAGCTGGTGATGCTGTAGAGGCTGGTAGCGATGCTGTTGCGGATGCCAAAGATGCAGCAGGTGATGCTGTAGAAGGAGCAGGCGATGCAGCTGCTGAAGGTGGTGATGGCGTTATTGATACAGCAGCAGAAGCTAAGGATGTCGTAATGGACGTAGCAGATGATATGCTGGATAAGGCCAAAGACCTTGCCGGTGATGCTAAGGACATGATCTCCGGTGCTCTTGGATCTTTGCTAAGTGGTGATAAGAAAGATGGTGACGATGCATAAGCAATCGTAATAGAGCTTTAGCATAAAGCTCTTGCCATATGAACGATAAAAAAAGGAGGGCCCTACCGGGTCCTCCTTTTTTATTCAATAGACTTGCCCCATTAAGAGAGAGGAGCTAGTCAACACGAAGCCATGAATTCGAAATTGAGGATAACCAGTCCTCTTTCATAGGCTTCTCTCCAACTAATATCTTTATAAGTATAGCTTCACCACAAAGAACAAATACAGTCCAAGTAGCACAACTCCCATCCAACGCTTGAGGCCCTTGCCCGGCAATACAAAAGCCAGATAGAGCAGCGTCGCCAACATCATCAATGGTAGACTAAACTGCGTTAGTATCGGGGTCAATTCCAAATTGGAAATCAAGCCCGGAATACCCATAACGGCCAGAATGTTAAAAATATTGGAGCCCTGGATGTTTCCTAC
>JAHDDV010000148.1:0-8184 GCA_020629205.1 Chitinophagales bacterium | reverse complement strand
ATGTCCACCTTGCTCATCTTGAACTTCATAGCAAGGTGCGCACCAAATAATGCCACAACTCCCATCACCAGATAGACATTGGCGATATTGGAGCCAATCACATTGCTGGCGACAATGGTACTCTCTCCTTTATAAACCGCCACCAGAGAAGAAACCAACTCTGGCAAGGATGTACCAAAGGCCACCAAACTTATTCCCATGATGTAGGCGGGCACACCGAAGGCTACCCCTACCTCTTCTGAGTACTCAATAAATACATCTGAGGCCTTCACCAGTACGGCAATCGATATGATAAATACGATTACCCAAAACAGTATAGGAGACATTAATTCCGTTTTCTTCCTGCTCGCAAAAATATGCAAGCAATTGCAGCGCAAAAATACAAGTAGATCTCAAGACTCAAAATGCAAGACGCAAGACACTAGACCTAAGCCTGATTGTCAAGCGCATGTCACAAGAAATGTACCGAGACGAAGCCTACATTCCTATGACATAATCGACAGCAGCTCCTACTATCTTGTCATCAAACAAAAACAAGAAAGTATGAAGCTTATCAACCTAATTCTGCTACTCGTTTTTCCATTAATTGTATTAGGAAGCAATAAGGGCCTGGATGTCACAATAAAAAGCACCAGCAATGGAGAAATAAACGGCAAAGTGAGTGATGCTGGAACCGGTGAAGCTTTGATCGGTGCTACAGTTGTAGCCAGTATCAAGGATCGTGTCGTCAGCACAGCCATTACCGACTTTGATGGATTCTATGTACTAAAGCCACTGGAACCGGGTTTATACGACCTGTCCTTCAGCTATCTCGGATACGAGCCAGTCGACATCAAAATGGTGCCCGCTTCCTCCAACAATATGACTACCGTAAATGCTGATCTCAATAGCAATTCTGTCCTCGATACATTGGTCGTTAGAGCCTCGCGAGTGATCGAGTATCAGAATCTCTTCGGCCCCATTGACACCGGAAGCGGGGCAGCTTTTACGGAACAAGAAATCAAGAAACTACCCGTCCGTACCGCTAATGACATTGCTTCCCTGGGCGCTGGCATCTATCAAGAGGACAGTGGTGATGTCTTTCAGGTACGTGGCTCAAGAACCGGCGCTACCCGATTGATGGTCGATGGCAACTATGTCGACGATTTCAACAGCATCCCCAATTCGGCTATTGCAGAAATGCAGGTCCTCACTGGTGGTATTCCCGCCAAGTACGGCGACACGACCGGTGGAGTGGTGATCATTACTACCAAGGGATACAGGATGATGGACTTTTGATTTCGGTTCATATTGATTCAAGGATCAAGGATCAAAGAGCAAGGTGTCTGTGTATGTTTGGATTTCGACTTACAGAGACGCATTGAATGCAATCACCGTCTTGCACTCGCGCTAATTAATGTAAAGTGACTGTAAGGGAAAGGAGAAACACCTTGCTCCTTGAACTTTGATCCTTGAACTACTTGACACCAGACACCAGACACCAGACACCAGACACTAAAAAACTAATCATTCCCCAAAGAACGCCATCCGCGGAAAATGATTTCCAGATCATGATTGAGTTCATAGTCCTTGGCGTAGAGGAGATTGAGTCGGTAAATAGTATTGTCAGTCATGTCCTTTTGCGGAAAGGCATCCAATGGAGATAAAACACCTAGTCGTATACTTGGCAGGTTATACGTCTTAGAAGGGTCTTGCTTTGTATCGTATCCTACCCAGGATCGTTTACCTAGTAAGACCCTCAACATATTGGTAATCAAGCCCAGCGGCTTCTTGACCAGAAAGAAAAGTAGCGGCAATATTGGGATCATAGTTATGGCAACAGCCATGTCCATTAGCCTTTTGTTTCGCCTCTGAGCTTTGTCATTGATATTGAATTTGATCTCTACGGTATAGAGATCGCCTGCAGTATTTTTAGAGTTGCTTCCGATGATAGACAAGCTTTCCATTGGGGCAATCTTATAGTCCATTTCACGACCGATGCTGGTCATCAACTCGATGGTCTTTTGCGAACTGATGTCCTTGGCACAGAATACGATCTCGTCGATGCGATAGATTTCAGTGATTTCTTTGAGTTGATCCAAGCTACCCAAATGGCTTTCCTCCACAATAGTATCAGAGGTATCCGGACTCACAAAGCCAATGTAATTGATATCTGCCTCGGCTTTGCTAAGCAGCATGTAAACCCGATCCGTTTCTGCTTGCTCTCCAACAATCACCAACCTCGGGCTCTTATTTGTGGCGAGCGACAGGGATTTGTTTTGTACCAGACGAATAAGCGCTCTGATGAGAATTAGTGCAGCAATAGCCCAGGCCGCACCCAGCAAAATCAATGCTCTGGAGAAACGATACTCCTCATTTAGAAAACCATAAACGGCCGAGATAATCACGGTACCAATAACGACTCCACTGGCCACTCTATCAAATCGACGTGGCTTGTCATAAGCGCCCACAAAAAAGAGCGAAGTGATCCAAATCATGATGTAGAGCGGCACATTGAAGGTCATAAATTCCTGAGGGTAGATCAGCCCTTCAGCGGCTTTGAAATTGTTTTGGTACCAGTTTTTGAGCAAGACCATCCCACCTCCGATGGCGAGAGCATCCAAAAGCGGAACGGCTGCAGCAACAATAAAAGACTTTGCCAGAGAGGCAATGGCACGGAGATACACTGCAGTGTTAATGAAGAAGGAAAACAGCGATGCCCGCCCGGTAGAAAAGTGTTTGCGAGCGAATATGATCATGGCATTGTAGAAAATGCGCACATAGTTTAGGCTGCCTTTCTTGGTACTTTCCCCTTTATAGTGAATGATGGTTGTTTCGGGGAAATAGTAGTTCTTGTATCCTCCTTTGATAATGCGGTAGGAAAGGTCGATATCTTCTCCGTACATAAAGAAGTCCTCATCCAGCAATCCGACTTTGTCGAGCGTTTCCTTGCGCATCAGCATGAATGCGCCTGCCAAAATCTCCACTTCATGTGTCTGATTGTCATCCAGAAATCCCAGATGGTATTTGCCAAAAATCTTTGACTTTGGAAAGAGGGCAGACAGGCCAAAAATCTTGTAAAAAGCAACCGAGGGTGTGGGCAATCCACGCTTGGACTCCGGAAGAAAAATGCCTTTGCCATCCACCATTTTGCAGCCCAATCCGCCTCCATCAGGATGCGCATCCATGAAACGAACACATTTGATGAAGGTATCTTCTTCTACAACTGTGTCAGGATTAAGCAGCAGAAAGTAACGACCTTTGGCAATTCGCATGGCCTGGTTGTTTGCTTTTGAGAAACCGGTATTCTCCTTGTTTGCGATGAGAATCACTTCGGGAAACTTCTCTTGCACCAGTTTTACGGAACCATCGACAGAGTTGTTGTCTACAACAAAGACTTCGGTTTCCAGACCCACACAGGCTTTCCTTACAGACAACAAAGCCTGTTCAAGGAAGTACTTGACATTGTAGTTGACGATGATTATTGAGAGATCCATTATTTCTTTCGGATCAGATAGTTTTCATAAGGCATTCGACTCGCAATAGATCGGGCAAGGGTGAGTTCATCCGTGTACTCCAATTCCCCACCAAAAGCAACCCCTCGTGCAATGGTTGTAATATTGACCGGCTTTTCGGCCAATTGCTTTGATACGTAGAAGATGGTTGTATCCCCCTCCATGGTTGGACTGATGGCCATAATTATTTCAGAAACTTCTTTCTTTTCTACCCGACTGATTAGTGAACTGATATTTAGTTGCTCAGGACCGATTCCATCCAGGGGTGAGATGACACCGCCCAGAACATGATAGGTTCCTCGAAACTGATTGGTATTTTCAATGGCCATAATATCGCGAATATTCTCGACGACACAAACCAGACTCTTGTCACGGGCGGGATTAGTACAGATGCCACATTGTTCGGCATCCGAAATATTGTGGCAGTTTTTACAATATTTGATTTCCTTTCGCATCTTCACGATGGCGGCTCCGAATTGTTCTGCACTTTCTTCTGGCTGCTTGAGCAGATGAAGTACCAGGCGTAATGCGGTCTTCTTACCGATGCCCGGGAGTTTTGAAAACTCGGTGACAGCGTCTTGAATTAATTTGGAAGGGATGTTCATGCTTCCTCTCCTATTCGCAGGCGATCGTAGGCTTCCTTGGCGGCCTCCTTCTCGGCTAGTTTTTTACTTCGTCCCGAGCCTACTCCCCATCGTTGGTTATCAATCAATACGCCAGCTACAAAGACCTTACTATTGTTCACCATCTTTTCTTCCATTGTTTCGAAGATAAGGGCTTTGCCAAATTTCTGAGTCCATTCCAGTAAACGGCTTTTGTAGTTAATATCAGCGACAATCAGTTCTTCAAGGTTGATGAAAGGCTTAATAATTCGATAAAGTACAAACTTGTTGACCGCATCGTATCCGGCATCCAGGTAGATGGCACCAATCAAGGCTTCCAGAGCATTTCCGAGAATGGATGTATTGTTGATCGGAATGTTCTTTCTGTAGAACATAAACTGTCGAAGTTTGAGATTTTCGGCAATCATACCCAATCTCTTTCTGTTGACAATTTTCGAGCGCATTTCGGTCAAAAAGCCCTCTTCTTTCAATGGGTATTTCTTGAACAGATATTCTGAGATAACAGTATCGAGGACTGCATCTCCCAGATACTCCAATCGTTCATTGTTGGAGCGCACATCTTTTGAGGTGGAGCTGTGTTTGAAGGCAAGATTGAAGATCGCCATATTGCAGGGCGTGAAGCCGAGCAGCTTTTTGAGTTTTCGTACTCGTTTGCGATCACGAGAGAAAATCCAGTTGTACAGTTTGGCGATGGATCTCACTATCTAAGCCTCAAATTTTTTAAGAATTACTGAAGCATTATGACCACCAAATCCAAAGGTATTGCAAAGTGCTGCACGAACAGTCTTGTCCTGAGCCTTATTAAATGTATAATTGATCTTGGGGTCTAGCTCCGGGTCATCTTCAAAGTGGTTGATGGTGGGAGGTATTTTGTCATGCTTAACGCTCAGCGTACAGATGAGGGCCTCCAATGCACCAGCAGCACCAAGCAGGTGACCTGTCATTGACTTGGTAGAACTCACATTGAGCTTATAGGCATGCTCGCCAAAAGCGCGCTTAATGGCCTTTATTTCACTGATATCGCCCAATGGTGTAGAGGTACCGTGGGCATTAATATAATCAATATATTCGGGATCGCAACCTGCATCTTCCAAAGTGTCCATGATTACCCGGTAGGCACCATCACCCTCAGGATGTGGCTGCGTAATATGATGTGCATCAGCCGACATTCCACCACCGGCAAACTCTGCATAAATCTTCGCCCCTCTTGATTGTGCGTGCTCGAGTGTTTCCAATACCAAGGCAGCTGTACCTTCCCCAAGCACAAAGCCGTTTCGTCCCTTGTCAAAGGGTCTTGAGGCCGTCTTGGGATCGTCATTTCTCTTGGAAAGGGCCTGCATTGCCATAAATCCACCAATACCTCCCGGACTGACGGCCGCCTCTGAACCTCCAGCAACGATTGCCTTGGCTTTGCCCAGACGAAGGTAATTGTAGGCATCTATCAGGCTATTTGTGGAAGAGGCACATGCAGAAACGACGGCAAAATTGAGCCCCCGGAAATCATTGCGAATGGAAATCTGTCCGGCAGCAATATCCAAAATCATCTTGGGAATAAAGAAGGGGTTAAAACGTGGATTTTCCAATCCACCTGCCTTAAAGTAGTCTTCATAATTCTGTTCAAGAGTCTGTAATCCTCCTACGCCCGATGACCAAATCACACCAATCTTGTTACGATCCAGATCATCGCCCACTAATCCAGCATCCTGGATGGCTTCATCCGTGCTGGCAATGGCATACTGTGTAAACAGGTCGACTCTCCTAGCTGCTTTTCGATCCAGATATTGGCTAACGTCGAAGTCTTTTACTTCACAGGCAAACTGCACCTTGAAATTACTGGCATCAAACCTGGTGATCGGGCCAGCACCGCTGGTCCCAGCCAGCAAAGCTTCCCAGGTCGCATCGACAGTATTTCCAACCGGCGTTACGGCACCAAGGCCAGTTACTACTACCCTGTTCAATTTCATAAAATCAAAATCTTGGATGTGCGAAGAAAGGAGAGACGAAACCCGATTTAGGGCCCTGAAAATAAGAAAACCTGGTTTTCTCTTGCTTCCAGACACAATTAGTCACAAGAAAAAACCAAGCCCTCTACTAAAACATTGTTATCCAGCTTGAGCCAGCAAATAATCCACTGCCTCACCGACAGTCTGGATATTTTCTGCTTGTTCATCTGGAATGGAAATATTGAACTCTTTTTCAAATTCCATAATCAATTCTACTGTATCAAGAGAGTCCGCCCCCAAATCTTTGGTAAAGCTCGCCTCTGGCTTGACTTCTGTTTGGTCCACCCCCAGCTTATCGACGATAATCTGGCTGACCTTTTGTGCAATCTCAGACATAGTGAATGTGTTTTAAATACGCCAACAAAGGTACTGCAATTAGGTTTAATTAGTAACTAATCCTTCTTTTTTTGGGCCTTAGTGACAATACACTCTAGCGCCAGATTTTTCGTACTTTAGCGGCTTGATTCCACCGCAGGCAAGCACAATTCTTACCCGCGAATATGGGAACGTTTATTGCACTACACTAATCTGCGTATTTCCCACCAAAGCAAAGCAAGCATGAAAATCAATCGGTTTAACCGCACCAAAATCATCTCGACCATCGGTCCGGCTTCCAACACCAAGGAAATGATGCGAAAGCTCATTGCCGCTGGTGTAGACGCTTTTCGACTCAATTTCTCTCATGGTACGCATGAAGATCACGAGAAAGTAATCAACTTAATCCATGAGCTGAACGAGGAAGAAGGTACTGACATCGCCATTCTAGCTGACTTGCAAGGACCAAAAATCCGCGTCGGCGAGATTCATGGCGGAGAGGTAGAAGTCAAGGAAGGCGATCTGGTTACTTTTGACTGCAATATTGAAGTATCAGAAGGAAGTGTATTGCCGATGCAGTACGAGCAATTTGCCAAGGATATCAATGTTGGCGACCGCATTCTCATGGATGACGGTAAAATATCACTGATCACGGAGTCGACTGACCGAAACTCGCGCGTAGAAGCCCGAGTAATCTATGGCGGTACAATTCGACCCAAGAAAGGAGTCAATCTTCCAGATACCGACATCTCGATACATACGATCACAGAAAAGGACATCAATGATCTGGAATTTATCTTGACGCAAGAAATCAACTGGATTGCCCTCTCCTTTGTGCGTACTGCCGCTGATATCTTACGCCTCAAAGGCATCATCGACTACAAAAAACATCATGCACTGGTGATTGCAAAAATCGAGAAGCCAGAGGCATTGAACAACATTCAGGCAATTGTGGAAGCGGCAGATGCCGTGATGATTGCGCGTGGAGATCTTGGTGTCGAGATTCCGCCTGAAGAAGTCCCACTCGTGCAGAAGCGACTGGTAAAAATGTGCTTAAAAAATGCCAAGCCGGTTATCATCGCCACACAGATCATGGAAAGCATGATGGAGAATCCTGCCCCAACCAGAGCAGAAGTAACCGATGTAGCAAATGCGCTGTACGAAGGTGCAGATGCCCTAATGGTGAGTGGCGAAACTGCCGTAGGCAAATACCCCATCAAAGTGATCGAAATGTTTGGCCGAATCATGGATGGCGTAGAGAAGGAAGATGCCCTATACCACATGGAGCAAAAGCCGAAAAAGAAATCCGAATCTTTCCTAACCGATTCTATCTGCTACAACGCCTGTAAGATCGGGGAGGAAGTGAAAGCCAAGGCTGTGATCGGAATGACAAGAACAGGTTATACCGCTTTTCTTTTGTCAAGCTTCAGACCAAGAGCCAGCATTTTCATCTTTACCGAAAGTAAAAAACTGGTTCGCACGTTCAATCTACTTTGGGGAGTTCGCGCCTTCTATTACGATAAATTCGACACTACATACAAAACCATCGAGGACGTACACCAGATCCTCAAAGAAAAGAACATGGTCAAATCAGGGGATATCATCATCAACACGGGAATTCTTCCCTTGCACAAACTTGGTAGAACCAATATGATCAAATTGACAGTAATCGACTAGTGCTGCGTGAACAAAGCACGTGACACCTTTGAGGAGCTTATCTTTTTGTCAGCCGAGACGCGAGGAGGAAGC
>JAHDDV010000147.1:9802-12445 GCA_020629205.1 Chitinophagales bacterium | reverse complement strand
GTGTCGAGGTTGCTGGTGACTTAGGGTCTGGTGCTTGCGTGAGGGATAGGAACGGTATGAGCCGCCGGCCACAGCGTGTGAGGCATGTGGTATAGGGGCTGTGACGAAGGAGCAGACCCTATAGCGCATAAGCCGAACCGCTGAGGACAAGGTGAGTGAGAGTGTATAGCCCGACCTACAGTGCACTGTTTGTCAGTTGAAATTTTCGATGTCCGTCACGTGCACTGTAGGGCACGCCCAAAATAGCTGCTGCTAGCTGAGCAAGATCAGTGTAAAATTCCAAACAACAGAATCAACGATTGCGATAGATCTGCACGTCGCCATCTTTACGCAGGTACAAGTGGCCTCGTTCTACTTTTACATCCTGAATTTCTCCAGCATCAGGAACAGCCAGGCTGTGCATGACATCATCCGTCCAGTTTTGTTCGCGGTAATTGAAGATGCGCATTTTATCACCGTCGTAGAAGACAATCTTGCCATCAAAGACCTGGAAAGTCTCCAAGCCCATGATCGGATAGGAATTGATGTAATTGCCAAAGATGTCAAAGAGGATCAAGCCGAGCTCCGGATCACTTAAGAAAATGAAGTCTTCGCGTTCGATTAAGAACTTTGGATTCGGACGCATGCCTAGAATGGTGCTCAGATCCAGACTTTCGTAGATCACCTCGTATTGACGATTTACTTTCTTGAGCTTGCTTTCGTCGCGATCGAATACCCATATGTAGTTATCATAGCTTAGACAAGCGGCAGAGACATTGTTGATGCCAATGCTGGGCATCTTGTACAGGGTCTTGGCATTAAGGGTATTGTCCACCATCACTGCGGTCGAGAAATCAGGGAAGAACAAAAGGATATTGAATGGGCTGGTGGCATCTACAAAGCCAAGCTGGCCATAGCGGGTGTCGTTGTAGCCTCCCGTGGCCTTACCTGTCGAATCATAGCGAATTAGAAAACGGTCCTTGTTGATGACATAGATATTCTTCAGCTTGTCTGTTGTCATAAACTCCGCGCTGGCCTCTACAGTATTGATGAGCTTGTACTCATCATTTTGTGTGGAGTTTCCGGTGAAGGAAAGCCAGACAAAGCAGAAGCAGCACAGCACTAGCAGGCTAAGTTTCTTCAAAATATCGTAGGTGGAGTTCTTTTCCGTCAAAGACTGCATAAGAGTTGTAGTTTATCCAATCGCCTAAATTAATGTATTTGCTGCTATTATCAAGCTGAATATCGAGCGGTAGATGCCGATGTCCAAAGACAAAGTAGTCATAATGGCGTTCTTTTAACTGTTCCTTTGCAAAAAGGATTAACCACTCTTCGTCTTCGCCCAGGTATTGCTCTGCTTCACTGCCCTGGCTTAACCTGCTACGCCTCGACCAAAAGGAGGCCATGCGTACGCCGATATCGGGATGTAGCCAGCGAAATGCCCACTTACAGAGCGGATTGGTGAAGACTCTCTTGAGAAATTTGTAGCCATGATCTCCAGGGCCGAGTCCATCACCATGGCCGATAAAAAACTGCTTGTCGCCTAATTGCAGCTGGATGGGATGATGATGCACTGGGATATCAAGCTCATCGACGAAGTACTCTCGATACCAAAGGTCATGATTGCCACTAAAAAGCACTATCTCGATGCCTTTGGCCCGCCACTCGGCCAATTTGCCCAAGAGGCGAATGAAGCCCTTTGGAACCACCGTATTGTATTCAAACCAAAAGTCAAAGACATCACCCACCAGATATAATGCCGCGGCATCAGCTTCGATGCTATTCATCCACCGGATGAATCTGTCTTCGCGCTCTCGGCTCTGACTCCAGTTTGGGGCTCCCAGATGAAGATCGGAAGCAAAGAAGGTATGTTTTCCTACTTGTTGCATGCGCGGCACAAAGGTAGGACTTCTGTCTTTGACTGTGGAGGAGTGATCTTATTCGTTTTCCATGAGGAAGAGATACATCTCTTTGGGTCCATGAGCAATTTGTCCTTCGATATGACCAGTTGTAGTAGGCCCTGTGACAAAGTCGAGAATGGCAGGGGTATGGAGATACTTCTTTCGAATTCGTTTCAGAAGGTCTGCCCGGCTGCTGTAGAGCTGGTCATGGAAAGCTACTGTGATCAGAGTATTGGCATTCTGTACCAGCCCCAGATTGGAGGAAGGGTTGCTGCTATAGAGTATGGAGCCATTGCTACTAACCAGACCTTCACAAGTAGTCAGTGCTACTTCAACTTTGTCGAGGCGTTGGGAGGTTGTTACCTCATGGTAATCGAACTCACCCAAGGCTTCCAGCAGCTGATGATTCCAGCAATAGACATTCGACCATTGCTCACGCTTCATGAACTTGACCAGTGATTCGATCAGCTCATAGAAGCCTTCACAGTAGACAAATACTCCGCCTGCAGCGCGGAAGTTCTCTACAAACTCGATGGTTGGATCTTCATCGGAGAGGTGATGGTTGTTCACCTTCATATCCTCGTGGGGAAACGGAGCTGCAGGTACAGAGACTTTCGTCGAGCTCAATTTGCCCAAGATGGCGTTTCTTGATGCGGTACTCATGGAATTGATTATGCTTTAAGGGACCTTGCAAATGTAGCATAGATGCCACTAATAAAAAAACAAACTCTTCGATATTGATTGTGATTTCAAAATCATCTTG
>JAHDDV010000147.1:0-9702 GCA_020629205.1 Chitinophagales bacterium | reverse complement strand
GCCTGACCGTTCATACTGAGTTTATGAGATTTTGGTTCTCCGAAAGGTCTTTCACCTATCAGGCTTACCAGGTCCGATCTAAAGAGTACTTCCTTCTTGATCAATTCCTGAGCGATGGTCTCTAAAGCTTCTTTCTTTTCTCGAAGCAAATTCTTAGTTCGCTCATAAGCTGAATCAATCAGACTTCTTACTTCCTCATCGATCATGGTAGCTGTCTCATCGGAATAAGGTTTCTGGAAGCCGTATTCGTTTTGTGGATCGTGGAAAGATACGTTTCCGACCTTGTCGTTCATACCGTATATCGTCACCATCGCGTAGCACATCTTGGTGATTTTCTCTAAATCGTTTTGTGCGCCCGTAGATACTTTACCGTAGATGACTTCTTCCGCAGCACGACCGCCGAGCGTCATGCAGATCTCATCCAGAAGCTGCTCCTTGTTGTAGAGGTACTGTTCCTTAGGTACGTACTGTGCATATCCCAGTGCAGCAGTACCACGCGGTATGATGGTCACTTTTAGCAAGGGGTGTGCATGCTCCAGAAACCATCCGCTCACTGCGTGCCCAGCCTCATGGTAAGCAATAATTTCGCGCTCATGTGGAGCGATGATCTTATTCTTCTTCTCCAATCCTCCCAAGACGCGGTCGATGGCATCCTGGAAGTCTTGATTATCTATTTGCTTTTTGTCGCTTCTCGCAGCAATAAGCGCTGCTTCGTTACACACATTGGCGATGTCCGCACCTGCAAAGCCTGCGGTTTGTTCAGCCAGTTTTTTGATATCGATGTCATCAATCACCTTCAGCGGCTTTATATGTACGCTGAAGATTTTTTCTCTACCGGAAAGATCTGGCTTATCTACCCCGATCTGACGGTCGAAACGACCGGGGCGAAGTAAAGCTGAATCGAGTACATCAGGACGGTTACTTGCCGCCAGTATGATCACACCTTTCTCGCTACTAAAGCCGTCCATTTCTACCAGAAGCTGATTTAGGGTGTTTTCCCGTTCATCGTTGCCCTGCATGGTATTTCGTCCTCTGGCTCGGCCGATGGCATCAATCTCATCAATGAAGATGATACATGGAGCCTTCTCTCGCGCCTGCTTGAACAAATCTCTAACACGAGATGCTCCTACACCCACAAATAGCTCTACGAAGTCAGAACCACTGATTGAGAAGAATGGCACCTGAGCCTCTCCTGCCATAGCTTTGGCGATTAGGGTTTTACCTGTTCCCGGAGGACCTACCAAAAGACAGCCCTTAGGAATCTTACCTCCAAGCGCAGTATATTTCTGTGGGTTCTTGAGGAAATCTACGATTTCCATCACTTCCTCTTTGGCCTCTTCTAATCCGGCAACATCCTCGAAGCTGACATTGACTTTGGAGTCTTTGTCGAAGAGGGTTGCCTTAGACTTACCAATGTTAAATATTTGGCCGCCTCCGCCTCCTACACCACCACTAACGCGGCGCATGATGAATAACCAAACGGCTATCAGGATAAGGAAAGGAAGTGTCCAGGCCAAAGTATTGCTCAGCCAGTCTTCCCTTGTCACATATTTAGGTCCGAGTAGCTGTGTCGCTTCAAGATCTTTTTTGAGTTGATCCCCTTTATCTGAGCTACCGAGGCGTTCTGCAGACTTAATTTCTTCAATTAGCTTTGTCGCCTTTTTGTTCTTTGCTTCAGCGAGACGGTTCTCAAAGTTTTCGATTGAACCGACGGAAAAGGTGTAATGCGGGCCAGGATTCTTTCTGCCCATCAGTGGTGTCTTTGAAACCTCTTCGTAGGCTGGTTTGCTAAGGGCTTCCTCCTTTAGGAATACCTCAACACGCTCCCGGTTGACGACCACCAAATCCCCGACATCGCCACTAGTTAGCATTTCTCCCAGAAACTTCTCCTGATTGATACTGGTAACAGTGCTTTGACTGGGCATCAACTGCATGACAATGATCCCAACCAGAATCAATCCATAGATCCAATAGTAACTAAACTTTGGTTTCTTGGAGTCCGCTCTATCGTTATTTTCTTTGTTCGACATTAATTACCAATCGGATTTTGTGTATAAAGGGAGAACGAAAAAGCCTTGGCCTAGGTTCTTAGTCTTCTCAAAAAAACACCAAGTGAAGGCGCAATTGTCTGCTTGTTTAGTTTTGGGAAAGTAAATATGGAAAAATGCTTGCTGAAAGTCGACTTTCCGGATGTAATTTCAGCCTTAGAGGTACTCCCTTTACAATATATGGTCGTCCTCGTAGTGTGTGAATTCAGCATCGCTCCATAATTCTTCCAGCTGATAGAAATGCCTTTGCTCACGATGAAATACATGAACTATGATATCGAAATAGTCGATCAAGACCCATTCAGCATTTTGCATTCCCTCCGTTTTCATCGGGTATTCACCAGACTTTTTCTTGACGTTAATCTGAACATTCTCCGCGATGGCCTTTACCTTTGGTCTGGAGCTGGCTTCGCAGATGATCATCTTGCTTGTCATTGCATCTGTGAGCTTCCGCAAGTCAAGGCTAACGATTTCTTCGCCTTTCTTTTCGAGGATGCCTTCAAGAATTAATTGCTCCAGCTTTAGTAGAGCATCTTCTTCCTGGGTGGGGTTATGAGAGCTTGCCTTCAAATTAGATATTTAGTTCAAAGATCAAAATTACGAATTCTTTTGCTGACTGTTGATAACACACTATTTGTTGGTAAGGTTTTGTTGGTAGAACAGTCAATTTGCTCCACCAATGACCATGCCATGTCCCTGCTGCGATCTTCTTCTTTGCCTGAAGGCACAGTGATCTATGCCGTAGATCAATACGGAGGACGAGGACAACGCGGTAATACATGGCAGAGTGAAGCAGGTAAGAATTGCACAATGAGCATTGTACTTCAACCGAAATGGGCCGGAAATGACACCCAGTTTTTTTTCAATAAAGCCATGGCGCTTGCTGTGTCTTCAACACTCCAATCCTGGCTACCCTCTGCGAAGCTGAAGTGGCCCAATGACATCTTTGTCGAGGATCGTAAGATTGCGGGCATATTAATAGAAAACCTCTTTTCAGGACAGCGTCTTAAGCACAGCGTGGTAGGCATCGGAGTCAATGTAAACCAGAGCAGTTTCGGACCGGGTCTAAAATCCGCCACTTCAATGCGAAACGAAATGGGTAAGGAGATCGAATTGCAACCCTTTATTCAGCAGCTGTGTCAGCAAGTGGAGTGGCAGTATATGCGATTTCAGCAGGGCAGTTTTGCTGCTATCCAGAGCGACTATCTCGGGAATCTCTATAGACTGGAAGAGGACCATTATTATCAAACTAAGGAGGGTCGCGTACTAGCGCGGATCATAGACGTAAATGCTCAGGGACAGTTGGTTCTTCAATCAAATTCTGGACAGCGTTGCTATAATTTCAAGGAAGTGATCTACACTTAGCGGCTGTAGTGCAGGCATTTGATTACTTTTGCAGCGAATTTTCTCTTTAAATCAGATTTGGGTGATGCTGGATAAACTAGAAGCGATAAAGGCAAGGTGGCAGGATGTAGGTGATCGAATTATAGATCCTGCTGCCATGGCAGACATGAAATCCTATGCTAAACTGACCAAAGAGTACAAGGATCTAAAAATCATTGTTGATGCCTATGATCGACTGACCGAGGTGATCTCTCAGGTGGCAGACAATAAGGAGCTAATCAAGACGGAGAAAGATGATCACGAATTTGTAGCGATGGCTAAAGCGGAGCTCAGCCTGTTGGAAGAGGAAGAAGTGCAGCTTCGCGAAGATCTGAAGCAGATGCTGATTCCAAAGGATCCGGAGGATGAAAAGAACGTTATCGTGGAAATTCGTGCGGGTACTGGAGGAGATGAGGCCGGCATCTTTGTAGGAGATTTGCTGCGGATGTACACTAAGTATTGTGAAAGCCGCAAATGGAAAACGGAGCTGCTGACAGTGAATGAAAGCTCATCCGGGGGTTATAAAGAAGTTGGCTTCTCTGTTACTGGTGAAGGTGTATACGGAGAATTGAAGTTTGAGTCTGGGGTGCATCGGGTACAGCGGGTTCCTGTTACTGAATCTCAAGGTAGGGTGCACACTTCTGCAGCTTCCGTCGCTGTTCTCCCTGAGGCCGATATGGTGGATGTGAACATCCGTACTGAAGATATTCGCGTAGATACTTTCCGTGCTTCAGGTGCGGGTGGGCAGCACGTAAACAAAACAGAATCAGCTGTTCGTTTGACGCATATTCCAACTGGTGTAGTGGTCGAATGTCAAGAAGGTCGTTCGCAATTGAAAAACCGGGAGATTGCTATGAAAGTGCTGAGTACACGTATTTATGAGGCGGAGCACAAAAAGCATATTGATGCTATTGCTGCCAAAAGAAAGACAATGGTGTCTACCGGTGATCGCTCGGCAAAGATCAGGACCTATAACTGGCCGCAGGGAAGGGTTACCGATCACAGAATCAATCTTACCTTATACCATCTTGATGCTATTATCGGTGGAGATCTTCAGAATATTATCGATGCGCTGCGCGTGGCAGAGAATGCGGAGAAATTGAAAGCTGGGGAGGATTGATGACGGATTACTGATTTCGGATGAAGGGGTCTTTGCTGACTGTAAATGTACCCCGGAGTCGGGAATGAAGTCATAGTATTGTCAGAAACGCTGGATTCGCAGCCAGGAAAGCTCGAATTGGCTGAAGTTTCTCTCCTCGATCATAATGTTAATTGTGTAATTGGTGCAATTTCTTTAAATTGCTCATGCTACTTCTACAGTAGTACCAATCTTTCTTTCCATGTCCCCAAGGTGAAGTAGCGGCTTTACTTTCATGGTGATTGGTAGGTATCACCCGGTACCAACCCATTTGTTTAATGCTAATTTTTTATTCAATGAAACATCTCTATTTCTTTGCTTGCTTGTTTATGGCAAGTACTTGCTTGTCTGTGCAAGGCCAGATCCTCATGACGGAGGGATTTGAAGGCCCTGAGTCTGGCTCTTCAGCCACTGAAGTGATTGATAGTTTGGAATTATGGTCCAGTACTGCTGCTGATGCCTTTATTTCTGACGAATTCGCACTAAGTGGCAGCAATTCCCTGCTCGTGGAAGGGGAGCCAGAGGGTGGACCAACTGATGTCATTTGGCAATTTGGTGACGTCTATACCGATGGAATTGTCGAGTTTTCTCTCCATGTTTTTGTGCCAAAGGGACGAGCAGGTTACTTCAATCTCCAGGGTAACGACAATCTGGGTACCAGCTATGCGATGGAAGCCTTCCTTTATTCTGATGCGAGCTTCTTGTTAGCTGTTGGTACTGGTCAAGGTTCCATCTTCAATAGCTTTGATGATAAGCAATTGCCCTCAAGCTATCCACAGGATCGCTGGTTTGAGTTTAGCTTTGAAGCAAACCTCAGCACCAATACCTGGAGAGTCTCTGTTGATGGGGAGCCTTATGCTGTTTTTCATTCACAGATCAACAGTTTGTATTGCGTTAACCTTTTCCCAGTGTCCACTGGCTCGGGTTTTCCCGTAGCCTACTATGATGATCTCAGATTCAGCTGGGAGCCATACGAACTTCCTGAAGTTGATGTGGCTGTTTTACCGATTGCTATGCCTGCCGTGCAGCTAGAATCTGAAGCTCCAGATATCAAGGCATGGGTAAAGAACATGGGTACAGAGCCGATCAATGAGTTGCCGATCAGCTTCCAGATTGGGGAAGAGATTTTTGAGACTCAGCTGACGGATCTCAATTTGGGCTCTCTGGATTCCCTATTAATCAGTCCAGACTTTGATCCGGTTTTATCGCCCGGTAGCAATTCGATCCTTACTTCCCTTGGTTTTCCGAATGGTGGTGGTGAAGACGCCAATGAACAAGACAATCTCATCTTACAAAACATTGAAGTGATCGTGCCGACAGCAAATCGGCAGGTTCTTGTTGAGTCGCGAACGAGTACCAAAAATCCTTGGAGCACCAGAGGGAAAGCAATTCTGGATGACTTACAAGAGCAGATGGGGACTAGCGTAAATATCATCTCCGTTCATACAGATGTCGATGGGGCTGACCCAATGACAATTGTTGCGCCAATTGAAGGAGACCCTTTGAATAAGACATACGATGAGCGATTGGAAATTGTGACAGAGGATGATCTACTTCCAACGGTTTTGGTAGATAGGGCAATAGAGCTTGATCCCTACCATGTAAAGGAGGAGGTTTTGCGTGCCATGGGTCAGCCAGTGGCGGCAGAATTGGCGATCGAGGGATTGGAAGGGCCGGGAGGTGAGACAAAGTTTACGGTCTATGCCAGGGCCTTGGCATCCGGACTTAGTGAAGATCATAAGCTGGCCGTGATTCTTACGGAAAATAGCATTGTGGGGGAGAGCAGCGATTACGATCAAGCCAATGCTTATAACAGCCCTACCACGCCGGATATGTTAGGCTATCAGGATTTGCCCGCGCTGATTTCAGCGGCGGATATTGAGTACCATCAAGTAGCGAGAGCCTACCTTGGATTGTTTTCAGGGCAGCCGGGAAGTCTTGAAGCAGCTGGTGTAGGATCGGTGCAGGCCTATGAGTTTCTCACTACAATTGGACCTGAATTAGACGATGATAATCTCGAAGTAATCGCTGTGCTTTTCAATCCCGATGGAACGGTCAATAACAGCTTTTCGATGCCATTTGAGGAGACATTGGATAATGAGGTAAGCTGGAATGTGGCCAATGAAGATTTTGTTGGTTCGACAATGCAAACTACTGTATTCCCCAATCCCATGGTAGATGCCGGATTGTTGGAGATTAGTTTGGATCATGCTTCGGAGGTGGAGGTAATTATCTATGATATGAAGGGCACGGAGTTGCGTCGTTGGGATTATGGATTGGTGTCTGAGCAATCTCTGCTGCCTCTATCTGCATCAGGATTGCCGGCAGGAACGTATATGGTGCAGGTGCAGAGCAATCAGGGGGTTCGAACAGAAAAGGTGATACTGAGCAAGTAAGGTTCTGAAAATTTTGCCACGACCGATAGGCGGTGATGAATAGCCTCGATAGAAACGGAAATGATGGTGCTATACAGCGACTGAGTCGCAGTACTGGAGCTGGCTCGACGATAGGAGAGACGGATGCAGTGCAGCAGCGAAGCCGCTGTATAGTGCCATCATTGTAGTGGATAGCGAGCAGCAGGTAGCGCGCTCGAATGCTGTTTTGCTCCAAAAAATTAAGAAAGAAAATATCGAAAAGTACTTATTCAAATACGATGAGCACTTGTCCTTTTTCGACCGCCATAGCAGGTTTGACTTCGATAGATTTTATCACGGCATCCGTCGGTGATTTCAGATTGTTTTCCATCTTCATCGCCTCCAAAACCAGCATTGCGTCGCCCTTAGTAACCGTCTGACCGACTTCGACTTTGATGTCCAGAACAAGGCCGGGCATAGGGGCTTTGAGCTCGTTGATGCGAGAGGTATTGACGGCGCTAATGCCCATTTTCTCCAGTAGCAAATCCATCTGATCCTTGACCGTGACTTCGATGATATCGTCGTCGATCTTGATGCTAAATGACTTGCCTTCCTTGTCGAATTCGACCAGCTCAGCGCGGTAGCTTCGGTTGTTTTTGATGATGTTGAAATGACCGGGGCCAAATTCCACGAGATCCCAATCGAGGTCGGTCTTTGGGTTGATATCGTACTGCTGGTTATTGGTCTTGATTTGATACATCTCTTCGGATTACTGATGACTGATTACTGATTACTTTGCTGCGATCATTTCTAGAAATTCTTCTTCGCTCAAGATAGTGACGGTTTTCAACTTTTCTGCCTTTTGCAGCTTGCTTCCGGGCTTTTCGCCTACGACCAGATAGTCAAGCTTTTTATTGACAGAGCTGGCAGTCTTGCCGCCGTGCTGTTTGACCATTTCGGCGGCTTCGGATCTCGAAAAGCGAGTGAGCTTGCCGGTGAAGAGAAAACTTTTTCCGGCAAGAATATCTGAAGCATTTGGGTCCTCTTCCTCCTCTGCCTTTTCAAGGCTAAAACCTAAGGATTTCAAGTCCTCCAGAAAAGCTGGGGTGCTGTCTTGATGGAAGAAGTCGAAAAGGCTTTGGGCCACGATCGGTCCGACTCCGTCCAGTTCTTCGAGTTGTTCTAATTTCCAACCACTTAGGTCTTCCAGTTTATTGATTTCGTTCACAAAAATCTTGGCGGTCTCGCGACCTACGTGTCGGATACCGAAACCGTAGAGCAGGCGATCGAGGGACTGTGTTTTAGAAGCTTCGATGGCTTCCTCCAACTTGGTGACGGATTTATCTCCGAAGCCTTCCAGCTCGCGGATTTGCTCATAGGGAAGCCGGTAAACATCGGGAATCGTCTGTAGGAAACCCAGCTCGTAAAAGCGTTCGATAGACTTGCTGCTAAGGCCTGCTATATCCATGGCATTTTTGGAAGAAAAGTGAATCAGGCGTTCGCGCACCTGATCGGGACAGGTCCAATTCGGGCAACGCCAATCGGCCTCATCGCCGGCCTTCACGAGTGCGGTCTGACAGCATGGGCAATGGCTGGGAAACTCTTCTACCTTCTCCTTTCCAGTTCGATTTTCCAGCACGACATTGACGATTTGCGGGATTACATCTCCGGCTCGTTCAACAATGACGGTATCGCCTATGCGAATGTCCTTGTCTGCGATATAGTCGGCATTGTGCATGGATGCATTGCTGATCTCAACTCCCATAAAATCGACGGGATCGAGTTTGGCAACCGGGGTGATGGCGCCTGTTCGACCCACCTGATATTCGATATCCAGCAGGGTGGTGGAGACGGTACGAGCTTTGAATTTGTAGGCGATGGCCCATTTGGGATGGTGGGAAGTGCTGCCGCAGATGGCTTGCTGCCGCAGGTCATTGACCTTGACGACAAGGCCGTCCATTTCGAAGGGATAGGCTTCTCTTTGCTGCTCCCATTCTTCGCAGCGCTTGATGACGGATTCGATATTTTTGTGCAGGCTGATTTCTTTAACCGGTACACGAAAGCCGTATTTTTTAAGGAGGTTTATGGCCTTACTTTGCGTACTAATTTGCTTTCCCAAAAGATCGCGGCCTTCCTTGTTGATCGCGTAACTCACGTGATAGAGGAAGACTTCTAATTTGCGTTTTCTTACCTCTTCTTCAATTTTCTTTTTGGTGCGAAAAGTACCTGCAGCGGTGTTGCGGGCAGTCTTGAACTGGCGCATACTTTTGAGTCCACTGGCTTCAATTTCAGCTTCTCTTTCTTCCTGAACTTTAGCGAAGTTTGATTTGGAGATTAGCACTTCGCCACGGACTTCCAGCTTGTGGATGCCTTCTTTGGAAAGCTCCGCAGATAGCGGAATCGTAGGCATGGATCGGGCATGTGGGGTGACCTCTTCACCAGTCTTACCATCGCCTCTTGTGGCTCCTCTTTTGAGCAAATCTGCTTCATAGATCAATGAGATCCCGCTGCCGTCGAACTTAGGTTCCAGTACGTATTCGACCTCTTCGACTTCGAGGGCATCCTTGACTCGTCGATCAAAGTCCAGCAGGTCATCTCCATTGTAGGAATTATCGAGTGATAGCATGGGCACAAGATGCTCTGCAGGCTGAAACTCGGAAATGTCTTCTTGTAGAATGCGTTGGGTAGGAGAGTCGGGCGTGCGCAATATCGGATTAGCCTCTTCGACTTGTTGAAGCAGTTTGAATAGCTGATCGTATTCGAAGTCGGTGATCAGTTC
>JAHDDV010000146.1 GCA_020629205.1 Chitinophagales bacterium | reverse complement strand
CTAGGGTAATTTTATTCCCAGTTCATACGACTAAATTTGATCCCACTTTTACAATCTAATCGGAAATCCCGACTTAGGCTGAAGATTCTAAACTTAATGGCGTTATGTTAACAACCAAAGGAATAGGGACAAACGAGAAATTAGAAAAATCGCTCTTGATCTTTGCTGGAATAGTCCTAATTCCAATCGGTTTATCCTATGGTATAGTTCCAGAAATATCTTTAACGGGACTGTATGGTTTTTCCGTGGATACTTTGAATCTGAAGCACATTTTTAGAGGGCAAATGGGGCTTTGTATTGGACAAACGGCACTTTACTTCTTAGGAGCTTTTCAACCGAAATTTAGACAGCTGGCACTAGGTGCCTTGGTCGCGTTTATGTTGGGCTTAGCCGCAGGGAGATGTATAAGTATAGTTGTTGATGGAATCCCTCATTGGGCATTGACCTTCTCTGCTATAGCGGAAATAGTAATGGGACTTATTGGACTCAGATTGTTGTTGAGGGAGTATAGATAGAACCATTTTACACAAAGGCAGTGCACTGTTGTCCTGGGGAAAATCGGAAGACGCAAGACGCAAGACTAAAGACGAACTGCTAGAAACTGACGAATCAATTCAAGAGAGGTTCAGCGACATATCAATGACGCGCTACGGGACAAGACTCTTGCCATCAACCTTGAAGTCAGCGCGTTCGAATGCTATTGCAATCTGAGGCTCGTTGCTGCCATTCTAGACGCAGGTAGTTCACTGTTGTCCTGGGGGATTCGCAAGACGCAAAACGCAAGACTCAAGACTTTCGAATCAGTTCAAAAGAGGTTCAGCGACATATCAATGTCGCGCTACGGGACAAGGCTCTTGCTATCACAAGTGCATTCAGCGCGCTCGAATGTCCTTGCAATAGGAGGCCGTTGTAGCCCTATTAGAAGCAGCCAGTATGCAGCCTCTATGCCATTATCAATCAAATGTGTTTTGAAGCTACGAGCCACAGACGGTGATACATAGCCGGGATGGAAGAGGAAATGCAAGTGCCAGCCAGGGGACTGAGCGCCCAGCGAGCGGGGCTGCATTAGCAAGACCCGCTCGCTGGAGCAGCGAAGCCACTGACTGGTGCTTGCATTGGAACGTACAGCCCGACGGGTGTTGCTACGAGTGATTCTGTTGCGCTCCAAAAAAAAGAAAATTCAATAGTATCCTTCTCAAAAGAGGGGGGCTTCCAGTATTCTTGGTCTTCAGCCCGAAATAAGTGCAGTTCGCAGGATAAATTTTGGACTTCGGTCGAAAGCAAGTCTCTTGCTTCTATTCTAGTTCATGAAACTATTTATCCATGAAACTTTATCTCTCAGTCCTTTTCCTACTTTTTGTCTGTCTTGACCTACAGGCACAACATCAACTTTCTGGTCGCTTAGTTTCGGAAGAATCTGTACCTATCGAATTCGCCTCGGTGATTGTTTATCCGCTTAGTGATAGTACAGCCGTGACAGGAGGCATCTCTCAGAAAGATGGTTCCTTTGTTCTGGCGGATTTAGATCCGGATAGTTACAAATTGACTGTGCAGATGTTGGGTTATGAGGATTGGAAACAAGTTCTGGAGATATCGGAAAGTCTGGACCTTAGTACAATAACCCTGAAGCGAGAAGTCAAGGACTTGGCAACTGTCGAGGTAGTGGCTGAGCAATCACTAGTAGAAAGCCATTTGGGCAAAAAGGTCTTACGCATCGGTAAGGACCTGAGCTCGACTGGAAGCAGTGCCTTGGAAGCGCTGGAAGTAATCCCTTCTGTGAGTACCACAGATCGAGGGCAGGTTCAAATTAGGGGAAATTCCAATGTCGTCATATACATCAATGGAAAGGAAACCCGTAGGGAGTCGTCTTCGCTCAAATATATCTCAGCAGAATCTCTTGAGAAAATCGAAATTATCACCAACCCATCGGCAAAGTATGATGCGGAAGGAGTCGGTGGGATCATCAATATTGTCTACAAAAAGGGGCGAACAGGTGCTTTAAAGATTGAGCTCATTTCGACTCTGTCCTTAGCTACCAATCCATTGAACCTAAGTCCAAGTGCTGGAATGAACCTGAGCTGGACAAAGAGGAAATACTCGATCTACTCCAATGTCAGTCAGGAGTACGGGAGGTATCAAGATAAAGTACATTCAGGACGTGTCCATCTTACCGACAGCCTTGAAGGTTTTGAAAGTAGCATGAGGTCAAATGGCTTGGGCACAATTAGCAATGCTTTGCTGGGCTTTTCCATGGCGCCGGATTCTAGCAGCTCCATATCTTTGGAGGTCAACTACGACCGATGGGATCTAGAAATGGATAATGAGCAAGTACAGGTTTTTGACTATCGAAATGCTGAAAGGCAGACAGTAGCTACACCGAACCAGCGTCTGGAAGTGGAGGACGAGCTATGGATCAATTTATCTTTGGAAAAAGAGTTTGAGAAGGAGCAAGTCCTTCAGGCTTCTTTGACAGCCGGTGGAGAGAACGAGCAAAATTCTTCTAGTACGGAGCCGCTGGATTTTGCAAATTTGCCTGTAAGAGCCCAGCAATTTTTGCAGTCTTCCGATGAGCAGGAATCGCAGAGGTACTTGACAGGAAAAATTGATTATGAGTGGCCGATTTCCGAATGGGGGACGATTGAAGCAGGCTTGAAAGCAGATTTCGTTCGCTATGATATGCTTCAGGAAATAGTCTTGCGCTCGGATACAATAGCTGTTCCGGATAATGACTTTGATATGGAGATGAGAAAGTTAGGTGCTTTTCTGCTTCACAAACACAGCATTGGTAATTTGGAATTTGCTTTTGGCCTGCGTTTGGAACAGTTTGTGAGTGAGTCTCAGCAGCGAGCTGATCAAAGTAGCCATCGACTGCAGTACCGTCGCTTGTTTCCTTCTGCTCAATTGAATTATCTGTTTCGTGCACAGGAGCAGACCTTGGGTTTAAGCTATACCAAGCGCATCAAGCGGCCGGGTTTCTTTGATCTAAATCCCTATATATCCTATGAAGATCCTCTGAATCTGGAAACTGGAAATCCTCTTTTGGAGCCAGAAATTGCCAATTTGTTTGAGTTGAATTTTCATCAGGAATGGAATTCAGTCACTATGGATATGAGTCTTTATCATCGAACGACCAAGCAATCTATCCAGTCTATTTTGCAAGGTATGGATAACAATCGGACCTTGGCGAGCAGGACCAATATTGGGAGCGAGCTGAGTCAGGGATTGGAGGCTCAAGTGGAGTGGAGACCCAATCAGCGCCTGAAGACCTCTGCAACATTTTTGCTTGCCCAGAACAATTTCGAGGCGCCCGAAAATGAGATTAGCTATGACAAACGAAGCACTTACAGCATTGCACTGAAGCAGGAATTGAGACTGAAGGGAAACTGGAAATTGGAGCTGTCGGAAACCTATAGAGCGCCGTCCTATCAAATGCAAGAGCAGAGTCATGAAGTCTTCTATATCAATTTTGGAGCGCAAAGGAAGTTCAAGGATGGGAGAGGAGCCTTCACTGTATCAGTGAGAGATATTCTAAATACCAGAGAATACGTCGTATCCTTGTCAAGGACAGATCTTGAAGTGCAAAGGACTTACAAATGGCAGACACGTCAGATTGCGATTGGTCTGAAATACGTTCTTGTAGATCGGAAGCACTAGTGGCTGATCCAAGCATGCCAGGATAATTGTACGAAATGTGACTTAGCATGCTTGTCGAAACTCAATAAGGGAATGAAACAAATTGGAATGAAACAAATTGGAATGAAAAAGGAGTGGCTTTGCCAATTGGTCGTCTTGTTCATCTTCTATCTGGATAGTACGGTAGAAGTAGAGCGGGAGGGCTTTGTTGTTTCTCATTCGCCTTTGATCACCTTGGTATTTGTATTGTATGAAGCGCTATTGTTTCTTTTGGTCAATTATGTGCTGATTCCAAAGTTCTTTTATTCCAAGAAGTATTTGCTGTTTTTTGCTTCACTGATGGGAGCGATTGCGCTGTTTGGCATCGTGGAGGAGGGCGTTCTTGAAAAGATATTGACCCCCAATACCAAAGGGCTTAATGATGTTACTTGGCAATCAATCTACTGGTTTTATGGGGAGATTTTGGTTCCGTTGATGACTTTTATGACCATCAAGTTTGTCTTTGATAACTTTGCTCAAGAGCAGAAATTGGAGCGGATAGAGCAGGATCGATTGACCAATGAATTGAAGCTTTTGAAATCTCAAATTCAACCCCATATCTTGTTCAATAGCTTGAACAATTTGTATCATTTTGCCTTGAAAAAATCGGATGAAGTTCCGGGATTGATATTGAAGTTGTCGAATGTCTTACGATATGTTTTGTATGAAGCTACAGACGAAAAGGTGCCTTTGGCCAATGAATTAGCATTTATCAAAGATTACATCGATCTTCAGGAAGTACAGTACCAGGGGAGAGGAGAAATTAGCTGCAGCATTCAAGAGGAAGAGCAGCAGAGTCAGCGAAGGATTGCCCCATTTCTGTTGATTCCCTTTATTGAAAACAGCTTCAAGCATAGCTACGGAACCAAGATCAGGGATGTGTTTGTTCGGGTGACAATTTCGATGGAGGAACAGCAGTTCAAATTGTTGGTTGAGAATAACTATGAAGAAGATGGCGGCAGCCGAGAAAGCATGGTAGTCGGTGGTATTGGTTTAGTCAATGTAAGAAAGCGATTGCAACTGCTCTATCCCAATCAACATGATTTGCAGATCATTAATGACAATCAAAAGTATACCGTAAACCTAAGTATCGAATTAGCCTAATGGAACAATTAAATTGCATCATCATAGAAGATCAGAGCCCGGCACAAGAAACGCTGCAAGCTTATATTAAGCAAGTGCCGAGCCTCAGGCTCTTGAATACTTATGTCTCTCCTCTCGAGGCCTTGGAAGAGATTGAGCGTGGTGCGATTGATCTTTTGTTTCTGGATGTGCATTTGCCAAAGCTCTCTGGCCTTGAACTATTGAGGTCATTAAGAAGCCCACCTCAGACCATCTTGACTACGGCTTTTTCTGAGTATGCTTTGGATGGATTTGAATTAGATGTGGTGGATTATCTTTTGAAGCCCTTTTCCTTTGAGCGTTTTCTGAAGTCGATTTCCAAGGTGCAAAAAGCGGAGAACAAAGAAGTCAAACTTTCTAATCAAGCCAATCTATTTGTCCGCAATAAGGGCCAAATCAAAAAGATCGCTATTTCTGGAATTGCCTACATCGAAGCCAAGGGAGACTTTACATTGGTGTGCTCAGGCACTAGCCGCGATGTAGCCAACATTTCCTTGCAGAAGCTTCTGGATGCTCTAGGGAGTAATTTTGTACGGAGTCATAAGTCATACATTGTGAACATTGATTGCATCGAGAAGATAGTTGGGAATCAGATCGTGATGATGGACAGGCGTATCCCGATTGGTAGAACTTATCGGGAGCAGTTGATGGAACGGATTAGGTTGATTTGATACTCAAGACTTTCGAATCAATTCAAGAGAGGTTCAGCGACATATCGATGTCGCGCTACGGGACAAGGTTTTTGCTTTTACAAGTGAAGTCACCGCGCTCGAATGTCCTTGCCATTTGAGACACACGCAGTGTGTCTCTACAAAGGAGTGGGTTATCAAAATTAGACCGCTCTGCGGCCTTTATGCCATTGTCAATCAACTGTGTTTTGAAGCGACGAGCCACAGACGGTGATGCATAGCCGGGATGGAAGAGGAAATGCAAGTGCTGAACAGGGGACTGAGTATGCCGCTAGCGGTAGCTCGACGTGAGGAGAGATGGCGCTAGTGGATATACGAAGCCCCTGTGCAGTGCTTGCATTGGAACGTACAGCCCGACGGGTGTTGCAAGGAGTGATTCTGTTGTGCTCCAAAAAAGAGAAAGTTCAATCGTTTAATAAATAATATCACTAAGCCCGATACAACAACACGTAGCTTACCGGCACAAAAATCAAGGTAATCATCGTGCCGAAGAGCAGCCCAAACATGATCGCGGCTGCTAGCGGCTCCCACATCAAGCCCCCGCCAAGATAGAGTGGAATCATACCAAGAACGGTCGTAAAGGTGGTGAGCATGATCGGTCTAAAGCGTTGTAGACAGGCTTCTTTGACTGCTTCTGCTATGCTGGACATGCGGCTCGATTCCACTTCAATTCTATCGATCAAAACAATGGCATTGTTGATGATGATGCCTGCAAGGGAAATGATGCCCAGGAAGGCAAAAAAGCCGAAGTAGGATCGAAGTAATAAGAGTCCAACAACAACACCGATGATGCCGAGTGGGATGGTCAATAGGACTATTGCTGTTTTTCTGAAGGAGTTGAATTGTATGATTAGAAGAAGTATAATGATAAAGAATGCCAGAGGTAGCCAGGCTGCTACAGCACCCATTGCCTCTGCAGAGCCTTGGGCATCTCCTCCCAATTCAAAGTCGTAACCGACTGGCCATTCCTTTGCTTTTTGTTCCTCTAGCCAAGGTGTGATGGCTGAAGTGATTGCACTGGCATTCGCTCCTTCCCGAATCTGCGAAGAGACATTGATACTGCGTCTGAGGTCCTTGCGGATTATGTTGGCAAATTCCCAAATGACATCGAGCTCGGCTACCTGCGACAAGGGTACATTGGCTCCTGTTGCTTGTGAGTAGATATTGATGCTCTCCAGATTTTCAATTTTGACATTGGCGTGATTTTGATCGCGCATGATGATGTCGATATTGTCTTTGCCTTCGCGGTAGTCGCCGACATCAAAGCCGCTTAAGGCCGTTCGCAGAGAGATGGCGATATCCTGATTGGTCAATCCCGCATTCTGCGTTTTTAGCGGATCTATATCGATGACGATCTTCTTGGTTTTTGGTCCCCAATTGTCTTTGATATTCTTGGTGCCTGCCTGCTCGGTTAATTTGGTTTTTACCTGTTCAGCAATTTGAGACAAACGTTCCCCGCTCTGTCCTGAGATTTTGATCTCGATAGGTGTGCCACCACCACCGGATCCCAGCCGCTTGATCTTAATATCGGCTGTAGGGAAATTGGCAAAGCAGAATTCGTCCAATTGACTAATCACATAACCATTGTCGTCTCCGGAAGAAGTATTGACCAGCATGTGCGCATAATTTGCATTGGCCTCATCGGGACTGTAGCCGAGGTCGTATGACTCGGGTCCTTTACCTACAAAGGCTGACCAGTCGATCACTCCTCGTGTACGATTATCGTTTAGTTGCAAATCGCCGATGATGTAGTTTTCGATATCGTTGACAACTGCAGTAGTGGTTTCCAGACGGGTGCCCTGCGGCATCTTGATATCTACTGTGATGAGGTTTCTTTCGGAATCCGGAAAAAACAAGAAAGGGATTTTGCCGAAGAGCATCAGGGAGCCGATAAACATGGTGGCAACCAGCGCAAGTGTAATGAACTTGTACTTGAGAGCGATATTGATCAAACCTTCATATTGATTTCGCATTGCGATAATGATCCGGTCTACAATGCTCGGTTTTGGCTCTCCGGAGCTTTGGGCTTTAAGGAAATAAAAGCAAAGCATAGTAACCATGGTCATCGACAAGAACCAGGAGCAAATCAAGGCGATGGAAATGACCACGAAAAGTGGACCTACTATATCACCCATGGTACCTTCGGCCAGATAGAAGGACATGAAGGCCACCGAGGTAGTCAGGGTAGATATCAATAGCGGAATGAGGAGCTCATCACAGGCTTCTTTGACGGCCCTGAGTTTGTCCAGACCTTGTTCTAGTTTCACCAGTATGGTTTCTGCTACCACGACCCCATTGTCTACCATGAGTCCGAGAGCCATAATCAATGCAGCCAGAGACACCTGGTTAATTCCTTGTCCCAACATACTCATAAACAGGAAAGTGGATAGGATGACCATCGGCACCAGTGAGGCAATGATAAGCCCGGTTCTAAAGCCCAGGAAGATCAGCATCACCACCAATACCAGCAGTACAGTTTGCAGTAGATTACTGACAAAATTGCTTACCTCCGTATTGACATAGTGATCGAGCGAAGAGAGACGCTTGAGCTCCAAACCAAGTGGCAAGGTGCTGTTTATCTGAGCAGATTTTTTGTCGAGAATTTTGCCGAGCTTCACAACATTTGCTCCCTCCTTCAATGCGACCGAAAGCGACAAGGCTCTTTTGCCATCAACCTTGATGATTTGCTCTTCTGGCTCCTGATATCCTCGGCTTACCTCTGCAATATCCTGTAGCAGGAGCGTCTGTCCTTTTGTAGATCGGACAATGGTATTCTTGATATCATTGACACTGTTAAAATTACCGGTAGGCTCGATGATGATACGCTCAGCTCCAATGTTCAATTCTCCTCCCGAGAAGAGGATATTCGTTCCGGCAAGAATATTTTGTACCTGAGCTGCCGTGATGTTTAAGCTGGACATTTTTGCATTGTCAAACTCGAGAAAGACCTGCTCTGTTTGTGCGCCTCCAATCTCCACTTTAGCGGCATCATCCAGGGCGATGATTTCATCTCGAATATCATCCGCCACTTTCCTCATTTCTGCGTAGGAGTACTCCATTTGCCCTTGTGCAGAGTTGTCGGAAACCAAGCCCAACATAATGCCGTAAACTACGCCAACATCATCATCTTGAAGATTGTAGCGGACTCCTTCCGGAAACTGTATGGTGTTTAGCTTGCGCCTCACTCGATCCCAGACCGCTTGCAGCTCCTTGGGGGGGACTTCGTCTTTAAGGATAATACTTACGACTGATAAGCCGGATCGAGATTCACTGTTGAGTTCCTTCAGTTCCGGAATCTCTTGAATCTTTTCTTCGATCTTGCGACTAACCAGATTTTCCACTCTTTCTGGACTTGCCCCCGGGAAAGGTGCAACCACTGCTGCTGCTCTTACTGTATAGGGAGGCATACTGTCTTGTGGCAGGCTAAAGTACAAGAACAGGCCCATCAAGCCCAGGAGAAGAAAAATCGAAATGGATATACGACTCCTTTGAATTGAATATTCAGATAGGTTCATTTGGCGGACTTATTTCTGTTGATAAAGGCTAACCTGCATTCCGTCTCTTAGTACATTGAGGCCGGCGCTGGCGACAAGGTCTCCGCTTTTTAGTCCGGAGATCACTTCGAATCCGGCATCTGTCAACTTGCCCACTTTTACGGTCATTTTTCGGCAAACATAGTCATCTGATGTGCCTTGAATTTGGTATACAAAGTTGCCATTCTCATCTTGTCCTACTGCACTTGGTGGGACGAGAAGCGCTGATTTTACAGAGTCATGGTCACTATAGGTAAAGGTGGCATTGGCTGGCATGCCTGGACGGATTCGTTCGTCACTGTCTGTCAGTCGAACGGTGACCGGATAGGTGGTGCCAGCCGAACTATAACCAATTTCATCTACCAGACCCGAAAAGCTATGATGGTGCAGGGAGTTAAAAGTCACGACCACTTGCTGACCGCTTTTGATCTCTGAAATGGCATTTTCCGGTACCCCAATTTCCACATTTGGATTGCCAAGTGAGTTGATTTCCATTACTGGATTTCCTTGTCCTACGAGTTCATTGGGTTCAACATTTATTCTGGTGATGATGCCATCAAAAGGGGCGGTGATTTTAGTGTAGCTCACTTGATTGGAGGCTGAGCGGACCACGCTTTGCGAGGATTTCTCACCGGCCTTTGCAGCTTCTACTTGAGTTTTGGCTGCATTGTAGGAAGCTTCTGCTCCTTGGTAGGCAGATTTTGCCTGCTCAAATTCGCTGATAGATATACTGTTGGTTTCGTACAGTTTTTCGAAGCGTTTGTAATTGGACTCTGCGTTCTGATAGTTTGCTTTGGCGCTCTGCATTTGGGCCTGGGCACTTTCGATTTGAGCTTTGGAACTCTCAGCGCTGGCCAGAGATTGGCTGTAGCTTACCTGATAGTCCGTGGCATCGAGTGAGGCCAGGGTCTTTCCTCGCTTTACCCGATCTCCGACTTTAACTGAAATCTTGTTGATCGTGCCACCCACTTTAAAGCTGAGGCTGGCCTCTTGTTGTGCTTTGGCAATTCCGGTGTAGCTATGTTTTCCCTCCAGACTGCTGCTGGCAATTTTGGTATACCTTACCGGTCGTATGCTTTGTGTATTGACCTCCTCCTGCTCCGGATTGTTGCAGGCAAGCAACATCAGCATGGGAACTGCAAGGTAGACTAGATGTTTTGGATTTATCATTTTTTGCTGGCTAAAAAAGTAAGGTAATCGGTCACAAAGGTCTCTCTTTCTTCAGTTGAGGAAAGTAGATAGATGTTGTTTATCAAACGTTCTATGGTTATAGCATCAATAATGAACTGATAGCGGGAGGATACAGCCCCCAACTGTGCAGATACTGCATTATTTTGCGCATCAAGTAAGGTCACAATCGGGGTGGCCCCTTCGCGGTAGAGATTCTGAACCAGATCCAAAAACTGGCCACCTGATTCTTCTGCTTGTTGCGTATACTGGATATCGTTGTAGGAGTTCCCGAGATTCTCTAATGCGAGTCGTATATTGCTCGCAAACTGTTGAGACAAGCTAGCGCTGTTGACATTTAGCTGTTCCAATAATATCTTGTCCTTTTGAATCTTGTTGGTCCGCAGGTTCCCTTGAAAGATAGGCAAGGAGGCATTGATGCCAATATTCCAGGTTGGTTGATAGGGGTCTACGTTTTGTAGTTCGAGAAGTTCGTCCGGAGTTCTGGTACCATATCTGCCAAATGTTTGATCAAGGTTTCCCTGAAAACCTAGCTGTGGGAGATACCTGCTCTTTTTGTTGAGATCCAATGAGCTTTCCTGCGCCTTGATTGCCCAATCGAGCTGTTGTAACTCCGGAGCATGTTGCATGCATTTCTCGATCAGAAATTCGGAGAATTTTCTGAAGTCATAGTTATTGCTGATAGTCTCTCTGATTCGATCATCCTGAACAAAGAGCACATTATCATTAAGCTGGATGTCTTGCAGGAGGAAATCTTCTTCCAGGGGACGATTAAGTAGCTGGTTGAAGCTGATTCGTGCTTGTTCAATTCCTGTTTGTGCATCGTTTAGTGCGATCTTGTTTATGGCAAGTTGCGATTCAAAACCATAGACATCCGCATTGCTGCTTGTCCCAATTTTGGCTTTTGTTTTCGCCACATTGAGGTTACTCAATGTGGTTTGCACATTGGTGTTTTGGATGGTCAGATTGGCTTCTGCTTGTAGGTAGCGGAGATAGGCTGTACACACATCAAGCACCAAATCGATCTGCTGGGATAGCAAACCGGATTTTTCTCCTTCCAGAAGGGACTTTTGAATAGAGACATTTGCCCAGGCAGGTTGGGAGTAAATCAATTGAGTGAGGGAAAGATTACCTACCCATCCGGTTTGAGGAGTCAATTGATTGGTTGCTTTGAGCAGGTCGGCTGTATTGCCATCGAGACTTTGCAAAGTTGTGCTTGCATCGAGGTTTGGAAGCAAATTGGAACGGGCAAGCTGGATTTCTTTCTCTTGTATGGCTACATTTCTTTGAGCCACTTTTAAAGACAGATTTGTCTTCAATGCCTCGGCCACTGCGGACTCCAGTGTATATTGCTTTCCGGTTTTGGCCTGGAGTTGGATCAGGGAGGCTTCACTCAGCACTTCGAATGCGGGATAGATTTCTATTTGTTCCATTGTAGCCACATTGATGACAAAATCTTCCTCAATTCCCGCAATACTAACAGGTAGATCCTTAGGGTTTTGCCCTTCGAGAATTTTCATCACATTAAGGGCCAGCCGACGAGCAAATACTCCTACATAATCCGACGGAGAAATGGAGGCTAGAATCCCTTGTTCTACATCATCTCTTCCCATCAAACTAAAGGAGGGTAGATGACGAGCATTGATTCCTTCAATCAGGGTCTGTTGGTCCAGTGGATCTTCGTAAAGATTGGGTAGGAAGTAAATGGCATCCACTTCATCTTTTATTTGATTCAGATCTGCCATCGGATCATCAGAGGTGGGGATAAACTGTATGTCGAAACCCTCAGCGAAAGCCCCTAGGAATGCTTCTAATCTGGCAGGCGCATTGTCAGAGACAAATACCCCGAGATGCTTGAATGGGTAGATTGTTTGAAATACCTCAAAATCTCGTTTTATATTGAAGGGAGTCTGGATCAAGGTATAGTTATTAATCCCAGTACTTTCTGTTTTCAAAGGCTGAATGGAAATACCGGAAATGCAGGGAAGGGGATAGGTTTCCAAAGCATCCAAGGCTCCTGAAGCATTGAAACCCAGTGTAATCAGCACATCTGCCGGTATCTGCACTGCTTCCTTGATTATGCTCTCCGGCGACTGGCTTGATTCCGAAAGGTTGAGCTCCTTGTAGGAGACATCATATTGTTGAGCGAGTAGTATTTCTATCTCTTCTTGCACCAAGGATAGAAAGTCCAGCGTGCCTCGATTTCCATCATGGACAACAGTAATTTTTGCGCTGTTTTGACAATATATATATTGTGCGGTGCATGCTAATATCAGTG
>JAHDDV010000145.1 GCA_020629205.1 Chitinophagales bacterium | reverse complement strand
ATTGTTGATTGTTGATTGTTGATTGTTGATTGTTGATTGTTGATTGTTGATTGTGTATACGTATTGCGCACTACATATTATATTATTAATAATATAGAAAATAAACCACAGAGTTTACTGTTTTATTAGTTTTGATTGATAGCTTGCTTCGATTGTGTTTATCTGGACAAAATAGAGACCGCTTGACAGCGCATGTAAATCTAGATGGACGATATTCTCCATCTGCGTGCTTTCTTCCATTACAACTTTACCTGATGTGCTTAAGATCTGAATACTATTACAGTCTTGCAGATTTCTTATCGTGATTTGGTCCGTGGCTGGATTTGGAAATAGCTGTATGCCTATTGACTCCAGAGAGGCAGTGGCAGTACCATCGGTTACCACAGGAATGCTTTGTCCTTCAAGATTGGGCGTCAGGTAGTCTATTTCAAAATTGTAGAGACTGGTTTGCGCGATTCCTTGACCACTCACATTGACTACATACGAGCCGGCAGGAATTCCTTCAATCAAAATATTTCCATTCTCATCTGAAATCACCGTGAATAGGAGTTCGCCAAAGCTATCGTAGACGTCCACTAATGCAGTGGGGACAGGGTTACTATCTTGCTGTACGACCGTACCTTGAAAGCTACCACTGACATCTTCATTCGCAAACTCACCGTAGGCTTGATCGCAGAGCGCTGACCAATTAGAACAGCATTGTGGGTTGGCGGCTATGGCTGCGGTGACGTATGGATCGGATTCTTCATAAGGAAAAGCGGGATCAACTATCGCTGAGCAAGGTGCATCGTCAATCTCAATGTCTGTGCAAGTCTGTTCCTCATCTCCATCAGCACAGATCACTGTGACACAAACCTCAAAGGTACCTACCTCGGTATACTGATGACTGACCGTGGACTCCGTATTTGCGCTTGTTTCTCCATCTCCAAAATCCCATTCACT
Organism: Chitinophagales bacterium; assembly: GCA_020629205.1. GTDB lineage: Bacteria > Bacteroidota > Bacteroidia > Chitinophagales > UBA2359 > JAHDDV01. The sequence goes on along the minus strand of JAHDDV010000145.1, from coordinate 11,547 downwards.
GATTAGGGAGACGCCTTGGTTTTGTTCCTGAGAGCTGAATTGATAAATACCGTTTCCTTGATCTTCGACGATGATGCTGCCGATGCAAGGCAGTGCATTGAAGGCTTCTTGATATGCATCCTCACATGCTGTATCCCAGGAACCATCGCAACAGTTTGGATTATCTGCGACTACTTGCTGGAAGAGCGGGTCAGATATCTCGTAGGGCGCGCTACCATTGTCAATGCTTTCGCATTCTAAAAGGCCCACAGTGATTTCCTCGCAGTAAGAACCCTGTGTAAAATCAGCACAAATGGTAGTGAGGCAAACATTATAGACCCCATCACTCGCAAAGGTGTGTGTCACCGTCGATTCCAGATCCAATGGCAAGCTTCCGTCTCCGTAATCCCATTGATAGATCAAGGCTCCAGTGGAAGCAGCAAATGTATAGAGATAGCCATCAAATGTCTCATTGGTGAATGTCGCATCGCAGCCTCCACCCCCACCACCGGCCAATGAATCGTAGAGATCCTGGCAAGCCTGTGTCCAGGTTCCAAAACAGCAATCCGGGTTAGTGGCAATCAACTGAATCATCACCGGATCCGTAAATGGGTAGGGAACCGATGGATCGCACTGCCCCACCACATCTACCGATAGCAGCGTCGAAACGAGCATAACACAAAGGAAAACGTACTTCTTCATCACAGAGTAATTTACAACAAAATACTGCTTTTGATTGTAAATCATGTTGAGTCTGTGGGCCATGGGGCGAAAGCCTATTAAAATCTCAGCTTATTGGAGATCAATGACTATCGGGGGCTCTATTAATTCACACTCCGGCTCCTTTTCTGGCATGTACTTGTCACGACGGTCAGTATAAGCATGTTTAAACACCTCTTTGATTCCATATGGATAGATCGTCAGCTTGTCTCTTGTCAAATGGATTCGCAAAAAGTTTTTGTACCGCTCCAGATTGAGCGCGCTAAAAGCCTCGTTATCGTGCATGCCCAGAAATCTGTTGCTAAGGGTCAGGTATAAACCAAATATAGTGCTACTGATCAATGCACCTGCTGCAAAAATCATGGCGATAAAGAACAGGGCGGTCAGTTCAGGCATGGGCCCACTTAGGCTCTTGTGAAATCTTGCTCCAAGAAAAAGAAAAGTGGCGAGCAAAGCAGCTACCTGCACTGAAGCATGGCTGAGACCGGCAAGACTGTATACCAAATTGGTCTTATACTTCGGATTGATGGGATCTCGATCCGCAAAGTAAAAAGTACCAAAGGCAACCAAGAAAACCATTACCGCAGCAAATGGTGAAAGCAGTAAGATCTTAGCGACATCAAGCCCCTTGACTTGCCCCAAAGCTACATCCCCAATATGCACTGAAACATAGAAGAACCAGCTGGCGAGCACGTAAAGTATACCGATAAACAGGGCAAATGATTTGTTGTGCCAGGCAAACTTCCAATTGCCCCAGGACAAGAACTTCGACTTATCTGCAGATGGGTAACGTTCCTTCAAGCTAAGCTTTTGATCCTTCCAGCTAATCTCTTTCGGCAGGTTGTGTGTTGGATGCAAGAAGGCACCACCACCTCCAGCCGTAATCTTATGGTGTTGATTGTCTTCAGTTGCATAACGTGAATAGTGGTGAAGGTCTCCTGAAAGCGACAAGACAAATTTCAAATCCTTGCCTTCACTGTTTTTCATCATTTCCTTTTCGAAATACTGAAGATTGTGCCCCAGCTTCTTTCCTGTCTTTTTCTTTAACTGGTAGACCCAGGAGGGTTCGGCACTGCAGAGGATAATATGATTGGTTTCTGTAGCGGAAAGGCTATTTTCAATTACATCTTCAAAGTACTCCAGCTGACCCTGATCGATGTAGGATTGCAACTGGAGATCTACACCAAAAACCCAGACATTGTGCGGTAGCTTTATGGCAAAGTAACTGCGGCTTTGCGGTGTGGTAAAATCTCCCAAAGATCCCCCAGGACTAAATATCTTCACAAAACTGTTCAGCCCATCGTACCAGTCATGGTTCCCCGGGATAGCAAATAACTGCCGATCCTCGTTTCTGCTCTTTGGAAAGGCGTACATATACGGACCTTTCAATCGGTTTTCATATTCCTCAATATTGGCGGTGGGATATACTTGATCTCCTCCCATGATGAGAATTTTGCCAGGCTGAGTTTCTTCCCCTTCTCGTCCGGAATTCTGAGTTCTCGACATTTGCCGAGCTACAGTGAAGCAGGCATCAAATCCATCTCCCGCATCGGCCACATAGTCTAACCAAAGCTCTTCTTCTTTTGCATAATCTTCATAATGCTGATGCACCTCATTTGCGGCCATCAAAGCCAGCAATTCTCTTCGGTCGGTAAACTCTCCAAAAATAGAGGACAATAAGACCTTGATCCCAGTTCTTGCCAACTGAGGAATACTGTACCATGCTACTTTTGCTTGTGGAATAAAGTCTGCCTTAGGGTCCTTCCTTTCCATGGAAAATTGCGCATCGAGAGCTCTCTTATCACTTAGGTCCTTCATAGTAAGTTCTTTGAGATACTATCCCTTTTCACCTTTGCATCTATCTGCAAGAAAATTACTATTTGTTACGGTCTAAATCAGAGAAAACAGAAAAAATGGACAAATGCGACCAAAGCAAAGTCTTCAGGGCCAGCCAATATGACAATGGTCACGTAACACTTCAATCCTTCCTCGCCCGAAACTGTATGGGGTAAGGCTTTATGGGAACTCCATCAAGGTTACGCATATTCCAATGTAGAATTGATTGTCGGGGCTGTTCCAGAGCCAATTGTAGACCGAGGGAGACCACATTTCCTTCGCAAAGGCCTCTTTTATCTCTTGATCATGTTTCCGTCCAAAAGCGATTTGTGGATTAGGGGAGTCTATATTGAGGGCGAGCTCGGCCAGAAACTCAGCCGAGCCTTCAATGATGGTCTGTGACAATAGACTATTGCCGATCGTCGTATCTTGCTGTGTATGCACAAATTCATGCGTAGCCAGAAAGATCAAGCCATTCCTATCAAGATAGTGAATTTTCGTGATTGCCTGGGTGAGTTGTTCGACCAGGCCGCCACTTGAAATTTGTTATTGTGGTGACTCTTGGAGCGAGTGGAAGGCGGTGAAAAATAGCCTCGATCGAAGCGGAATGAGGTGCCTGTATAGCGTCGTGACTGCCAGGCTATGGAGGCTCGACGTCAGGAGAGACTTCATAGCCTGAGCAAGGAACAGCTAGACAGGTGCCGAATATTAGCGGAGAGCGAGACGGGTATCGCCACGTGTGCATCTGCTGCGCTCCAAAAAGAGAAAATGGACTTAAGCTATAGCAAAAGAAAAGCGGGAACATCGACTAATAATGCTCCCGCTTGAAATACGCTATCGCAAAAAAACTACTTCTTCACCACAAGCTTAGCGGTCTCTCGGTGCCCACTAGAAATCACTGTGATGAGATAAAGTCCCGCTGGCCAATCACTGCAATCCATATTGTGCACCCCAATGGCACTGAATTGTTGCCGCAGCATTTCCTGACCACTCGTATTTGTAATCGAAAGCAAAACCACTTCTGAGTCGCCGATGTAGCTCCAGGTGAAACTATCTGTTGCCGGATTTGGTGAAACCTGAAGACTTGAAGCACTCCCTAGTCCATCCTTAAGCGCTGCAAGGTCATTTTTATGCGAAATACTTTCTTGTGAAAATGATCTCCTACCAGGACCGTCATTGCCACCGGGACCACCACTGCCGCCGCCACCGGGACCGCCATTTCCACCGCCGCCAGGACCGCCATTTCCATCGCCGCCAGGACCGCCATTTCCACCGCCGCCAGGACCGTCATTTCCACCGCCGCCAGGACCGCCATTTCCACCGCCGCCAGGACCGTCATTGCCACCGCCGCCAGGACCGTTGTTTCCGCCATCTGGGTCATCATCAGTGCCTCCCGTGTCTTCATTGCTCTCCGGCATATCGATTGCGCACTGTTCCGCAAAGAAGACATTCTCTTGAAGGTTGGATAAATCTGTATTTCTCAATATAATTTTTGAAAGTGTTACTTCATCTATTTCATCAATTTGAATCTGTGGCATATAGGGGTCATTTTTATAGAAATAGAAATCCCCATCCCGAATTCTCTCAAACTGATCTTTTAGGATGGCATTCAATGTTGGCCCCACAGCTTTTTCCGGGAGCTTGTCTTCTGCCAGCAGACCTACCCAAGGGTCCATATCGGCCACTGTTCCATAGGCATCTGCCAAACGCTGCTGAGTTTCCGGATCAGTGCTAATCTGATTAAAGGATTGTATTGGTGCCCCCAAAAACTCATGTCTAAGCAAATTGTAGTCAGGTAAACCGTGGTCTCTAGCCCTTTGAAGATTGAGGGCGGCCAGATCAAGGCCAAAAACAAGGTCACTGGTAAAATCCGGAAACAGTAGATTCCTTAGATCATCGATTAATTTTATATCAACTTCCTCCTGAAACTGTGATGCAAAGCCTTTCGCAAGTGGTTCCAAGCCGTAGCTGGAGAGGTAAGTGGGATTGAAAAATGCTTCAAATAGACTGATGGAACCTTCATCGATGGCTTGGCAATTGTCGGTACGCAACAGCACCTCAGAAGCAACCATAGTGTGTCCAAGCCTGTAGGCCGCGGTCGCAAAAAGATTGCTAACAGTTGGGTTGACATTGGGATCATAACCGGAATAGGGGTCTATGTCAATGCCAAGTGCCGGCAAGAATTCATTGTAGGTGATGGATTGGATAAATCCGCTGATGCTCTTTCTCGCAAACTGGTAAATCAGTTCGTCGTTGAGGTAACCAAAAGCGGCTAACTCATCACAAAATCGATTGTGTTCTCTCACCATCAGCGTGTGTAAGACAGTGAGACCGGGCTGCTCATTTGCACGTACATCACCTGCTACAAATACCTTGACCGATCCTCCATTGTCACCGGCCATTGAAGGAGCATTGTTGTCGATCTGGCTTCCGAATTCTCCGTCCACAGTATTGTAGGGCAAGAGGTCACCGGCTGAAGTCTTCAGCTTTCCACCTACATTTGTTCGCAGCCATTTCGCCCGAATGGGATCAGAGCCATAGACATTGGAGGCATCGATCCAACTAGTGATGAGATTGCTTTGTTCTCTTTGATTGCTCTCTCCAGTACCGTTTGTGGGCAGTGATCTATGAAAACTGATCGGCAATTCGAACAGTGTTTCATCGTCTGGCAAAGGAATGGGAGCGGACTCCTCTCCTTCTGGAGTTAGATCGATATCGTGATCAAGGAATTGCCCCCAGGTGTAGACCCAAGAGCTCAATCCCAGTTCATTGGGGATGCTGACTTCTTGATCGCAAACGATGTTGGAAATCTCTCTCGCCCCTTTTCGGTTTTCTCCTCCAAGATCAGAAAGTGGATTGCTAGCCGCATATTCTGGTGGCATCATTCGCATGAGTGAGAGATCAGTTGCTCCCCACTCCCATCGATCTGTATCGGTGGTATTGTTACAAGTACCATCATAGTTTCTGAAGTAGGTTTGGACACAAGTTTCCGGCATGCGCTGCTGGGCACTTTCCCGTTCCAGATGTAGAAAGGTCTTGCCATTTACTTTGGTTTTAATCTGCTTTGTGTGGGTATCTTGGGCATGCGTCGACAGGGCCAAAAAACTCAACAGTATCATACTGATACCTACATATACATTTTCCCTTTTCATCGAAAACTATTTTATTGGTGATAAAAATTCGTCTGATAAAAAGAGAGTCGCCAATTGTGCTTGTACTCAGTTGGACGTATAAAAATCAGTCAGGACCAACATATTGAAAGCGATCGACAAGCATTCCATCGACCTTCACTTGCTCCAAAAACATGTCGTATGGACGCACAAAAAACGGGGAAGTTCCTAGCTCCGCTTCTAATTTAGGCAGGGAATAACAGGCTTTGTAGAGGACCAATCTTTCGTCGGTTTCCGAGTGGACTGCCAATCCAAAAACTTCGTAGAAATTTCCTTTGTAGTGTTTGTATTTACCTTTCTTTATGCTTTTCATCTTTCTTGAGATTGAGTTTTCTTGGGTTCATTTTGTTGAACATCGAGAAGAAGAAGGTACTGCAAAAGAAGATGATCAGTGCAAAAACCAGGATCAAAAGAGTGGATAAGGATGGCGCAATCAGATCGGTTCGTAGTTGAATCATCTGCATCATGAAAGAGCCTAGAAGAAAGCTCAGAATCAATCGTACCCACCATTTTTGCAGCATCATCATGGGGGGAAGTTAAGGCATTTTGGCAAGCTCAGCCAGAATTACAGGTCAAAGCTAAGTCATTTGTCAGATGTGATCATTGCTCCAAATCTGCTGTTAATATTTCAGTCATGTAATCGAAGTAGGGTCGAATGTTTTCTAAGGTCTTGACGGTTTGTTTCAAAAAGTCTTTTGCCAATACTTCTTCATCGGTGAAACTACGATGAAAGTAGAAGCTCTTCTTTCTTATCAAATCAATATTTGGATCTTGTTTGTCGAAACCTCTGGGAGCCGTCTTGAGTTCGCGTCCTTGTATATCTCCGAAAGTCTTCTTGAACTTAGCTTTGCTGATGATCTTGCGGAAAGGGGCGGCATCAAACTCAAACTCTTTTCTAATCAGCAATAGATCTTCCTTATTGGGATTGTAGAATCCACCGCCAACCCAGGAATTTCCTCTCTCGACGTTGAAGCAATAGCCTCCTCTCCTACGCGCACCTGCCCTTACAAGGCTAGCCCCGAAATAGTCATTGTATGGTGTCTTGTCTTTGGAGAAACGCACATCGCGGTAGATTCGCCAGAGCCGATGTTTCTCTATCACATCTGTCTTGCTGAGGCCATCTGCAACAGCCTCCAAGAATGCTTGCATATTGTCTCGGGCATCCAGATAAAGTTGCTTATTCTTGTCGAACCAAGGTCGGTTATTATTCTTTCCTACTTTCTTTAGAAATTCAAGTGTAGTCTTTTCGATTCTCATGGGCTACTTCATTCTTTTACTCTTGACTTCAAGATATTTATTGATGACGTTGATGCTAAGATTCTTCGGTGTAGTGAGGATGGTTTGAATGCCATTGCGTAGGAGTTTCTGAGCAATTTCTCGTTTCTCCACCATGGCTACCTGTGAAAAGACCTTGAGGTAAATATCCGACTTCTTTTCGCATTCCATCTCACTGGAAGCTTCTAGCGCAGTATTGACAAACAAGACCACGATTAGCAAATGTCGTTTGGACAAGGAAATTAGATAGGGCAAGTTGCGCTCCAGATCTACCGGCTGCTCGAAATTGGTGAAGAAGAGCAAGATGCTACGACGACGGATCAACCTACGCATATGGTAGAATAGCAGTTCGTAATTGGCATCGAGGTAATCTGTCCTTTGTTGGTATAAATGCTCCGCGATCTTTTCCAGCTGACCCTGCTTGCTTTCTGCTTGCAGTACCGTGCCAATCCGATCTGAGAAAGTGATCAATCCAGCCTTGTCGTATTTGCGCAGTATGATATTGCTTAAGACAAGCGTGGAGTTGATGGCATAATCGAGCAAGGTGAGTCCATCAAAGGGCATTTTCATGGAGCGGCCCTTATCGACAATGCAATAGACTGTCTGTGATCTTGTATTTTGAAATTGATTGACAACAAGTTCATTTTTTCGCGCAGTAGCTTTCCAGTTGATCGAGCGAAAATTGTCTCCCTGCATGTAGGGCTTTAAGGATTCAAACTCGTCGTTCTCGCCAATGGAGCGTATCTGACGCACACCGGAGAGGGTGGCTGTTTGAGAAAAGACCTGTAACTCATACTTTCGCATTTGAAGAATGCTAGGATATACTGCCACTGCTACAGGCTCAGCAATCGTGCTTCGAAATTGAATCAATCCCGGAGATTTGGAACTGCTGTACAGCAGCAGCTTGCCAAAACGAAAAACACCCCGTTCCAAAGGCCGAATCTTGTGAATCGCCTGCTGTGTCTCCTCAGTATTCAACAATCCCTGAGCGATCTGCTCCCGGTGTTGAAACTGCATCGGCAACTCATCTACCAATTGATAGTGAATCGCATGTCCCGATTGATTCTCTAGTTCATAAAGAATTTCCTGCTCATCTCCTAGCGATAGCTTTTCTATTACAGTACGGCTCCCCATGACATGGTCAGCACGACTCCGCAGACTCACCGCATCGTATATGGTCAGCATAAGCAGCAAAACCAGCAATCCGCTCGCAACGATAAAGAGCATAGGGAAGCTATAAGACAGCAGATACAGGAAGATCACTGCCGCCATAGCCTGATAAAAGCGTGGTAAGAGGTAAACAGAGCTAAGCATAGGCGGCTATCGGGGTACTTCGACGACTTCAATGATTTCACGAATAACGGACTCAGGACTGGTGCCTTCCATATCAGCATCTGGTGTCATGATCATCCGATGATTCAATACATGAGGAGCCACATACTGAATGTCATCGGGTATAATGAAGTCCCTTCCGGCCATCATGGCAATCACTTTCGAGGTCTTGAGAATTGCGATAGATGCTCTGGGAGATCCACCCAAATAAACCTTACTGTGATTTCTGGTGGCAATGGTAATTTGCGTGATGTACTCCAACATTTGATCCTCCACATGAATCTTGGTCAAAGCGCTTTGTATCTCCCTGATGAATGATGCATCCAGTTTGTTTTGAATGACAGAGATATCCAGTCGCCCATGTTGACTCTTGTACTTTTGCAGAATGCCAAGCTCGTCCTTTTCAGAGGGATAGCCCATATGGAGCTTCATCAGAAATCTATCCAGCTGCCCTTCCGGCAGTCGATAAGTACCTTCTTGCTCCACAGGGTTTTGCGTAGCAATGATGATGAAGGGAAAGGACATATCGTAGGTAACTCCGTCAAAAGAAATCTGCTTCTCTTCCATTACTTCGAATAAGGCGGATTGTGTTTTTGCAGGAGCACGGTTGATCTCATCGATCAAGACTACATTGGAGAAAATCGGGCCTTTTTGGAAGTTAAACTCTGAGGTCTTCAAATTGAAGAGTGAGGTACCCAGAATATCAGCCGGCATCAAGTCCGGGGTAAACTGGATCCGTGCAAAATCGGTATTTATGGTACGCGCCAGCACCCTGGCACTGAGTGTCTTGGCAATACCCGGCACCCCTTCAAGCAGAATATGCCCATCTGCCATTATGCAGACCAGCATCAGCTCCAATGCCTCCCGCTGACCAACGATGACCTGCGCACATTCGGCGAGAATTTCATCAAATTTCTCAGCATACCGACTGACATCCATTGATTGACGAGGGTTGAATCCCTCGGTATTAATACCTGTTTCAAATTCGCTCATTACTGTGCTTTTTTGTAGAATCTATCCAATCTTGTATAGGTCTCCATGAGCAGCGCGTCGCTGTAGGAACCCATCTCACTGGCCACTGCCAGTCTGTTTCTCAGATCATCGATTTCTTCCTCTGGCACTTTCGTCTTCCGGGAAAGCAAGGAAGTAAAATCAGGATCGTTCTTATCGATAAAGTACTGCTTGCCAATCCGATGATAAAAGACTTTCTGCATCTTATTGACCAGCTTTTGGTTTTGATTTTGTTTTTGGAATAGTCGACTTACGGTCTTTACATACTCCAGAGAAGTGTTTTCATTGACCTTCCTGGTGGGGATCACTTTTTGCCTTCTCTTTCCTCCGAATAGAAGAAAGAGCAAGCCTGTGATTAGGGTCAGGTAGTAGGCTCTTCGCAGACTCTTTTGGCCCATGACATATTGCATCGGATTCTCAGCCTGCTCAGGTCCCGAGATTCTTCTATCCGCATCTGCGTAGTAGACCTTATCGGTATTGATGCCATCGAAGACCTCATGGAAATGGTCCAAATAACCCTCTTGCAAGGCTGCGGCATTCGAAAAGAGTCGAGGGATACTGTGCAATCTGAAGGATCCTGAATCGTATTCTGAAACCACATAGACACTTCGACCCAAGTCCACCGTTATCCGTTGATCAAAATTCCATTCAGTGATCAGTTCTGGTTTGAAACTCAGAAAACTACCCTCCCAAAGTTCCTCAAAATCCTGCTCATAATTTCGAAATACGTAGTTCCTGTCTATGTCAGCATCTCTCGAAAATGACACCTCCAATTTCTCAGCGTCAAAGCGCTCCATAACGCCCATACCATTGATAGCGTAGGGCCGTGTGAATTCAAATTTGTCTGCGATCAACAACACATGATGACCCATTTCAGACAAACTATCCAGCTTCCTGCTTTCGTCATCCGGAAATCGCGCCTTGCTCCCAATGAAGACATAGAGGGCCTTTTCTCCATATGCTGGCTCCGGAATATCTCCATTGAATTCTTCTGTTTCAATATCGTCAAAGTACAGATCCAACACCTCGGTGAAAACCATAGCACCATAAGGTTCCTCTGAATCGAGATTATAGTTTGGACTCCAATTAACATCGGGCACATCGACGTACTTGAACATGGTCATGAAGAAGAGTGCCCCCATGATCAATGCAGCAAGAATGAAGTATATTCCGTTGTTTGTTTTCAAACCTTATTCTAATTCTTTATACCGAAAACTTCTTGAACTCCTTATCCACCTCAAGAAACTCCTCCTGAGTAATCCCTGTATTGCCGTACCAAACATACTCGTATTTGCGGGACAGCAACCTGAAAACAGGTAAGACATCCGAATTAGCCAGTTCATTCACATAGTCCCTGTTGGTCTTATCTGGCTTCCAATCGATCAAGCGCTTAGCCTGTAGCTCCTGCAGTAGTTTGATAAAACGCATTCGTATCGCCAGCCTAAAATTCCGCTCTCTCAAGGCCTTTTCATAACCCGATTCTGCATCAATCTCCTCCAGGGTCTCGTTCTCTTCCTCTTCAAGCTCAGGAATGTCGGCATCCTTGTCCTTGATCGAACGTAGCAATATGATGAGCCCTGCCAAGAGAATCAAGGCCAGAGCCACATAAATCAAGATTCGTACACCAGGGCCGGCAATGGAAGGCTGTGCCTCCTGTTCAGCCTCAAACAAGTCGTCGAGGTTTTTCTTAAATCGAGGCGTCAACTTCTTTTTCGTCTTTGAGTAATCGAGCTTTTTTATCGCATCCTTAAAACTGGCAGCACCCTTCTTCGAAGCACCAGATGCAGTTCCGCTTGACCGCATGCCTCTTTGATTTGAAGAGCCTGTGCTGGAGCGAGATTTGCTTGAAGAGCCGCCTGCACCAGCAGCTGATGCCGGTCCACTACCTGTACCACTGCTACCTTCCGATCTACCTCCCGGACTTGTGGCTCCTTCGGGAATGGAATTGCCAGACCCTTTTTCGGGATTCTGGCCCCAGTTTCCTTGCGCTCCTTTGCTCTCTTCCAGTTCGTTTCTGGAGACCCATTTACCGGATCTACTCCAGAAGCCTTCTTTGGCCTTTCTACTAGCTGAGCCAAAATTACCAGAGACTCCTGCCGCATCTGAAGATGAATCAGGTGATCCTTCCCCCGTAGAGGTATTCCCACCAGAGCCTGCTCCTGAACCAGTCCCAGTACCTAAACCATCGCCATTCTCAGAGCCCTCTCCTGATCCTGATCCATCG
>JAHDDV010000144.1 GCA_020629205.1 Chitinophagales bacterium | reverse complement strand
TTGTGTATTGTGTATTGTGTATTGTGTATTGTGTATTGTGTATTGTGTATTGTGTATTGTTTACAATAAATATAACTATTTTAATCTACAATAAAACCGTTACAATTTTACAAATTTTTGAATGGCTTTCTTACCGGACTTCGTTTGTAAGCAGATCAGATAGGTGCCCCTCGGCATGGAAGACATATCGATATAAACTGAAGTGCTGCTTGCAGGGATAGATTGTGCCTTTTGTGTACGGCCATTGATATCCAATACCAGCATTTCAACTGGCTCCTCGACTTGGCCCAACTTGACCTGAACGCCTTCAGGGGTGTTCGTGAATGTCACCGGTAGTGCTCGCGGTTGATCGATACTGGCAGGGACTTCGGTATTGAGGTAGATATTCATTGCGGGAACTCCCGGACCATCAAATCCACCTGTCAACCAGTTGTCGCCCAATCGGACGATGTCGGCAAAGCGGAAGAGGTTTGCGTCTTCCTGTGCATTGGCCTGAATGAAGGAATTCTCAATGCTAGCGCTGTAATCTATGGTCGAGTTGGCGTTCATGTAAAGATTGTCATCGCCTTCGTAATTCATGGTTAGGATATAGTGGCCGGGCTCCAGCGCTATTCCTTGAGTGAGTACAGGATTGCCGTATAGGCGAAGGGTGAAGAACTCCTCATTGGCTTCGTCCGTGAAGTCGTGGGCAGCAAAACCGACGATGGTCAGTTCCTCTGTATCGATAGCATTTAGCGGCTCGGTGTTATCCCACTTGTAAAGGTAGACCTCGATCTCTGTGCCTTCTAATACAGCGCCGGCAGGAGCAGCGCAAGCCAGCATCACGGAGTCGGCGATACTGCCTTCATTCGGGATGTAAAAATGTACCCCATACTCATAAGGCCCTGGCTCAATTGGCCCCCAAAAAGTATCATGTACAGGAGTGCCGTCTGCATTGACTGGCCCCTTGGAGAGCACATTATCAGTGATTTTGAAATTGCTTTCTGCTGTGTTGTTGATCGGCTCGCTGTCTTCCTCTTCCTGCAGCAATTCATAGCGTAAAGCATAGTCGCCTTTCATATGATCCTGCGGCTCAAAGCATTCTGCCAAATCCATAGAATAGAAGTCTTCTGTGCCGGGATCGAGGGAAAGATCAGCGGTGTTTGTATAGATTCCAGAGACTGTTGCACCCGATTCATTGACCCAATCAATACTGGTATTGAAGCGGAGATTAGTGGCTTCGAGTCCGCCGTAATTGTGCACGCGGCCCCCTACCGGAACGGGACTAATCTGATGGAAAGGAGTGAGGTAGTTGTCAGGGATCACGTAGTAGGCCGGGTCGATGGCCGTGTTCATGACGCCGTTTTCCAAGAGTAGCACATCGTCGATGAGCCAGAAATAGAAGTCACCGTGGAAGATGAATTTGAAACGTGCCTGCGACACGCCGCCCAGCTCTGTCAATGCTACTTGCTTGGTGACAGGATTGGGGGAAAAGTCATTGGAGTCGTAATCGTCATCATTGATAGGAACGGGTGTAGACCAGCTGCTTCCCCCATCATCGCTCCAGGCTAGCAATGCCCCAACATCGGTATTGGCTCCAAAAATACTACCTCCATTGAGCCCCGCGAAGAACTGCGAGAATTGAAGGATGGGTAAGACTGCCTCGCTGAGATCAATCACTGGAGAAACCAAGTCGCCAGTAAAGATCGGATAGGGCTGAGAAGGCACATTATTCGGATCGCCTCCAGTGGCGTAAAAATCTGCCATAAATCCAACAGAACCATTGCAACGACTGAGAGAATTGAGAGAAGGATTGGTCAGGCCACCTTGAAAATTGCCTGCCTCTTCCCAAACCCAAACATGGTCTTCATCCGAGATACCGTTGGTCGTCCAATCGCCGAAGCCTTCGTCAAAGGTACCTTCGCCTGGAGCATCTCCCCATAGGATGGTGTTGGCACCCTGGGTATCCTCTGTGTGCAAACAGAAAGAGAACTGGCTTCCTGCCTCTCCCCTACTATCGTCCCAAAATTTGAGGAAGTAGTCGCGATCTGGCTCAAGACAACTCACAGGCAAAAGCACAGGTTCATTAGGGTCCAGGGTAGTACAAAACAAGGGCAAGGCAAGGGGCCCACAGCTGGTGTACAAGGCACAGCCAAGCAATCCCAAATCATTGGTATTTTGTTGGGGATCATAAAGGGCATCTATGGTAAGGTTACCGGGAACATTTGCACCAAGATTGAAAGTGTACCATACATCCGAGAGAGATTGTGTGTAGGTGCAATCGCTAATCGGAAGGGAGGAAGACATGGCACTATCGAGATCTGCAGTACTAGGATCGCAACTATCGGAGGCCTGCTGTACAGCCACAAAGGCAGCATTGCTACAAATATCATTGAAGGCGATGAAATTGGCGCTTGTCACTTCATCGAAACGTTCTTGCAATGCATCAATCGGCTCCTCTCCTGTCTCCAATTGCGGGATCACGATATTGATATCGCGGCAATCGGTGGGAGCATTATCTGGTGGACATGCCACCATCAGAAATGAAGAGCGAGAAGAAGTCCCTTCGGCCAGACAACGACTATCTGCGCCAGGGATATTTGCCCCTTGCATGGCAGCCATCAACTTTTCTGCAAGACTGCCTTCGGTATTTTCAAAACCTTCTTGCATTCCTTCGAGCACTTCAGGGCCGATCAGGATATTACCTTGAACTGTATAGTTGTCGCCTATGATATGATCGGCATAGGATTCTGCAGCAGAGCCAGTGTGAGCGGCAGTTCGCGGTTCATTGTTTTCGTCGAGATCCACTATGCCATATTGGCGATTGCTGAAATCTCCGAACCCGCAGGCGTCGTTGAGTTCGAGGCTCAATAAGATTCCACTCGGACTTCCTCCGTTTTGCATGTAGCCAATGCCATCTAGTAAATTGCCATTGGGAATACATACGGTCGCTTGCGAACAGATTGCGCCACGACCCGGCAGCAGTCCGCCAATTACGACGGCACCTCCACAACCATTACAATCCTCTTCATTGAGGCAAGTGGCGCCCGCGCAACCGACTTCACCGGTTTCGGGATCGACCGCTACTATGGAAAATGTGTGTTGGGCCTGACCAAAAGAGATCACAAGAGTGAGCAATAGCATTGCTGCGATAAGACTCTTGAATTGGCTGGATACTTTCATGTCTTGTGCTTAATTAGTATGAGTGATCGCGTTTCCCACAAGTTTACTGTTTCAAAAACTGCTCCATATCTTGATCGTTGAAAATGCGCTTTTTCTTTAGTTGACTCGCGATTGATTGTCGGGCACGCTGCGGTAACGTTGCTTCATCAAAGGCAAAAGTCGCCGCTGCTATTTCTTTCTTTTGATGTGGATTCAATCCAGGTAGCTCTCGCAAAAAGACAATTATCTGCTGGTAGTTTTGCATAGCTTTGTAGTCTTCGACAAGGGTCGGGAAAGCTGCTGTACGGCTATCTTCGCTCATTAGATTCCAAATGCCAGCTCTGACATTTTGAGAACCGATTTCAAAGGCATTTTGCAGCAGCATTTCCAGATCTACATTGTCCTGTGCACCCAGGAAGGCCACTATTCTTCGAAGCTGATGCCCTTGAAAGTAGTAGTAAGAATAGCGATCCATCTCTCGCAAATGCTGCAGGGCAATCTGCTTGGCAAGCTGAGGCTGCTCATGTATGGCTCGCTGTAGATTCGGCATGCTTATGTAGCCATTTAGTCTCCAGACTTCCATGATCTCTCGATCCCAAATCTTCGTAGTATCCTCATCCAGAGCTTTGGAGATAGCGGAGCCCATGCTCCGGTCTTCTGCTTGTAGTTTGGCAATCTCTCTTTCAATAATTGCCTGCGCCTCAGAATTGCCGATTCGTCTCAAGAAGCGAAAAAGATCTGGGTAAAGCCCAAACACAGGCCGCACCAAGTCCATATCGAGTATCCTGCCTACGTAGGGCACAAAATCAGCATCTACTTCTTGCAGCAGTGCGCGCCTTGCCTGCCGATCCATGATACGCAAATGATCACCCAATAGAGGATAATCTTCCTTATGACGCATTTGGGCCAGTGGCTCCACCGGACGACTGTAGCCTTTGCGGATGAGCATTCGAAGGAGCTCTGCTTTTTGTTTTTCGTCAGGGATTCGATTGACTACTGCCATCATCACTTGTGTATCTTCTGGATACTTTTCAAGAAGCAGCTGATCGAATGTGTTGATTTCATTATCCTTGAGTTCACCGGCTTCCACCATGCAATGCAGATAGAAGGAATAGCGAATGGGATTTCGATCTATGATACAGCCAATGCCAGCCTCGATGGGAGGATTGTAACTAAAGGCTGATTTGATGGTTTCTATGCGATTGTCAAGCGTTTCATCCTGCATCAAAAGGACAAATGACACCTGTCTGATTCTTGGATTTTCGTGCACCAACAACTCGATCAACTCTGCCTGCGTGGCGAGGGATAAGGTATTGCCCTGCAGTACAAACTTACGACCACGTTCCAGATTCGGACCACAATTATAGGGCAGATCCATCCAGGTTGCCAGATGATGGTATTGAGCCAATTGGCTCAAACTGTCGATAGCAGCTTGTAATGCAGGTCGATATTCTTGCTGAGCAGTGATCTTGCTCATACCTAAGACAAAGCAAATGATCGTGAAGAAGTACTTCATGTTCTTTGGACTATTCGGCTATGCCAAAGATACAAATGTTTGCCGCGATATAGCTTAAGTATCAAAGAGGCTATTTGGCAATTGGGTATCCGACAGGGTACGTTCAATCGTTGGCCGTTTAGTGAGCAAGACCAAAAACAAGAGCGCAAAAAGTAGCAAGAAGAGGTAATTGCCGACCAACATATAGGAGACTATGGTAAATAAAGCTACTCCTTCTATCATGGCCCAGCTAATGATTAGGGTTTCACGGTACTTACCTAGTTTGTATTCTACAGAAGAGCTATTGTCTTCCTGTATTTCCAAAGTCCTTCTTCGGTACATGGCATTACCGGCAAAAAGCACCAATACAGCCCAGACAGGAACCAGATAGTTGAGGGTATTGCCCAGCTCATGTTTGCTGCTTCCATCAGTCATCGCTGTTACATAGAAGATAATGCCAAATGCCATTGCCAGACCCATCATCAAAAAGGTATGGATCAAGGTGGCAGTTTTCATGAATTCCTTCGGTGCTAAGGGAACCGTCTCTCTCTTTCTCGTAGCCATTTGTTGTAAGTTTTGTTTTCCTCCTTGTATTTTGATTACGATCGGATTCTATTTGGCATTTCCGCCTCACTGAACAAACTGGCCTTCATGCTGCAAGACGGTCAGCTTAGCCTTCTTCCCAAGTATCACTGCTCGATTATCACGGATATGGCCAGAAGGAAAATTGAAGCAGACTGGATAGTCGTAGTCCTCCACATGCTCTCGGATGATCTGCCGGGCCTGATGACCGAAGGGAATTTCATTGTCTTTCATGTCGTTCATCCCCCCGATGATTAGCCCTTTCAGTTTGTCAAGCTTTCCTGAGCGCTTGAGATTCATCATCATTCGATCTACATGGTATAAGTATTCATCCAAGTCTTCGATCAGCAATATTTTTCCCTTGGTCTTGATGTCCGCCTCACTACCAGTCAGGCTGTAGAGTATCGACAAATTGCCCCCTACCAGGCTTCCTTCTGCAGACCCCAGACGATTATGTTCGTCTGCCTTGGTCTCGTAATGCAGTCTCTCTCCAAAGAAAGCCTTCCGCATAGTCTCCATTGCATCTTCAGTGTTACTGGGCTCACTGATAGGCATAGTGCAGTGCAGACTGGCAATCTTGAGCTTTCGATTGAGGAAGGAATGCACTACAGTGATATCACTGTAGCCAGCAATCCACTTAGGCCTCTTTTTGAATTGCGACCAATCCAGACCATCGACAATTCGAATGGTGCCATATCCTCCACGAGCACAAAGAATTGCCTGTATCTCATGGTCATCGATCATGTTTTGAAAATCTTCCCTGCGTTCAGCATCAGTGCCTGCAAACTGATGGTGCTCCAAGTCCAATGTCTTACCGATCTTGACATTGAGCCCCCAGTCCATGAAATGGCGAATGCTGGAATCAAGTAGGGTTTTGTCCATTTTTCTGGCCGTGGCAACGATGCCAATTGTATCTCCTGCCTTCAGGTTTTGTGGAATCTTTATTCTCACTATTTGGTTATCTTTGGGGACTTTTTTTTCAGATATATCCACAAAATAGACCATTGCATGAGCAATCCCAAACGATACACCATTACCTCCGCGCTACCTTACACGAATGGACCGGTTCACATCGGTCAATTGGCCGGTGCTTATGTGCCTGCAGACATCTATGTTCGGTATCTGCGCATGCGCTATGGTGCTGACAATGTGGTCTATATCTGTGGCTCCGATGAGCATGGGGCAGCCATCACCATGAAGGGCATCAAGGAAGGCGTCAGCCCCCAGCAGATTGTGGACAAGTACAATGCCATTATCAAAGAGAGCTTTGAAAAATTTGGAATCAGCTTTGACATCTACCATCGTACTTCTTCCCAATTACACCATGAGACTGCCGCTGAGTTTTTCAGCGACCTGTACAAGAAGGGCGCATTCATAGAGAAAGAAACAGAGCAGTACTACGATCTCGAACAGGAGCAATTCCTGGCTGATCGCTATATCAAGGGTACCTGTCCGAATTGCCAGAATGAAAATGCCTATGGAGATCAATGCGAAAAGTGTGGTACGAGTCTGGATCCAACGGAGCTAATTAATCCAAAGTCGACAATTACTGGCAGTACACCTGAGCTACGCAAAACCAAGCAGCTATTTCTATCACTCGATACCATGCAGCCTTGGTTGGAGGATTGGATTATCCAAGGTAATGGCCGTCCGGAAAAGTGGAAGCGGAATGTACTTGGCGCCTGCAAATCCTGGTTGACGATGGGACTGCAACCCCGCTCGATGACCCGCGATCTAAAATGGGGTATTCCTGTCCCAGTCGAAGGCTACGAAGGCAAAGTACTGTACGTTTGGTTTGATGCACCGATTGGCTATATCTCAGCAACTAAACAATGGGCCAAAGACAAGGGAGTCGACTGGAAGCCATACTGGCAAGACAAAGAAGGCACCAAGCTGGTCCACTTCCTGGGCAAGGATAATATCGTCTTCCACTGTATTACCTTTCCCGCGATCTTGAAGTCGCATGGCGATTATGTGATCCCTAGAAATGTACCGGCCAATGAGTTCATGAATATGGAAGGGGACAAGATGTCCACCTCTCGCAATTGGACGGTCTGGCTGCACGAATATCTCGAGGAATTCCCAGGAAAACAAGATGTGCTACGTTACGTACTCACCGCCAATATGCCCGAAACCAAAGACAGCGAGTTTACCTGGAAGGACTTCCAACAGCGCAACAACAGTGAGTTGGCTAAGGGCCTCGGCAACTTCGTAAACAGAGTGGTGGTTCTAACTCATAAATACTATGATGGAGTTGTTCCTTCTGGAACCGCAGGAGAGATGGAGAATGAACTACTGAGTTCAGTCAGCAAGGACCTGGAACGCATCACCAATCATCTGGAGAACTACGAATTCAGAATGGCACTGACGGCCATGATGGATGTTATGCGTTCAGGAGATAAGTATCTGGCTGAAACGGAGCCATGGAAACTAATCAAAACGGATGCAGAACGAACCGCAACGGTCATGAATACCGCCTTGCAGGTTGTTGGACATTTGTCCATCTTGATGAAGGCATTTCTTCCTTTCTCTGCAGACAAGCTACAAGGAATCCTAAATATTGATCAAAGCGAATGGAAACTTGAGGCTGATACTTCTTTGCTACCGGTGGGCCACAAGATCAATGCAGCTGAAATGCTATTTACCATGATGGATGATGAGCATATTGCCCCTCAATTGGCAAAGCTGGATGCGATTCGAAGGGAAAAAGAGGCTACAGCTGCTGCGGCGCTAGCTGCAGGGGCGGCTGCGTCAGTGGCTGTCAGTGAAACCATAGAAAAGGAGTATGTTCCTTTGAAGGATCAGATCAACTATGAAGACTTTGCTAAGTTAGATATCCGTGTAGGCACCATCTTGTCTGCCGCTAAAGTACCTAAGGCTGATAAATTGCTGGAGATTCAGATTGATTTGGGCTTCGAGCAACGCACCGTAGTATCGGGCATCGCAGAGCATTATGCTGCTGAAGAGATTGTCGGTCAGCAAGTATGCGTACTGGCTAATCTCGCTCCACGCAAGCTCCGTGGAATTGTCTCCAACGGCATGATCCTGATGGCAGACAATGGCGATGGATTGAGTTTCCTTAGTCCGGCAACCTTAACAGGGAATGGGGAAGTGATCTCATAATTCCCGGACCTTGTTGTGCATATAAAAAACCATCAGAAAGAAGGCTGGATTATGATCAGAGTGCTGCTATGTTTTATTCTCCTGAGCCTCGGGCAGCTGCTCAACGCTCAGGAAAAGCTCTCCGAAAACTCAGAGATCAGTGTACTTACCTGTAGCTATGGGCATGAGCTCTTTACGACTTATGGTCATAGCGCATTACGGGTACGTGACTACGAGACGGGTATGGACAAGGTCTTCAATTGGGGCACTTTCAATTTTGGCGAGCCCAATTTCTATCTGAAATTTATCCGGGGCAAGCTTCCCTACCGTCTGGCTGCTTCGCCTTCCAATCGCTTTCAAAGAATGTATGAAGGCGAACAACGCTGGGTAAAGGAACAGCTACTTGATCTGAGTCAAGGGCAAAAAAACGAACTCTACGCATTGCTAAAGGAAAACTATAAGCTAGAGAATCGCTCCTATCAGTATGACTTTTTCTACGACAACTGTTCGACAAGGATCACTGATCTGCTCATGCAGTCCAGCGGCAATAGCCTTCAGTTACCTCCCCAAAAAATCGGTAGCAGTTTTCGAATGTTGATCAACGAGTTTCAAGACCGACATCCTTGGGGAGATCTCGGCATCGACATCATCCTGGGCAGCCCTACTGATCTTATCGCCAATGCAAGAGAGCGTACCTTCTTACCCTACAAACTATACGATGCCCTCGACCGGTCCAGCCTTGAAGGTAAGCCATTCGTCAGGGAAACCAGAATGATGAATGAATTGCCAGACATCCCTCAACCTACTCTCTTTCTGCTCAGTCCGCTCTTTTGGTTTGGCTTGTTGTTTTTATTGGTGGCCTTCTATACCGTTAAGCAATTGACCTCAGGATCTCGTGCCCTTTGGCTGGACAAGATACTACTATTCGTTGCCTCGGCATTGTCCATCTTCATGTTCTTCATGTGGTTCGGCACCGATCATCAGGCTTGCTACCAAAACCCCAATTTGCTTTGGGCTTTGCCAACACACTTGATCGCCCTGATTTTCCTGTTCAAGAAACAAAGACCGGATTGGCTTCGATACTATTTCCTCTTTTCGATACTCTGCCTACTGCTTTTTGTAGGCTATTTCCTACTAAGAGGCTTTGGCATGAATCCGGCACTCTTGCTTATTGTAGCGATCTATTTCATCCGCTTTCTGTTTCTCAGTGTCAAGGAGAAGGAATCTTCAGGAATGACATGGAAGGCAGGTGGGAGTTGGTAGTATCATTCACAACCCGAACCACCCCTTGCAATTTGTTGACCTTTAAGTTAACTTTAAATCGAACATGTCTTAGTAGTAGTATCGCAAGCAAAAGTGATTCCGGTCAAATGCTTCAAGAAACTATCTGGCACGGATGGTATTTATGAGATCAGGGTTAAAGTTCAGTCGAACATTTACCGCACCTTTTGTTGCATGGATGGCAAAAACCTTGTTGTACTTTTCAATTCTTTTCAGAAAAAGTCTCAGAAGATCCCTAAAAAGCACATTAGGCGCGCAGAGAAACTAAAGAAAGAATACCAAGATGAGCAAAAAGACAATTAAATCCGGAACAGTTCAAGACTTCGATAGCTTGCTTGATACTAAATACGGTAAACTTGGATCAAAGAAAAGACAACAGTTCGAAGAAGGAGCCCAAAAGTTCTACATCAGTGAAATGTTGAAAGTAGCTCGTAAAGAAGCGAAGCTGACACAAACAGAGTTGGCCGACAGGATAGGATCTAAAAAGAGCTATATTTCGCGCGTTGAGAATGGCAAATCTAATATCACTATTGAATCCTTGATCAAGATTTTTGAGGTCGGTCTAAATCGCAAAGTCAATATTATTATTTCCTAAGGAGTTTACAACTCCGTCAAAACTTCAGTGCAAGATAATAATACAGTTATTGTACCCAACAAAGTCTGACCCATAAGTCAAGACTTTTGTTGTAGGAAACGTCGTAACTTTGCGACCGTAATCATGCTGCAGCTATGAAAGAGAAGGTAATCTGGGAAGGACATCCCCACCATACGATCAATTTGCCCGTTTACATTATCTGCGGGCTGTTTTGCTGGCTTTTCGTGCCTCTGTTGTACGCTTTTTACGTTTGGTACGAAAACAGAAGTATCAATTATGAGCTAACAACAGAACGTCTGCTGATTTCAACGGGCATATTTAGTCGCAAGACCGAAGAATTGGAACTCTATCGGGTCAAGGACCTGAGCATAGAAGAACCCTTCTTCATGCGGCTGCTCAATCTGGCCAATATCAAGTTGACGACTTCGGACAAAACCTTACCGGAAGTGGTCATTATAGGCGTAGAAGATGCGCGCGAGTTAAAAGATGAAATTCGTAAACATGTGGAATTGCTGCGTGACAAAAAAGGTGTACGAGAGATCGATGGCATCTAGACGCAGCACTAAAACATCGACCCTAAACCCATTATTAATTGATATTGTTGTTACTATAGACTATCTTTTATAGCCAACAACAGAACTTAGATTAGACATATTATGCGGACAATTAACTGGCAAAGCTGGACCCCTCAGCTGCCTAAACTACCCCGTCCCACCCGTAAAGAGCATTTTCCAGAGGCAGAACTGCTGGAGAAATACACCACGAAAGACAGTCAATTCACTGAGATCGATGGGATGAAAATCCATTATCGCGATCAAGGAAGTGGCCCCGTCTTGCTGCTGGTACACGGACTGATTTCCTCCCTGCATCTTTGGAATAAGTGGACGGAGTTACTCAAAGACGATTTCCGGATCATTCGCTTGGATTTACCCGGCTTCGGATTAAGCGACGCACCGGAAACCGTAGATCAGTCCCTCATCGACAATTATGTAAAAACGATCAAGGGGCTTCTCGACCAATTGGGAGTAGATAAATGCCATATCGCAGGCAGCTCTATGGGCGGCTGGGTGAGCTGGGAAATGACTGCCCAACATCCTGAACTAATCGACAAAATGATCCTTGTATGCTCGGCAGGTTATCAAACCAAAGATCAGCAACCGAAGGGCTTCAGCTATATCAAGCCCTTCTTCAAGCGCTATCTGGAGCTACTCAGTTTCCCATTGTTCCTGACTCGCCACATGGTCATGCATCGTGCCTATAGTCAGCGAATCTTCATCAAGAAAAAGCTATTGCTCCGACGTTACGACCTGATCAATCGTGCCAGCAATCGTAAGTTTTTGGCGAAGCTATGTGCCCTTGAGATCTACCCCGATTTCAAGAAGATCAAAGACATCAAGAAAGATTCCCTCATCCTTTGGGGCGACAAAGACATGGTCATAGAGAGTCGAGACGCATTCAAGTTTCGCTGCGATCTGGAAAACAGCAAATTGGTTCTTTTCGAAGGTCAAGGCCATGCTCCCTGTCAAGAAGTGGTCCATCAAACGGTCTTCCATACCCGTCGCTTCCTCAATGGCAAGATGACGGATCGGGAGAGTTTTACTTATGAGAGAGCGCTGTTCGTGTGAAAGTGTTAAGTGTTGCTGTTGATTGTTGATTGTTGATTGTTGATTGTTGATTGTTGATTGTTGATTGTTGATAATATACATAACCTATATACATGCTGCAAAAAGATACAATCAATGAGCTCGCAAGTAGATAGCATAACATGAAAACACCTTGCACATTGATCCTTGCTCCTTGATCATTTTTGGAGCGCAGCATTTTTCGGTCGTGGCAAGTATCAACCTGCTATCCATTACAATGATGGCACTATCCAGCGGCTTCGCTGCTGCTCTGGATCTGTCTCTCCTATCGTCGAGCCAGCTCCAGCGCAGCGACTCAGTCGCTGTATAGCACCATCATTTCCATTTCTATCAGGGCTATTTAGCACCGATCTTGCTCGTCGCAGCATCTGCCCTGGCAAGTAAAATTCTGTATAGTGATTGTCCTGTATAGCTGTCCTTATTCCAAGCAAAAAAGCGGCCCAGCGTGACCTCTGGTCACGTCTGAATCCTAAAAAGCTAAGGTATTCGATTCAAAAAAACAGATCGCAGTACGGTGCAAGAAAAAGCAGACTCCAAGGGCACTTCACAGAAATTGTCTTTTCCTCCCTCTGCTCAGTAATGAACGAGAGTATGGTCTATGCTACGGTGCGCTATGGTGCGCAATCAACAAACACAACAGCTCCTACTACCACAACGAAAAATATTGCTTC